>JAJZQW010000037.1 GCA_021802985.1 Acidobacteriota bacterium | reverse complement strand
CTCATCCTGGCTGCCGCGCGGCGGGACTTGTCCCGGGAGGCGTTCCTCGACTTGGCCGAGACGAGCTGTCGGCCCTTCCTGGGGGCCGCCTACGATGTGGAGACCTGGGCCAGCTTCGCGGCACGCATCAGCTATTTCCCACTGGAGGTCCAGGCGGAGGCGAGCTACCGGCCCCTGGGGGAGGCCCTGGGCCAGCACCCGGAGCGGGTCCGCGTCTTCTACTACTCCACCTCGCCCAATTTCTTCGCGGCCATCACCGCGCACCTGGGCGGGGCCGGACTCATCACGCCCCACTCGCGGGTGGTGGTGGAGAAACCCCTGGGCCACGACCTCGAGTCCTCCCGGGAGATCAACGACGCCGTGGGCCGCCACTTCAGCGAGCGGCAGATTTTCCGCATCGATCACTACCTGGGCAAGGAACCCGTCCAGAACCTTCTGGCCCTGCGCTTCGGCAACGTTCTCTTCGAGCCCCTGTGGCGCCGGGAGTGGGTGCAGGATGTGCAGATCACCGTGGCCGAGCAGTTGGGCGTGGAGGGCCGGGGGGATTTCTACGAGCGCACCGGGGCCCTCCGCGACATGCTGCAGAACCACCTGCTGCAGCTGCTTTGCATCGTGGCCATGGAACCGCCCACCAGCAGCGATCCCGACGCCGTGCGTGACGAGAAGCTGAAGGTGCTGCGTTCCCTCAAGCCCTTCACGCCCCAGGAAGTCACCGCCAAGACCGTGCGGGGCCAGTACCGGTCCGGAGCCGTGGGCAGCCGGCCCGTGGGGGCCTACGCCGAGGAGCCGGGCGTGGCGGCCGACAGCCGCACGGAGACCTTCGTGGCGGTGAAGGCCGAAATCGACACCTGGCGCTGGGCCGGGGTGCCCTTCTTCCTGCGGTCGGGCAAGCGCATGGCCGAGCAACTGGCGGAGATCGTCATCAACTTCCGCAGGGTGCCCCATCCTATTTTCGGGGAGGCCGGCTATGGCACTCGCCCCAACCGCCTGGTCATCCGCATGCAGCCCGACGAAAGCATGCGGCTGTACCTTCTGGCCAAGCAGCCCGGCGACGCCATGGCGCTGAACCCGGTGAACCTCAACCTGGATTTCGCCGAGTCCTTCCGGGCCCGCCGCCTGGAGGCCTATGAACGCCTGCTCATGGACGCCATCCGCGGCAAGCTCACGCTCTTCGTTCGCCGGGACGAGCAGGAGGCGGCCTGGCGCTGGGTGGCGCCCATCCTCGAGAGCTGGGCGGCCAGTGAGGATCGTCCGAAGGCCTATACGGCTGGGAGCTGGGGCCCGGCCGCTTCGAGCGCCCTGCTGTCGCGGGACGGCCTTGCCTGGAACGAGGAGGACTGACCGTGCCGAATCTCCGGGAATTCGCCAATGCCGCCACCCTCGTGTCCGCCGCCACCCAGCATGTGGTCCGGCGCCTGAAGGCGGACCTGGCCGCTCAAGACCGGGTCACGCTGGTGGTCTCCGGCGGCAGGAGTCCGGTGCCGCTCTTTCAGGCGCTGGCAAAGCAGTCCCTGGCCTGGGAGCGCGTGACGGTAACGCTCGCCGACGAGCGCTGGGTGGCCCCGGACCATGCCGACAGCAACGAGGCCCTGGTGCGGAGCCACCTGCTCAAGCACCGCGCCGCCGAGGCTGCCTTCGTGCCCTTCTGGACGGGGACCGCTACCCCGGAAGCCGCCGTGCCCGTCGTGGCTGCTGCGCTGGCGGAACTGCCCCACCCCTTCAGCCTGGTGCTTCTGGGGATGGGGGAAGATGGGCACATGGCCTCCCTGTTCCCCGGTGCGGAGACCCTGGTGGAGGGGCTCACCAGCGAGGCTTCGGTGGTGGCCGTGCGGCCGCCTCAGGCCCCCCATCGGCGCCTCAGCCTGTCCCTGCACGCGCTGCTGGACAGTCGGGAAATCCTGCTGATGATCTCCGGAACGGAGAAGCGCCGCATCCTGGAAAAGGCCCTGGATGAAGGCTCCGTGGAAACGTGTCCCATCCGCGCCATCCTCCGGCAGACGGTGGTGCCGGTCTCCGTATTCTGGGCCCCATGAGTCTCCTGGACCGCATCCAGGGGCTGCGGCCCAGTCTGCCGCCCGCCGAGAGACGAGTCGCCGAACTGGTGCTGCAACGGCCGGTGGAAACGGTGTCCGCGCCCATCTCGCAGATCGCTCGATGGGCCGAGGTCAGCCAGCCCACGGTCATCCGTTTCTGCCGCCGCCTCAAGTGTTCGGGCCTGTCGGCCTTCAAGCTCAAGCTGGCGGGGGACCTCGGGGCCGGCATCCCCTTCGTCCACGCTCACCTGACCCCAGGCGATGACCTCGCTCAGCTCATCCGGAAGGTCTTCGATCATGCCGCCGCGGGCCTCGCCCAGGGCCGGGACGCCCTTCATCCCGAGGGGGTGGCCAAGGCCGTGGAGGCCCTTGATCATGCGGGACGCATCGAGTGCTATGGCCTGGGCCATTCCGCCATCACGGCCCTGGACGCTCAGATGAAGCTGTTCCGCCTGGGTACCCCCACCCTGGCCTGCACCGATGCCCAGATGCAGCGGGTGGCGGCGGCCCTGCTGCCTGCGGATGCCGTGGTGCTCGTCATTTCCAATTCCGGCCGGACGCGCTCCCTGCTGGAAGTGGTGAGCCTGGCTCGGCCGACGGGCGCCACCATCATTGCCCTCACCCGCTCCCACACGCCCCTGGCCGAGGCCGCCGACCTCCTGCTACCCGCCGATGTGGAGGAGAACCCCGAGGTCTACGCCCCCATGGTGTCCCGCCTGGTCCACCTCGCCATCATCGACGTGCTCACCGTGGCCCTCGCCCTGCGCAAGGGCCCCACGGCCATCACCCGCATGGAGGCCGCCAAGGCTTCGCTCCAGGCCACGAGGGCTCCAGCGTAGATCAGTGGCCTGAAGGGTGCTGCCCAGGGAGGGAGCGGAGGGCCACCCGAAAGGACTGGAGGGCGTTCCCGGGCAGGAGGGTGGTGGCGGACTGGCCGCCGATGGCGAGGGACCACCGCTGGGGCGAGGCTGACGGGTTGAAGGCCAGGATGGCCAGCACGCCACCGTCTTCGCTGAGGGTGGCCAGGATGCGCAGGGGCGTTCCCGCCGGGAGATCCACGCCGATTACGCGGCTGCCGGGACGGAGGCAGCGGCTGGCGTGGATCAGCACGTCGAACAGGGGTGTCCGGTAGATCGCGCCGGAGGCGATGTCCACCATGACCGGTGCGGCGCAGAAGTTTCCCACGTGGTTGGGACCGCCGCACTGGTCCAGCACGAGGTTCCAGTCCAGCCAGGCGCAGAAGCCGTGGTTGAACCCCTCGATGATGTCGCGGGCGTAGCGGTGCACCGGCGCATAGGGCGGATGGTCCTTCTTCTCGTTCGGGGCGGCCCAGTCGTAGCCCCAGTCCCGGGCCTTCGGCGACCACCACCAGGCATCGTCCTTCCAGCCCCGGAACGTTCCTCCGGGGGAGCTGTCCTCGGTACCGATGGCATCGATGCAGCCCTCGGTGTGCAGGAGCGCCTTGCCGGGGTAGCGCTGCTGGAGCTGGTCCAGCAGGTCGGTGCAGGTGCGATCCGTGGCGTTGTACCAGTGGAGGCCGGTGCCCCAGACGAAGCGGGCCGTGGCGGGATCCCCGAGCGTGGCCTGGGCGAAGGCCAGGGCCTGGGCATCGCGGTTGTGGTCGTACTGGATGAGCTTCACACCGCCCAGTCGGGCCTCGGCGAGGCGTGGGCCCAGGTGGTTACGGATGAAGGCCCCCATGGATTCAGCGGTGAATTCCATGCTCTCCCACTGGCCGCCGTTGCCCAGGGGTTCGTTCTCCGGCGTGAGCCCCCAGACGGGCAGGCCCTCGGCAGTCATGGCCTGGAGATACCGCACCAGGTACCTGGCGTAGGTATCCTGGTGCTCGGCCAGCAGGCTGCCGCCCCGGCCCTTGCCGTACCAGGCCCCGTTGTCCTTCATCCAACTGGGCGCGGTCCAGGGGCTGGCAAGGAGCTTGAGTCCGGGATTGCGGCCGTGGGCGTCCCGGATCAGGTCCAGGAGGGCGTAGTGCGGATCCGGTGAGCCCGGGAAGCCAGTCCGGTCATGGGCGAGGCTGAAGTGGGTCAGGGCGGTGTCTCCCGGGACGTCGTCATAGGAGAACCGACCGTTCACACAGAAGTCGCAGGCGCCGATGGGAATCCGGGCCAGGCTGAGATCGGCGCCCTTCGGTCCGAACAACGCATCCAGCAAAGCGTTGCGCCGCTTCGCGGGCAGGTGGGCCAGGACATAGGCGGAGGCCTCCGTCAGGGCGCCGCCCAGGCCCAGCACCCGCTGGCGGGGCGCCTCCAGCCGGAGGGTGGCCAAGGTGCCTTCGGCGGCTTTCCGGCCAGAGCGGAAGACCAGGGGCGGGACCGGCCGCAGCCGGTCCCCGGCGGCGCTGGACTGCAGGCCGTCCAGGCCCTGGAGGCGGGAGCCACCCCCCGCCAGGAGGAGGGGGCCGGCCAGGAGGAGGGTCAGGAGTCTGAGGGGCAGCGCCATTCTGATCACCCCTTTACCGGCAGCGCACGCCAATGATTACGGGCCGTTTCGGGGGTGGCCCCCCGGAACGGCCCGTGCCCACCGTTTCCCAGGTCGTTCAATGGAAGTAGATGTTGTCCAGGTAGAAGTGACCGGCCGCCGTGGTGTCGAACTTGAGCTGGCGGATGGTCGTGAGGTCGAAGCCGCTCTGGGTGATGGGGATCTCCAGGTCCGTCCAGGCGCCCTGGGTGAGCGGGCCAGCGTCGATCGCGTACTCACTGGTCGCATTGATGGGGTAGACGTTCAGGGCGGTCCCATCCGGTGTCCAGTAGCTGATGTGAAGGGTGTTCTTCCCGGTGATGTCGAGGGCGCCCGGGGTGCCTCCCGTGGGGGAGACGTTGATGCCCTGGTAGTTCACCAGGTCCATCAGCTTGATGGTCTTGCCGGCGATGAGGGCATCCGTGATCGAGCCCCCCTGGCCCCAGTTGGGGTTCCAGTCGCCCACGGCGATGTCGGTGTAGGTCCCGCTGGAGTTCAGCAGAGAGATGACATTGGCGGCGGGCAGGGCGGGGGCGGCGGGCAGCGTGGAAGGCACCGTCGGCGCGTGGAAGTAGATGTTGTCCAGGTAGAAGTGACCGGCCGTCGTGGTGTCGAACTTGAGCTGCCGGAGGGTGGTCAGATCGAAGCCGGCATTGGTGATGGGAAGCTCCAGATCGGTCCAGGCCCCTTGGACGAGAGTCCCGGAGTTGATGGGGAACTCATGATCGAGGGCGTCAATGGGGGTGAAGTTGAAACTCGTTCCGTCGGACGTCCAGTAGCTGATGTGGAGGATGCTCTTTCCAGTGATGTTCAGTACCCCTGTTCCAGCAGGGTCCCCGCCGTTGGAGGAGATGGCGACGCCCTGATAGTTGACGAGGTCCATCAGCTTGAGGGTCTTCCCGTTGACCGTGGTATCCGCGATGTTGCCGCCCTGGCCCCAGTTGGGGTTCCAGTTGTCCACATAGACATTGGTGTAGGTGGCGCTGCTGTTGAAGAGGGAGAGAACACTGGCGACGGGCAAGGTGGGGGCGACGGGCACATCGACGGGGGCCGTCACGACGGGCGAGGTGAGGGGAGGCGCGGAGGGCATGGAGGTGCCGAGGAAGGTGATGGGGCCCACGAAGTAGACCTCATCCGCTGCGGGCACGGCCCCGAAGTTCGGAAAGAGGGAGATCTTGTTGTAGGTGAACGTGAGGTCAAGGGGCTGGGTTCCGGCCGACGGGGTGGCCATGTCGAAGGTCAGGGTCTGCCAGCCGAGGGCGGCTGTGGCATCCGTTTCCACCGAGTGGGTTCCATCGTTCGCGTCCTCGATCTTGAGCTTGATGGTGGCGCCGGCGACCGGCGAGTAGACCACGGCGGTCAGCTTGGTGTGGAGGCTGGAGAACGGGATGGTGCCGACGGAGTCCAGGTAGCCCACCGACAGGGTGGTGCCAGCCCAGAACTGGGCGCCTGCGGTCTTGTTGATCTGGACCACCGGCGTGGCTGGGCCGCCCGCGGGCGCGGAGGAAGCGGGGAAGGTGGAAGCGGTGCCCCCGAAATCCGTCGCCGTATAGGTCAGGCCCGCGGTATTGAAATCGAGTACCGCGTAGGCGACCGGCACGTTCACGGTGTTGAAGGCCTGGTCCACCTGCGCCGCGGTGGTGTTCAGGTTGCCGGCCAGGTCGCTGAAGGAGCCCGCGGCGATGCCGATGGCCATGGTTCCGGTGCTGTTGGCCGTGGGGCTGACGAGGAGGGTGTAGTGCGTGGGATTTACCCTGACGAGGGCGGGGGCAGGGGTGCCGTTGGTGATGGTGATGTCACTCAGGGTGAAGCTGGTGCCCACGTCCTCGCTGAAGGTGAAGGTCGCGGTGATGGGCGCGGAAACCGGCGTGGTGCTGATGCCGCTGATGGCCACCGTGGGTGGGGTCGTGTCGGCCGGCACGGTCGGTGCGGCAGGGCTCGAGGAGTGGCCAGAGCATCCCACCAACAGCCCCGTGATCGAGGTTGCCAGCAGGGCAACCGCCAGGAGCGTCCCCCGGGTTCGATCGGTCTTCATGTGTTCTCCTTCTTTCGGGTTCGGCGCAGGACCGAACGGAAGTGCTGAACATGGGTTGGGAATCCCGCAAGGTTGCAGCCACGGCAGGCCAGGGATTGCAAGAGGTTTGAGTGAGCCACCCCAGGCTGGCCTCAAAAAAATGGTTGATCAATGGCCTTTTTTGGGAATCCGATGTGATTTTTTGCGCCCTCAGTCCTTGATCCGGATCGGGTCGGCCCAGGAACCTGCAAAGAGGTACCGCTGGGCGTGGAGGGTCCTGACGAATTTGCCGAAGCGGATGTCGGCCCCGGCGTAGATGGCCAGCATCGGGCACCCCTCTGGCAGCAGGTAGGTGTCGGCAAGCGTCTGCTCCCGCCGGGCGGGATCCAGCGGTTGGACGCGCGTTTCCGCCCGATCCCAACCCTTGTGGAAGGAGTAGGCGACCCGCAGTTCTCCACCCAGGCTGAACGTCCCGGCGTTCTTGAGCGTGAAGGTGACCGGAATCTTTCGGACGCCCGTCAGGTCCGACGTCGGTGTGCTGAGTTCCAGCGTGGGCCACCGGATGGGCTCGGGGCCGGTCAGGACCATCAGGGTCTCGACTTTCAGGAGGCGTCCGCCCCCATCGTAGGCTTCCACCACCAACTCCCGGTCCTGGAGGGCCTCGTTCTTGAAGGAGAGGCGCGCGGTGGCGTGGCCCTGGGCATCGGGAACCAGCTCCTTGAGGACGCGGTCCCCGTGAACCACCCGCAGCCGCTTGACGCTGGGTTGGCAGAAGGCCTCGACAGGAACCTCGTTCTGGTAGAACTGCTGGTTCTTGGGCGACGTCACCAGAGCCTGGTTGTACTGCCGCAGGGCGTACCAGGCCGGGCGCGGGTAGCCGTGGGTATCGGTGAGGTCACTGAAGCCGATGAGCCCGAACCACTCCTCGGGCTCGTCGTTGTGAACCGCCGGTTCTCCGGCCTTCCACCAGCCATCGGCATAGTAGAAGGGACAGAGGCCGGTGGCCCCGGCATCCAGGAGGTCCCGGTAGTACCGGACCATGGCGTCGGCCTGTTCCTGGAGGGTGTTGCCGCCGTACAGGTTGCCGCCCCGGCGGGAGACCGAGCGGCCGAATTCGGTAAGGAGCACCGGCTTGCCCTGTCCAAGGGAGTCCGTGATGGCACGCTGGGCCTGGACGCAGCCAGCGGTGAAGTTGGCCCCGTCATGGTAGTCATAGGCGTTCCTGCCATAGACATCAAACAGGTTCATGTCCAGCCACTCGGTGATGGCGGTGTTGCCGGAGATCGTAACGGGCACGCCGGGGTGGAGGCGGTGGATCAGATCTACCGCCTGGGTCCACAGGTTCCGGGTCGCCTGTGCGCCCACCTTGCGGAGGTGCTCAGGCATGGGCTCGTTCATGATCAGGTAGGTGATCACGCAGTCGTACTTCCGGCTGTAGGCCAGCACGCGCCGGATGAGGGCGAGATCCTTCGCCACCACCTTCGGGTCGGCAAAGTCCTCGTCGGGCTTCAGCCAGATCCCGAATACCACCTTGAGGCCGGAGGCCTGGACCACCTTGAGTTCGGCCTCCGACAGTTCGGACCAGGTGCGGATGCCATTGAAGCCCGCCGCCTTGATGGTCGCCAGATCGCGGGCAATCTGGGCCAGGTTCCGCGGCTTTCGGTCATAGGGGGCCTCCCCGGGCCGGGCGCCGGATTCGTACCCCAGGGCGTTGACCAGGAATTTGTGTCCGTCGAGGTAGTACCAGCCGTCCTGGAGGGCGATTCTGGCCTTTGGCGCCTTGGGGGAAGCCGCAATCGCCCACGAACTGGCGGCCATCAGCAGGCAGAGCAGGGACTTGATACGAAGCTGCATGAAGATGCTCCCGGAGGGGCCGGTCCCCGGCCACTGCAAGGTCCGCGCAGGGTCTACGACCGGTGGTAGACGCGGACGTAATCCACCAGCATCTGCTGCGGAAACACGGTGGTGCTGTCCGGGGCTCCGGGCCAGTTCCCGCCCACGGCCAGGTTCAGGAGGAGGAAGAAGGGGTGATCGAACACCCAGACCGAGCCGTTGTTGGGGAGATCCGCCGGGGTGCGGGTGGCGTAGAGGAAGCCATCCACGTAGAAACGGATCTGGGTGCTTTCCCACTCCACGGCATAGAGATGGAAGTCGTCGGCATACTTGCCGGTGGCGAGCGTGTGGCTGGCGCCGATGGCGGTGCCGCCGCTGTAGCCAGGGCCATGGATGGTGCCGTACACCGTCGCGGGCTGCGAGCCGATGTTCTCCATGATGTCGATCTCGCCGCAGGCGGGCCAGCCGTTGGTGGTGACATCGTTGCCCAGGAGCCAGAAGGCTGGCCAGATGCCCTGGCCGGTGGGGATCTTGATCCGGGCCTCGAAGCGGCCGCTGGACTGCGAGAAAAGCCCCTGCGTCTTGAGGCGGGCGGAGGTGTAGTCGCGGCTGATCCCGTCGGTGCCGGTGTAGGTTTCCTTCGCCGCGGTGATCACCAGGTTCCCCCCCCGGATCACGGCATTCTGGGGGCGACTGGTATAGGTCTCCAGCTCCCCATTGCCCCAGCCACCGCCACCGAGGTCGAAGGCCCACTTGGCGGGATCGGGGGCGCTGCCGTCGGCCCCGTTGAACTCGTCGCTCCAGCTCAGGACCCAGGCACCGGTGGACGGGGTAGTCCCCGCTGTCTGGGGCGTGGAGGAGCCCCCGCAGGCCAGGAGCATGGCTGCGCTGAGGGCGAGGAGGCTGGCAATGGGCTTCATGGGGCATCCTCACGCCGGGACGGCGGCGAGGTTCAGGATGTGGCCATCAAAAGAGACAATTAAACAGTCTTTTTTCGCAATTCAAGGTTCAATCTGCGATTCCGGGCGCTCCGGTCAACGCCTGGCGAGGCGGGCGCGGTACAAGGCCGGGGTGGTGTTCGTCTCCCGCTTGAAGAACCGGCAGAAGTAGGTGGCGGAGTTGAACCCGCATTCGCGGCCGACCTCCTCCACCGAAAGATTGGTGTTCTCCAGGAGGCGCATGCCGCGATTGAGGCGGACCCGGAGCACCTCGCCTGCAACCGGTCGTCCGAGGTGCTTCTTGAAGAGGTTGTCGAGGGTGGACCGCGAACACCCGGAGAGTTCGCAGACCTGTTCCACGGAGATGCCGTGGCAAGCCCGGTCGCGGATGAAGCGGGAGGCGGTCACCACAATGGGATGCTCCGCCGTGGTGATGTCCGTGGATTGGCGCTCGACGACCCGCAGGGGCGGTTGATAGTAGAGCCTGGGTTCCACGGCCTCGCCGTCCAGCATGCGCATGAGCATGTCCGTGGCCAATTGCCCGATCCCTTCGGTATCGGGCGCGATGCTGGTGAGGGTGGGACGGCAGAGGCGACAGAGGATGTCGTCGTTGTCTACGCCGATGACGCAGACCTCCGACGGCATGTCGATGCCCAGATCGCGGCAGGCGGTGATGATCTGCTGGCCTCGGGTGTCATTGCAGGCAAGGATGGCCACCGGCTTGGGCAACGCTGCCAGCCAGGACGCGAGTTCCGATTCGTACTCGAGGCCTCGCCGTTCCATGAACTGGGCGTTGATGGTGGCCGATACCTTGGGCGGGGGTTGGTAGATGTGAGGGACCTGCGCGCGCGCGCGCAGGATGGCGCCGAAAGCCTCCGACCGCCGATCAGAAAAGAAGATGCCGGGATAGCCGCAGAAGGCGAAGTGGATGAACCCTGCCTGCGTGAAGAAGTCGGCCGCGAGACGGGCCACGGTGGCAGGATCGGTGTCAATGACGGGCGAACCTGGGCAGTTGCCCTCACCCTGGACATCCACGATCGGCACGCCCAGGGATTTGATCTGTCGTCCCAGGTCGGGCGTGGTGATGAAGCCGACGATCCCGTCGATATGGCCCTTCTTCAGCCAGGAGGGCAGTTTCAAGAACTCCGCGCGCTCATAGGGAAAGATGAGCAGATCGTCCCGCTCCAGGGCATAGGTGGCCACGCCACGGCAGACGCCTCGGCTGTAGCCGCCGCCGGCGGGGACCAGAAGGGCGATGTGGCGAATGGTGGGCATCAGAAAGGAGCATACCTTGGCTGGATTTCGCAAAGCCTCTCCGGGAGGCGCGACCGGGCGACTGCTTCCTGTTCGATCCACGGCATGCCCCGCTGGGGTTGTCCGGCAGGCGGACGCCCCTGAACGGGTAGCGGAGAACAGGCTAAACGTATTCTAATAATAAAAAACAAGTTAAAAAATTGCGGCAGACCCGGCCAAGCCGGAGGAACCTAAAAAATACTCGAAAAAACCAAAAAAGACCATATACAAGTCCATTTTTAGAATTCAGGCTTGGCCAGTCTTCTCTGAACCAGGTGAACGGGGTTTCCCCCCGGCCCATGGCCCGCCAGGCTCTTTCCCCTCCAGCGCCTGCCGGAACCGCCCATGCAGGACGCACGCACGCCCACGCATCTAAATGACATCTTCATCCCTTTTGAACTTGTCCGGCTAAGAGCCCCACACAAGGAGATCAACATGGCGACCCATCGATTCCGAAGTGTCCTGGCACTCGTGGTAACCGTGACCGTAGCTTTGTTGACCGGTTGCGGCGGGAAGTCCACGCCTGATACCGCGTCTTCCTTCATCTCCATCGCCCCCATCACCCAGACGCTTTATCCGGGGCAGACCCAGCAGCTCGTGGTCACCCTGCACGGGCAGGATGGCTCCACCTCCGTGGTGAGTTCCGGCGTGACCTTCACGGCCTCGGCCAACGGCGTGGCCACCGTCAGCGCCTCCGGCCTGATGACCGGGGTCGCCCTGGGCACGGGCACGGTGAGCGCCACCCTGGGCGACAAGTCGGCTGATGCGGTGGTGAAGGTGACGCCCCTGTTCCCGGGGCCGGTCTTCATTGATGACTACGCTCCTGGGGTTTCCTTCGCCCCCTTCGGCGGCTCCACCAACAACCTGACCGTGGACACCCAGGAACACCACTCCTGGGCGACCTCGCTGAAGGTGGCGGTGCCGGCTTCCGGCTACACGGGTGGAGCCCTGAAGGCCGCCTCCCCCCAGAACATGTCGATCTACAACGCGGTCACCTTCTGGGCCAAGGCCAGCACACCCGTCACGCTGGCGACCGCAGGGTTCGGCGATGACGCGGCCGGCAATGTCCGATTCAAGGCCGAGGTTGCAAACCTTCCCCTCACCACCGAATGGGCGCAGTTCATCCTCCCCATCCCGGTTCCCAGCAAGCTGAACGAGAATGCGGCCGTCTTCCACTTCGCCCAGGGCGGATCGGGTACGCCGTACGCCATCTGGTTCGATGACATCCAGTACGAATCCCTCCCCACCTCGGTACTGGGCGCACCCACCGCCGCGGCGGTGGGTTGGACGCCCATCAACATCGACCTGGGGAGGACCGCCAACCTGCCCAGCGGAAACGGCAGCGGCAACACGGTCTCCTTTGACCTGCCGACCCTGACCCTGACGAACCTCGGTATCGGGTACTTCGACATCACGTCGGATACCCCCGCCATCGCTTTGCCAGGCAGTGACGGGACGGTCAAGGGCCTGGGCTTCGGAACCGCCAAGCTCACGGCCACCCTCGGCACCCTTCCAGCGGGCGTGGGCACGGTGACGGTGGCCCCGGCGAGCCCGACCTCCGCACCCCCGGCACCCACGCTGCCCGCCAGCGACGTGATCTCCCTCCTCACCAAGGTCTACCCGAACAGCCCGGTGGATACCTGGAACGCCAGTTGGGGCGTGGTGGGCAGCTACTCCGAGAACATTATTGCGGGCCAGACCATGGAGAAGTACTCGAACCTCGGGTATGCCGGCATCGAGTTCGTCAACCATGAAGTGGACGCCAGCCAGATGAACTACTTCCACGTGGACATCTGGACCCCGGACATGACGGCCTTCCATGTGAAGCTCGTCGACTTCGGAGCAGACGGCATCTACTCCCCCGCCGTAGACGACACCGCCTTCGAGATCGTGGTCCCCGTGGCGGCCGCCAAGCATTGGCAGAGCATTGACCTGCCCCTGAGTTCCTTCACCGGAATGAACTTCCAGCACCAGGCGCAGCTTGTCATCGTGGGCGAGCCCTACCAGGCCGGCACGGTCTTCATCACCAACGTCTACTACCACAAGTGAATTCCCAGAGGGCGGTGCCGGACTGACCGGCACCGCCCTCCGAGGGTTGAGCCTCATCCGCCTGTCAGCCATCGCCCCGTGAATGCAGATCCGGGATCCGGTGATTCCAGCATCCAGTGGTCCACACAGTGATTCCAGCTCGGTTTTCTAGTTTTCGTCCAGCGTCCACGGACCTGGGCTCCAATGGGAGGAAGACATGATCAAGGCAACGAACGTGCTCCGGTGGGGTCTCGTGGCGTGCATGTGCGGTACGCTCACGCCCCTGCGGGCCCAGGACACGGGCTTTTCCAAGGAGTTCAAGTTCCGCCTGGGGTACACCCCGAGCCCCAAGGACCACCTGCGGGCCCCCTACACCGGCTTTGGCCTCAACCTCGGCTACGGCATCGGGGTCGGGCGGCTGGGGCTGGAATTGGGCTACATCTACAAGACCGGAGATGACTACTTTCCGCAGGCCGACGGCTCGATGCTGACGTCTGCCCAGCTGCCCGTGAATCCTGCCAAGTCGATGGAGGACAAGCGGAACCAGTTTGCCGGGTTCACGGTTCGCACCACTTTCAGCCGGAGCTTCGCGGAGAACTGGCGCTGGCAGGCGGGGCTCCAGTTCGGCGGAACCTTCAAGCACCAGTACGTCGGCGACACCCAGAGCAATCCCTGGGACGCGACCACAGGCGTGGCGGGCTGGCGTGATTTCTACATCGGGGTGCCCACCAAGGGCGGCTTGAACCCTTCACCCTTCGGCGGCGTCAGCTGGCAGGCGGACAAGGATTCCAGCGTGGAATTCAACCTTCTGCTTCTCGACTACCAGGCGCTTGAGTACCACCACTTCGCCGGCACTGGCAGCGTCTACACCAGCGGGGCTTCCGGTCCCTATGCCTCGGGGGACACGGTGTTCCCCTACGACAGGCTGGAGAAGAAGAGCCGCATGGTGCCGCATCTCGAAATCGCCTATGTGTTCCATTTCTAGGCCCAACCCCTTGAATCCAGGAGAAAGACCATGAATATGCGCAACACACTCCAACTCTCCATCCTGGCGACGATGCTGGCCGGTGGTGTGAGCCTGGTCGCGCAGACGACCACCGGGTCCCTCCGCGGCCGGGTGAGGGATGATGCGGGCCGGCCCGTGGCCGGCGCCAGGATCGCCCTCGAGAGCCCAGCGCTCTTCCAGAGCCGGGTGGTACGGACCGAGGCCGATGGCACCTACCGCGCCATGTTGCTGCCGGTGGGAGACTACACCATCAAGGTGAGCGCCGAGGGGAAACTCGGCAAGACGGTGAAGAACGTGCGGATCGGCGTTGGCTCCGACCTGACCCTGCCCTTCGTCCTGAACTCCACGCAGGAGGCCGAGGCTGTGGTGGAGGTCACTGCGACCTCGGTGGCCGAGGCCAAGACCAGCGACAAGGTCTCCGTCAATTATTCGGCCGAGGAACTGCTGAAGCTGCCTGTGTCCATGCGGGGCTTTGACGACATCACGAACATGGCCCCCGGTGTGGCCGGCTACGGGACTGGCGCGCGGGTGCGCGGGTCTGACACGAACCAGATCCTCTACAGCATCGACGGCATCAATGTGAAGGACGATTCGGGCCAGGCGGCCGCGCTCTATGCGCCGCTGCCGGACTCCATCGCAGACGTCCAGGTGGTGTCCTCCGGCCTGAATGCCAGGAACGGGCTTGTCAGCGGCGGCCAGGTGAACATGGTCACCAAGAGCGGTTCGAATACCTTCGAGGGGACCTTTCGCGCCAACATGTCCCGCGCATCCATGGGAGCCGACTACTACCGCACCAACGCCGACAACAACAGCAACCTCTTGCGCGATGATCTGACCCACACGCTTGATGTCACCCTGAGCGGCCCCATCGTCAAGGACCGGCTGTGGTTCACGCTGGGCACCCGGTTCACGCCCTCCCAGGCCACCACCGGACTGCTTGGCTACACCGTGCTGGGGATCCAGAATGGCCAGTCCGCCCCCATTCCCTGGAACACGGTGAAGACCATGCTCCACCCGATGTCCACCTATGGGTTGAATCCTGGCGTGGACGCGACCGTGAATGTGGGCCCTGGCGGAAACTACATCGTCAGTCCGGAGGACGCGGGCACCCAGCTCAGTTCCAACATCAAGTTCCGCAAGATCGAGGGCAAGCTGACCGGAATGATCTCGGCCAACCACGCCCTGAGCCTCTCCTACCTGACCGAGAAGACCACTCAGGGGGGGGGTCCAGGGACAGCACAATACCGACCCGTGGGAAGGCAACATCCTTCGTGGCATCGGCGACATGACCACCGAGACCAAGGCCTACACCCTCTCCTGGGATGGCATCCTGGCCCCCAACTGGACCATCGAGGCCCGCACCACCTATGCCGATGTCTCGGCCTATGACGTCCCCAACCCCACCCCTGGCGTGGCGGTGGCGGGCTACTTCTCCAGCGGAGATCCCAACCTCATGCTCCGCGGCGAGACCGGCCCCCATTCCTGGCTGGGTTCTCCCGACAGCTATGATTACGGCCCCCTGCTCACCAACATGAGCACCTACATCAACCCGCAGAAGCGGGGCAATCAGACCTCCTCAGTGAACGTGCAGACCATCCAGGATTTTTACGGAAACCATGACATCGACATGGGCATGGAGCGGGTGGCCACCCTTTACAATTTCGGGCGAAGCAAGTACGGAGACCGGGGTGTCTTCACCGGCGGATGGTACCTGGATCCCTCAACGGGCCAGTATCTCTACCCCGTGTTTCGGCGGGGAGCGCCGGGGACGGATCCTTCTGAAATTCTCCAAATCGGTCCCGGGGAGAATCCGGTTGCCAACGGCTGGACCGCCTGGAACAGCATGCCGAACGGCCTGGGAACGCAGGCGCCCTTCATCCACTGGGAGGCGATCCGTGGACCCAGTGCCCACATGGAGCGCTTTTTTGACAACCCCGGCGACTCGAAGAACAGCACCACGTCCTTCTATGTGAATGACAACTGGACGGTGAACTCCCTCTGGAATCTCATGGTCGGTGCGCGCTTCAACAAGTTGGCCATGGAAGACCAGGGCGGTAACAAGCTGCACGACATGAGCATCTTTGAGCCCCGGTTCCTGGTGAAGTTCAATCCGGATGGGCAGAACAAGGAAGTCTATTCCTTCTCCCTGGCGAAGCTGGCCTCGGCCTACTCCGATGCGGTCGCCAACAACTTCCGCGGGAACGCGTGGGAGGTCCGCACCGTGCATCTCTGGAGCGGAGCCGACCTCGCCGCTCCGCAGCCCGGCTTCGACACTCCCGGCGCCGCCAACGATAACCTCGTGGGCACCTACAACGGCTACACCTACACCGGCCAGAACATGAATGGCGTACGGTTCGTGGACTACGCCGCCCTGACGAACCCGGCCAACTACGGCCCGGCCTACGACATGCTGGATGCCCGTCAGACCTACCTCTCGCCGGGATTGCGGGCCCCCTACGCCATCGAACTGGGCTTCGGGTATCTGCGGAACTACGACACAGGCTATTTCCGGTTCAATGCCACCCGTCGTATCTACAAGGACAACATCATCGGGCCCATCCACGACTACGGAATGGCCTACATGGTGCACATGGTGAGCCCCGCCCCGGGTGATCCGCTTCGCCTGTGGAAGCAGGAAACCATCTGGCGCAATTCGGAATTCAACCGGATCTACACCGGCCTGGAGATGGCCTTCCAGAAGCAGTTGTCGGCACGCTGGAGCATGATGGGTTCCTACACCTGGGACCAGTCCACCGGCACCAACGACCTGGACTACTACAACTACAAGACCCTCCGGGAAAAGCTCCTCACGCCCGCGCAGCAGAAGGCGGCGGTGGGCCAGGGCGTGCTCAGCCGCAACCAGATCGCCCACCTCTTCTTGACCTACACCTTGCCGGTCGGAAAGGGCAACCTCTCGTTCTCCCTCAAAGCTGACACCTGGAACGGTGGGGTCATTCAGGCCCAGGGCTGGACCGACTACCGCACGCTTCCAGGCTTCGCGAATATCCAGCTCCCCAGCACCATCGGGGGAGAGCGGGTCATCGACGTGGATCAGCGCACCGGCAACTGGCAGACCTTCTTCCCCACCTACTACGGGGACATGGGGTCCTTCAAGACCGGCGTGGACTACTACCAGGTCGGGGCCCAGGTCCAGTGGGACATCCCCATCGGCCTCGGGAAGGTGCACCTGATCGGCTACGCGAAGGTGGACAACCTGTTCAATCACATGATCATGACCAACGTCTACGGCTACTTCACGGGCGACTCTCCGAACCAGAACAACTACGTGGCCCCCGGGAGCGCCATGGCTCTCTTCCAAAGCAACCGGTTCTACGGCCAGACACCAGGCGACCCCGGGGCGAAATACGGCGACTACAACTTCGGCAACGGAGGCCGTCGCGTCGGTGATTTCAGCATCGGGTTCAAGTTCTAAGCAGCCTACGAGAAGGAGCCATCCATGAATGTCGCACGCACCTGCCTGCTCGGCCTGCTGGCCTTGCCGATGGCCGCCCAGTCCACCCACTTCAGCGCCGGCGGCGCGCTCATCCTCGGCCTGGACAGCTACAAGAAGGCCGTCAACAGCACCACCGGGCTGACCCTGAATGTTGGGTATGACACTTCCATCTACAAGTCAGGGATCCCGGCCCGGATCACCTTCGGGGTCGGGTCGATGCCCGGCAAGGAACTGAACGGGCTGAAGACCTCGCTCACCCTGTTCCAGCTGGCCGGGGATCTGCTCGTCCAGACCGATGTGAAGGGCCTGCGCGGAATCTTCGGCCTCTCGGTGAACAGCTACTCTGCCAGGTTCTCTGGCCAGGAGAGCCCCTCCGTGTTCGACGTGGACCACCACTTCCCCTTCCGCGACGCGAAGGGGCTCAAGGGCGGGCTGCGGCTGGGCATGGAATACGCATTCAGCCCCCGCTGGACCGGGCAGGCCCTGCTCCAGACCACGGAGCTGGCTGGCCGCGAGCGCTACGATCCCCTGATCCGTCGGGGCGGCATCAATCCCGCCTGGCTCGAGTTCGGATTCCGCTACCGGTTCTGAACCAGGCTGGAAGTTGCCCAGACACGCTCCCGCGGAGGATGACGACATGGCAGGACAGGACCTGGGCTCGGCGCAGGCCAACGATTCCGTCGGAGGCCGTCTCTCCTTCGGGGAGAAGGCCGGCTATGCCCTCGGGGATGCGGCTTCGAACTTCTACTGGAAGACCTTCGAGTTCTTCATCATCTTCTTCTACACCGATGTGTTCGGCATCTCCGCGGCCGCCGTGGGCACCATGATGCTGCTGACCCGGGTGGTGGATGCCGTGGCCGATCCGATCATGGGCGCCATTGCGGACCGGACCCGGACCCGGTGGGGGCACTTCCGGCCCTACCTGATCTGGTTCAGCCTCCCCCTGGCCGCCGCCGGGGTTTTGACCTTCACCACGCCCAACCTGGGGCAGGGCGGCAAGGTGATCTACGCCTACATCACCTACTGCCTGCTGATGGTGCTCTACACCGCGGTGAACATCCCCTACAGCGCCCTGATGGGGGTGATGACCTCGAACTCCAAGGAGCGGACTTCCTTGGCCTCCTTCCGCTTCGTGGGGGCCTTTTCGGTCGCGGTCCTGGTGCAGTACTGTACCCCGAGCCTCGCCCAGTGGTTCGGCATGGCAGCCCCGCTCCGCCATCAGCACAGCTTCCTCGCCCACCCCGTGGAATGGGTCCACTGGTTCCTCTCCAAGGCGTTTCTGACCCTGCCTTCGGATCTGGCCCGCGGCTGGCAACTGACCATGGTCCTCTATGGAACGCTGGCGGTGATCCTGCTCTTCCTCTGCTTCCTCACGACCCGGGAACGCGTGGCGCCCCCTGTCGACCAGAATGAAGACTTCAAGGGGGACCTGAAGGCCCTCTTCGCCAGCCGGGCCTTCGTGGTCATGATCGTCGTTTCGGTCGTGATGATCACCTCCTTCGTGCTGAAGGGTTCGATCTCGGCGTACTACTTCAAGTATTTCGTCCACCGGAACGACCTGCTGGGGCCCTTCCTGGTCAGCAATGCGCTCGCCTTCCTGGCGGCGGTCATGCTGGCCCCGCCTCTGGCCAGGCGGTTCGACAAGAAGGCGATGTTCATGACCGCCATCGGCGTGGGCGGAGCGATCATCGCCGGCTTCTGGTTCGCCCGGCCCGGGGACATTGCCTTGATGTTCGGGTTGCAGATCCTGTCCAGCTTCATCATCGGCTTCAACTCACCGCTGCTGTGGGCGATGTTCGCGGACACCGCCGATGACGCCGAGTGGCGTTCGGGCCGCCGCAACACCGGCCTGGTGTTTGCCTCCGCCATCTTCGGCACCAAGATCGGCCTCGCCTTCGGCGCCTGGGTCACCGGGCTGCTGCTGACCGGGTTCGGCTACGTGGCCAACGTGGAGCAGACCTCCCGCTCCCTGCTGGGCATCCGCCTGTCCATGAGCTTCTTCCCCGCCGCCCTGCTGGTGCTGGCCGCGCTGCTGATGAAGTTCTACCCCTTGAACGACCAGATGATGATCCGCATCGAGAAAGACATCCAGGAACGCAAATCATGATCCGAAGCGCATTCACAGCCCTCCTGCTGCTCCTGACGGCCGCCCTCCAGGCCGAACCGTCGGTGAACCTGGCCCGCCAGCAGTGGAACGGCAACGCCATCTGCTACTCCGGTTACCGGGTGGGGCAGGATCCCGACAAGGACCGGTTTCCCACCCAGGCCCAGGTGCTGGAGGACCTCCGCATCCTGGCGCGGAACTGGCAGCTCATCCGCCTCTATGGCGCAGACCAGCACAGCCGGGACGTCCTGGAGGTCATCCGGCAGAACCACCTCGGCTTGCGCGTCATGCTGGGCATCTGGCTGAGCGGAAAGCCCGGGAAGGCCGCCGTGAACGTGCAGCAGGTGGCCGAGGGCATCCGACTCGCCAACGCCTACCCGGAGATTGTGGCGGCCGTGAGCGTGGGGAACGAGACCCTGGTGCACTGGTCGGATCACCGCCTCAAGGAGCCGCAGGTCATCGCCTTCGTCAAGCAGGTGAAGAAGGCCGTTGCCTGCCCGGTGACCGTGGCCGACGACTACCTCTACTGGATCAAGCCCGGGAACAAGCTGGCGAAGCACCTGGACTTCATCACCCTGCACAGCTATCCCATCTGGGGCGGGCTGGACATCGATGGGGCCTTGGAGGCCACGGTGGACAAGTACGAGGCGGTCAAGAAACGCTATCCCGGGAAGACCATCGTCTTCGGTGAAGTGGGCTGGGCCACCTACACCGTGGGTGACAAGCACGCACCGCGGGCCGGCAGCGAGGCCAAGCAGAAGCGCTACTACGAGGAGATCAATGCATGGGCGAAGGCCCATGGCGTGACCACCTTCTTTTTCGAGGCCTTTGACGAGCCCTGGAAGGGCCATGGCACCGAGGCGTACTGGGGCCTCTTCAGCGTGGACCGCAAGGCCAAGCTCGCCATGCAGGCGCTCTACCCAGACCTCAAACCCGACCGGCCCACCTCGCCCAGCTATGGGGCCACGGACCGATGAATTCTGACGTCCTCTCTGGAACCCCGTTCACGCTCCAGTTCCAGGAGGCGCCCGTTGAGGGCGACTTCGTGGAGCTGGAGGGCGAGCGGTTCTTTCGCGTGACTCACCTGGACGGCCTGCCGCCCTTCTTCATGAGCCTCGTGAGCGATTCCGATCACTGGCTCTTCATCTCCAGCAACGGGGCCCTTACGGCGGGGCGGAAGGATCCGGACCACGCCCTCTTCCCCTACCACGCGGACGACCGCATCCACGACAGCCTGGAGCACACCGGCGGGAAGACCCTGATCCGGATCCGCCAGAATGGAGGCCTCCTGCTCTGGGAGCCCTTCTCCCAGCGTTACGAAGGGGTCTACCGCATCACGCGGAACCTCTACAAGAGCGCCCTGGGCCACAAGATCCTCTTCGAAGAGGTCAACGAGGACCTGGGCCTGACCTTCCGATGCGCCTGGATGACCGGGCAACGGTTCGGCTTCATCCGCCGCTGCGAGCTTTACCACCAGGGCAAGCGACCACTGTCCCTGGAACTGGTCGACGGCCTCCAGAACGTGTTGCCCGCCGGGTTGGGCTGGCGGTTCCAGCTCGAGTACAGCACGCTGGGCGATGGCTACAAACGGACCGAGCGGCTGGCCGACAGCAACCTCGCCCTCTTCCGCCTGAGCTCCCATCCCGTGGACAAGGCGGAACCCAGCGAGGCTCTCCGAGTGAACGTGGCCTGGTCCACCGGCCTGGAGGCCGCCACCCACCTCCTGTCCAGTGCCCAGCTCGGGGCCTTCCGGCGCGGCCTTGCGCTCCAGTCCGAATCGGACATGCGCGGGCGGCGGGGGGCCTACCTGCTTCATACGCCGCTCCAGCTTCAGCCCGGTGATTGCCGAACCTGGTACATCGTTGCCGACGTGGCGCTGGATGCCGTGGCCGTCACCGCCCTCCAGGGGGTGCTCACGGCGGGGGGCGATCTGGCGGCGGCCCTGGAGGCGGACAGCGAGGACGGCGGTCGCAACCTGCGGCGCCGCATCGCCAGCGCCGACGGCCTGCAGGCCACCTCCGATGAGCGGGCGACGACCCGGCACCTGTCCAACACGCTCTTCAATGTCATGCGCGGGGGCATCCCCGTGGACGGCTACCGGATCGCCCGGCACGACTTCCAGTCCTTCCTCACCCGTTCCAACACCGTCGTCTCTGCCCGTCACCAGGCCTTCCTCGCCACCCTGCCCGAGGTGCTCGAACGGCCCGAGCTGGTGGCGCGCGCGGCTGCCTCTGGCGATCCGGATCTGGAACGGCTGGCGCGGGAGTTTCTGCCCCTCACCTTCGGCCGCCGGCACGGCGACCCGAGCCGCCCCTGGAACATCTTCTCCATCCAGGTGCGTCATCCGGATGGGACGCCCATCGTCGCCTACCAGGGGAACTGGCGGGACATCTTCCAGAACTGGGAGGCCCTGGCCTTCTCCTACCCGGGCTTCCTCGAGGGCATGATCTTCAAGTTCCTGGACGCCTCCACGGCGGACGGATACAACCCCTACCGGGTACTCCGGGAGGGGTTCGAGTGGGAGACCCTCGATCTCCACGATCCCTGGTCCTACATCGGCTACTGGGGCGACCACCAGGTGATCTACCTCCTGAAGCTGCTGGAGGCCTCGGAGCGGTACACTCCGGGAGCTCTGTCCGCCCTGCTTGATCGGCGCCTCTTCACCTATGCCGACGTGCCCTACCGCATCAAGCCCTACGAGGCCATGCTGGCGGACCCGAAGAACACCATCGTCTTCGACCACGAGGCCCACGCCGCGGCCCTGGCCCGGGCCGGCAAACTGGGTGCTGACGGCAAGCTGCTGGCGGGTGAAACCGGGATCGTCCACGCCACCCTCGCGGAGAAACTGCTGGTGGTGGCTCTCGCCAAGCTGGTGAACTTCATCCCCGGGGCAGGGCTCTGGATGAACACCCAGCGGCCCGAATGGAACGATGCCAACAACGCCCTGGTGGGCCATGGCGTCTCCGTGGTGACCCTGTGTTACCTGCGGAGGTACCTGGCGTTTCTTCGGGGCCTGTTAGCCCAGGCCCAGGGGCCGGTCGATCTCTCCGTCGAAATCGCGGGCCTGTTCGACGCCGTCGCCGACATCCTCCAGGCGCCGCCGGTCCCCCAGGCCCAAGCCAAGCCCGATCCGGACCGACAGCGCCTCCTGGAGGCCCTGGGCACGGCCGCGACGGCCTACCGGGAGAAGCTCTATGCCCGCGGGTTCACGGGAGACCGCGCCCGCCTCGCCCTGCCGCGGCTCCGGACCTTCCTGGAGCAGGCCCTGGGGCATGTGGACGCCAGCATCCGGGCCAATCACCGGGACGACGGCCTCTACCATGCCTACAACCTGATCCAGAGGGAGGCCACCGGTCTGGGCATCCGTCGCCTCGATCCCATGCTGGAGGGCCAGGTGGCGGTACTCAGCGCGGGCATCCTCAGCCCCCGGGAGTCGGCCGACCTCCTGGATGCGCTCCGTCGGAGCGCCCTCTGGCGCGAGGATCTGGGCACCTACCTGCTCTATCCCGACCGGGATCTGCCGCACTTCCTGGACAAGAACATCCTTCCCGAGGATGCGGAGGCCCGCTCCGGCCTGCTGCGCGCCATGCTGGCCAAGGGCGATGCCCGGCTCGTCCAGCGGGACCGGGAGGGCCACCTCCGGTTTCACGCCGGGTTCCGCAACCGTTCGGATCTGCGGGCGGTCCTTGAGAGCCTGAAAGCCTCCGAGTACCGCGCCTTGGTGGAGGCGGACGAGGCCCTGGTTCTGGACCTCTACGAGACGGTGTTCGACCACCAGTCCTTCACCGGCCGCTCCGGGACCTTCTACAAGTACGAGGGTCTGGGGTGCGTCTATTGGCACATGGTCTCCAAGCTCCGGCTCGCGGTGGCGGAGGTGCGGCAGTCTGCCCTGGGCACCGATCGCGCGGTCCTGGCCCGCATCGAGGCCCATCATCGGGACCTGCTGGAAGGCCTTGGCATTCACCGCTCGCCCTTGGAGTACGGCGCGATCCCCACGGATCCCTATTCCCACACGCCCAGCTTCGCGGGAGCCCAGCAGCCGGGCATGACTGGGCAGGTGAAGGAGGACTTTCTCACGCGTTTCTTTGATCTCGGGGTGCAAGTCCAAGGCGGCCGCCTCGGGTTCGAGCCACGCCTGGTGTCGACCCGCGAGTTCCTGGGTGCTCCGAGGCGATTCGAGTGGTGGGATGCCGGCGGCGGGCACCAATGGGTGGACCTTGGGCCCGGTTCGCTCGCCTTCACGGTCTGCCAGGTGCTCGTGGTGATCACGGGGAAGGGCAGTCCCCAGATTCGCATCACCCGTGGGGATGGTTCTGAGCGCCTCGTGAGCGGGCTTCGCCTCGATCGGCAGGACTCAGATCTGATTTTCCAGAGGCGCGGGGACATCCACCGCCTGGATGTGCAACTGGGCCTGTCTTGATGGATCGCAGCCGCCAGGCTCCGTGGGGCCTTGAGGCTGGCGAGGGGATCCCATCACCAGGGCAGGGGATTCTCCTTCAGGTGCTGCTTCCAGAACGCGAAGACCCGCTTGAAGACCTCCTCTGGCATGGGCTGATCGCTGGCAGAGAGGTTCTCCAGCAGTTGCGCTTCGTTCCGGGGACCGGGGATGACGGTGGAGACCTGGGGAAAACCCAGAATGAAGCGAAGGGCCGCCTGGGTCATGGAACTGCCGTCCTCGGTGATGAACTGCAGGCGGTCGATGAGTTCGGCCCGCCTGGCGATCACGTCCTTGGACCAGCGGGTGCGGATGCCCTCGAAGCTGCTGGCGGCATGGTATTTCCCCGAAAGCCAGCCTGAATCCAGGGGCACCTTGATCACCAACCCCAAGCCCTGCGCCTGGGCCTCGGAAAAAGCGGCGGCGGTCTCCTGGTGGAAGGCGTTGAACAGCACCTCCAGCACCTGGCTCTTGGTGGTGCGGATCGCTTCCAACATTTCGCGGCTGGAATCCACGGAGGCGCCGTAGTACCGGATCTTTCCTTCGTCCTTGAGTTGGTCGAATTCCTGGTAGATGGGATGGCCGCCGTTCAAATACTCAAAGGGTGGATTGTGCAGCAGGACCCCATCCAGGTGGTCGGTCTGAAGGGCCTGGAGGCTGGCCTCTACAGAGGATCGCAGTCGTTTCGGAGAGAAATCCGTACCGTCCGCGTGATGGCCGAATTTCGTGTTCAACACGACCCGATCACGCGCGCGGCGCAGGGCTTTGCCCAGCACCTGCTGGCTGGCGCCGCCGCCATAGTTGGGGGCGGTATCGAAGAATTGGCAGCCCAGGTCGAGGGCCCGGTGCACGAGGTGGATGGCGTCGTCCTGGGACATGGCCGACCAATCCCGGGTGTTGCCCAGCTGCCAGGCCCCGAAACCCACCTCGGAAACATCCAGGCCCGTGTTGCCAAGTTTGCGTGTCTTCATGGGTTCCCTTTTCCAATATCCAGCCAGTAACGATGTCATCAAGGGTCCAACCTCGGAGCGGCGGTCCTAGGAGCGTGTCCAAGTAATGGGTGGGGGCTGCACTGGGGCGCCAGCCGAGGGAGGCAAGGAAGGCGACGAAGGCCTTGGCGGTTCCAAGGACGAGGAGCCTGA
>JAJZQW010000036.1 GCA_021802985.1 Acidobacteriota bacterium | reverse complement strand
TAGGTTAAAACAGAGGTATTTAATCCCCAATTCACTTATAGGCCTAACAAATTTATTGCAATAAATTGATCCCTACACGCCTCCACAGGCCTCCCGATGCGGCTCTTCATCCTTCCCCTCCTGATACTCCTGCCTCTGAGCGGACAAGTCACAATCAAGACGGAACCCAACCCCTCAGTCACGAGACAGTTCGCCGAAGTCCCATCGATTGCAAGTTTGCGGATCAATGCGGAACAAGGGAACGTTGATTCGCAGTTCTATCTCGGATTGTTGCTAGAACACGGGAAGGATGTACCGCAGGACTACATCGAAGCCATTAACTGGTTTCTCAAGGCCGCGGAGCAAGGAGATGTGAGGGCTCAGTTCAGCTTGGGGAACATGTACCAGCGTGGAAGAGGAGTGCCTGTTAATTTTGAGATCGCTGCTTCATGGTTTAAAGAATCTGCAGAGCGTGGGTATATCAGTGCCCAGAACAACCTAGGACTGCTCTACACCAATGGCCAAGGTGTCCCGAAGAGTTATAAAATGGCTGTGTCATGGTTTCGCAAAGCCGCGGAACAAGGCGATTCCATTGGGCAATACAACCTAGGGATTCGATATGCCATTGGCCAAGGGGTTCCTCAGGATTACCAACAAGCGGTGTTCTGGATGCAGCGATCTGCTGAGCAGGGGTTGGCTCTTGCTCAAATGTTTCTCGGTGTCATGTACTCCGAAGGAAAATTCGTTATCGAGAATCCTAAGATTGCGGCTACCTGGTATCTCAAAGCCGCTGAACAAGGCCGATCTGATGCTGAGTACTACCTTGGCCAGCTTTACTTAAATGGGCGGGGAGTACCTCTCGATATGCAGACAGGTCTGTTGTGGGTTCGAAAGGCTGCGGAACAAGGATTTTCAGACGCTCAGATGGCGCTGGGGCTCATCTACTCTGAGGGGAAGGGCGTCACTCAGGACAATGTTGAAGCGCATGTCTGGTTCAATCTTGCAGCTGCGAATGGACAAGAAATGGCAGCAAAAGCGAGAGATAAAATGGAATCCAAGATGACGCGTGAGCAGATCCAGGAAGCTCAGTTGCGTGCGCGAGTGCTAGCGGAAGGACAGACCATTTCATCATCTACCGAGCGGAACTGAAACGAACCGCTCGTTTTCCAATCTGGAGATGCACTGATGATTAAACGAGTCTTTTTTGGTGTGGCGTGGTTCCTGACAATGCTGGGGGCCTTGGCTCTTGGAGTATTTTTGAATGATCGACGGTGGAAGAATCGATCTTACAATCAAATCAAAGCCGAATATTTAGTCGCTGATATGAGTCAAGACAAAACTATCGATGTAGAAGCTGCCAGGGGTGTGACCGCAGTTGAATGCCTCAAGAACATGTGGGGGCGTCCGCTTCCAGGGCGAGCCCAGAGTGAAATGGAGGGAGTGTACAGTAATGGCTTTCTAGTCAAGACGCCTAAAAGTAGCACTTGGCTCCAGTCTCTATTGTGGGAGGAGGCAAAGGAAGAACGAATCAGTTTATTGAGCAAGAAAATCAATACGCCTTTGGAAGAAAAGCGCTGGATGATGCGCGCCTATCGTCTCATCCCACTTTGGACCCTTGGCCAAAGCGACATTCGTCTCACCCCTTGTCCATTCCCCAAGGCTGAAGCTCCGCTTTGGGCTCTCTATCTGAGCAATCCTGAAGAGGCATGGCGGCGAGGTGTTGATCTAGACGGGCGAGGCGGGAGATGAGCATTGGGGTTCGCCCTTAAAGCATGCCCGAGAAGATATCATCAATATCATAATCTACTTACCGCCATCACTACGACGTCATAAAGGTTCCAACTCTTGGGGGGAGGGTGCAGCTAGTGCGAAATATTACGGGCCGCTGAGCGCTGCTCCGATTGCCCCGTGTTCCGAGGGCCGGGTTACTTTCTCGGATTCGTTGGCGCCGCGGGCTTCCCCGCCTCGTTCCACGCGCTGAGGATGGCGTCGCCGAGGTGTTCGGCGGCGTGTTCCAACTGGCCGGTCACGACGGGTCCCTGCTTGGCCCAGAAGATCAGCCAGTAGGCTGGGGTGCGCCGCCGTCCCCGTGGATCCACGGGCGTGGTGCGATCCGCGGCGCGGTCGTCCGCCAGCAACTGGGGCACGAGGGCATACGAGGCCGCGAGCCAGTCCCAGGGACGGTCCAGGATGTGGGGATCGGCTACCGCCGGCGGGGCCCTCAGCGCGTCCTCCCGGACGAAGCGTTCCACCAGGCCGGTCTCCCAGCGGCTGTGGACGCCCTTCTGGCCGGTTTCCAGCCCGTCGTGGTTCGCGGTGGTGTGCAGGGGCACGTGCAGGTCGGCGAGGTAGTGCGACAGGATGCTGGTGGCGAAGGCCACCTTCTCCGGGTCGCCGAAGCGGAAGGCCGCCACGAGGTCGCGCCAGCGGTCCTGGATGATCCAGGGCACCACGCCGTTGCGATAGAAGGCCGCCCCCAGCTTCGCCTGGGCTGCCTCCTGATCGTGGGGAACACCGGCGGGGCCGCCGTAGGGCTCGCAATCGATGAAGTGCCTGGGCCCTTCCTTGCGATCCTGCTTCCAGTGGTCCGGGTCCGAGGCGTGATCACGCAAATCGTCCTCCCGGCCGCGGTACCAGGCGCGCACCTCGGGCGGAAGGGTGGTCAGGGACAGGGTGACGACGGTGCGGTGGCCCTTGTCCCCCCAGGACAGCAGGGGCAGGGCGGCAAGGAACAGCAGCAGGAGGAGGCGGGTCTTCAAGCCGTCCTACCGCGGGATGGTGCCGGTCCGCTCCCAGCGGGTGCGGGTGAAGAAGTGCCGGGCGGCGTCCACGAAGTCCTGGAGGACATCCATGGGGCCATTGGGCACGCGGCCGTTGTCATCGTCCGAATCGCCTTCGCGGAAGCTCCACCACACGATGAAGGGCCGGCCCCGGAGGTGGTCCATGGGCAGGAAGCCCCAGTAGCGGCTGTCCATGCTGTTGTCCCGGTTGTCACCCATGGCGAAGAGGTTGCCCGGCGGCACGGTGACGGGGCCCAGGTTGTCCTTGAACCCCTCCTGGATGAGGCTGTCGATGCCCTGGCGGTCCATGGTGAGCTCGTCGGGATCGGTGTGGCGCCAGGTGCCCACGGGCTGCTCGGCCTCACCGGCGTTGCGGGTGAGGGGCCAGGGGCCCGGGGTGGGCCCTTCCGGGCTGCGCCCGAACTGGTATTCCCAGGGGCCGGTGATGAGCTTGCCGTTCACGTAGAGCCGCTTGTTGCGCATCTCCACGGTGTCGCCGGGCAGGGCCACGCAGCGCTTCACGTAGTCCTCATCGCGGTTGAGCGGATAGCGGAAGACGATGATGTCGCCCCGCTGGACGCCCCGCATGGGGAAGAACTTCTCCTCCCAGGCCCACTGGGGCCGGGCGTAGATGAACTTGTTGGCCAGCAGGTGGTCCCCGATCATCAGGGTGTTCCGCATGGAGGCGGAGGGGATCTTGAACTGCTGGCCCACGAAGGTCTTGAAAAAGAGGATGAGGACCATCGCGAAGCAGACCACCTCCAGGTTGTCCCGGATGGAGCCCTTGGCGGCACCGGGGGGCAGGGTCGCTTCGGTCTTGTCCTCCTTGTCATCGGCCATGTGGGCTCCCGGAGATTGGCAGGTCTGTGAAGCCGCGGGCCACGAGGCGGTTGATGGTGACCCAAGTCCCTTGACGCAGCTCTTGCGATTCGACTTCCCCGAGGCCCGGCAGGTAGAGGGTCCTGTGGACGGGGCCCTGGGCGGGGCGGGCCTCCACCCATTCGCCGACGGCGGAGGCGGTGGATGGCAGGATGCTCGCGCCGTCCCAGGTGGCCCGGCCTACGACGTGGAAGGCCGTGCCGCGGTCCTCCCAGGCGGAGGTTTGGGGGAAACCCTCGGGGAGGATCCGGGCCATGACCTTGCCGTCCGGGCCGAGGAGAGCGATGCCGCCGTCCTGGTGCTGGAGGACCAGGGTGAGCGAGCCATGGACGCTGGTGTAGTCCAACTGGACCGTGCCGGATCCGGCCGCCTGGAACGAGGCCTTGGCCACGCGAACCTGGAGGCGCTCCTCGGACCGCTGCGGCTGGGGCAGGGTGGGATCCTCGTAGGCCAGGGTCAGCCCCTCCTCCCAGGGCCCGTAGACCCGGCCCTGGTGCTGGGGCATGCAGGCGGAGGCCAGGAGCAGGACCGCGGTGGGAAGGAGGATGCGCAAGCGGGGCCTCATCGGGGGCCCTTGTTGAACTTGGCCATGAGTTCCTCCAGGGAGGACCCGGTGGCGGGGGTGGGCGGTTCGCGCGGGGGCTGGGCGGGACGCGGGCCCCCGGCCTGCGGCGCGGGGCGGGCCTCACGTTCAGGGCGTGGCGGCCGGTCGCCCTGCGGACGGGGAGGCCGGGGCCCCTCGGGCCGGGGAGGACGCTGCCCATCGGGCCGGGGGGCCTGGGGACCGCCTGGGCGAGCGCCACGGGGACCTTCCGGCCGGGGTGGCCTGGGTCCTTCGGGCCGAGGTGGGCGGGGGCCTTCGGGCCGGGGTGGCCGACCGGCCTGGCCCTCGGCGCGGGCCTGGGGCCGGCGATGGGGCGCCTGGGGGCGTCCGGCGCTTTCGGGCGCGGCCAGCAGGGCCTTGATGGAGAGTGCGATGCGCTTGGCGGGCAGATCGACGCCCAGCACCTTCACCTTCACGGCCTGGCCCACGCTCAGGGCGTCCGCGGGGTTCTTCACGTAGCGGTGGGCGATCTCGGAGAGATGCACCAGGCCATCCTGGTGCACGCCCACGTCCACGAAGGCGCCGAAATCGGTGACGTTCGTGACGATCCCCTGGAGTTCCATGCCCACTTCCAGATCGCCGGGCTTGTTCACGCCTTCCCGGAACAGCACGGCCTCGAAGCGCTGGCGCGGATCGCGGCCCGGCTTCTTCAGCTCGGCCAGGATGTCCTTGACGGTCTCCACCCCGAAGCGGTCGTCGATGAGCAGCTTGGGGTCCAGGCCATCCAGGACCGCATCGTTGCCGATGAGTTCGGGAATGGTCTTCCCCGTGAGCTGGCAGATGCGCTGGACCACCGGGTAGCTTTCCGGATGCACGGCGGAGGCGTCCAGGGGATCCTCCCCGTCGTGGATGCGGAGGAAGCCGGCCGCCTGCTCGAAGGCCTTGGCCCCGAAGCGGCCCACCTCCAGCAGTTGTTCCCGGCGGCGGAAGGCGCCGTGCTCGAAGCGATGGGCCACGATGTTCTTGGCCAGCCCCTCGCCGATGCCCGCCACGTAGGCCAGCAGCTTGTAGGAGGCGCTGTTGAGGTCCACGCCCACGCGGTTCACGCAGCTCTCCACCACGTCATCCAGGCCCTTCTTCAGGGCGGTCTGGTTCACGTCGTGCTGGTACTGGCCCACGCCGATGCTCTTGGGATCCACCTTGACCAGCTCGGCCAGGGGATCCTGGAAGCGCCGGGCGATGCTCACGGCGCCGCGCACGGTGACATCGTGCTCGGGGAACTCCTCGCGGGCGATGTCGCTGGCGGAGTAGACCGAGGCCCCTGCCTCGCTCACGCTGACGCACACGATGGCGGTCCGGCCTGTCTCGCGCAGCCACTCGCGGATGAAGGTCTCCACCTCGCGGCCGCCGGTCCCGTTGCCGATGGCGATGGACTCGACGGGGTTCTCCGTGCAGAGCTTCTCCAGCATGGCCCGGCTGCCGTCGAGATCCCGCTTGGGTTCCAGGGGATAGATCACTTCGTTCTGGATGAGCTGGCCCAGGCGGTTGATGACCACCAGCTTGCAGCCGGTGCGGATGCCGGGGTCGACACCCAGGGTGCAGCGCTGCCCGGCGGGCGGCGCCAGCAGCAGGTGGTCCAGGTTGGTCTGGAACACCTTGATGGCCTCGGCGTCGGCCTTCTTCTTGGCCTCGTAGCGGACCTCGGACTCGATGGCGGGGGCCAGCAGCCGGTCGAAGGTATCCTCGGCGGCGGCGTGGAGGAAGCGCCGGTAGCCGCTCTCCGGGTTGATGACGATCCGGGCGACCAGGTGGGTGACGAACTTCTCGCGATCCACCACCAGCTTGACGGTGAGGATCTCCTCCTTCTCGCCGCGGCGGAGGGCCAGCAGGCGGTGGCTGGGGATCTTCCGGATGGGTTCGGAAAAATCGAAGTAGGGCTTGAACCGCAGGGCAGCCTGATCGGCCTTGCGCTCCTCCCGCACCACGGACTGGAGCACCCCCTGCTCGTGGAACTCATGCCGCAGCCAAACGCGGATCTCCGCATCCTCCGTCAGCCGCTCGGCGAGGATGTGGCCGGCCCCCTCCACGCACTCCGAAGGGGTGCGCAGGCCGTCCTCGTCCTTGAGGAAGGGCTCGGCCAGCAGCAGCGGATCGGCGCCGCTCCCGTCGGCCAGCAGGGCGTCCAGCAGCGGCTCCAGCCCGCGCTCCCGGGCCACGGTGGCCTTGGTGCGCTTCTTGGGCTTGAAGGGCAGGTAGAGATCCTCCAGCTCGGCCTTCACCCAGGTGGCCTCGATCTTGGCCTTCAGCTCCGGGGTGAGCTTGCCCTGCTCGTCGATGGACTTCAGCACCGTCTTCCGGCGTTCCAGCAGGTCCTTGTAGTAGGCGTGGCGGTCCTCCACCGCCCGGATGGCGACTTCGTCGAGGGAGCCGGTCCGTTCCTTCCGGTAGCGGGCGATGAAGGGCACCGTGTTGCCCTCTTCCAGAAGGGCCACGATGGCGGCGACGCCGGCGCGGGGGAGCTTGAGCTCCTTGGCCATGAGGTCCAGCACTTGATCCACACCTGCTCCTTGCGATCCCCGGAAAGAGGAACTGCGATGATACCAAGGAGCCGCGGATCTGGCCCCTGCGGAGCCGGGTCAGCGATCGAGGACGATTTTCCGGCGCTGGCCTTCCGGGGGGCGCTCAAGGGTGCGGAGCGCTTTCTTCCAGTGGGTGGCGTCGAGACCCGTGCCGATGACCACGCCCGCGCAGGCCGGCGGGGTGCCCCCGGGAGGGAGGGGCAGGGGCGAGACCTCCAGCCGGTCATCCGCCAACTGGAAGGCCCAGCGGTCGCTGCCGTCGTTCCGGGGCGCCCACCCGGCGAAGGCGCAGATGCCCTTGGCCCGCAGCAGCTCCCCCTGGGGCGGTGGGGCGAGCAACAGGGACTCCAGCGCAGCCGGGTCGAGCGGGTGGTCCCAGTGGACCGTGATGGCGCGGGCCGCCGCGAAACTTGTCCCGGTGCTCGGCGCCCAGCCCTCCGGCAGCGGACGCAGGTCCCCCTGCCAGGGATCCGGGGACCCCTCGGCCGGAACACCCTGCCGGCTGTGGATCAGCGGGATCTGGCGAAAGGCGGCGCGCAGTTCGCCCTCCCAGGCCACCGCGGCCGAGGGATCCAGGTCCGCCTTGCTGAGGTAGATGAGGCTGGCCAGCGCCGTCTGCCGGTGCAGCAGGGGGCGGGTCTTCAGGTGATCCACGGGACCGAGGCAGGAGACCACCGTGAGCAGCCCGGCGAGGCGCAGGCGGCCGACGAGGGCGGGCTCCAGTTCCAGGTCCACCAGGTCCGTGGGATCCGCCAGGCCCGTGGTCTCCAGCACCACCCGCTGGGGCCGGGCCGCCTCCGGCTGATCACACCAGGCCCGCAGGGTCGCGATGACGTCGCCGCGCAGGCTGCAGCATACGCAGCCGTTCACCAGGTTTTCGACGCCCGCCAGCTCAGGGCGCTCGGCGCTGACCAGGCTGCCGTCCACGCTCACGGCGCCGAACTCGTTGATGAGCACGGCCACCCGTCGTCCCGCGGCGACCTCTTCCTTCAGCAGCCGGTTCACGGCGGTGGTCTTCCCGGCGCCGAGGGGCCCGGTGACGATGAGGATGTCGATGGGTGCGGTGGCCGTCATTCCTCCATGATGCCGTCCCGGCGTGAATTGTGAGAGCGTGGAGGCGTGGATGCCCTGGACCTGAGTTACCTGGCGGCCGTCTCCCTGGCGGGGGCGGGCGCCCGCGCCTGCGCCCGGGGCCTGCCCGAGGGCTGGCGGGTGCGGCTACAGGCCGCTGCGCCGGACCTGCCCGCGGGGGCCTGGGTGTGGCTGCACGCGGTGAGCGTGGGCGAGCTGCTGCTGGCGGATGGGCTGGTGGGGCGCCTCCGCGGATCGGGCCGGCGCCTCCACGTCACCACGGGAACGCTCGCGGGGCTGGATCTCCTCGCCCGCCGTCTGCCGGCCTGGGATGCGGGCCTGGGGCTGGTGAGCGGCGGGGCCTTCCCCTTAGATGATCCGGCGGGACTCGAAGCCTTCTTCACCCGGGAACCCGGCGCCTTCGTGGCCCTGGAGACGGAGTTGTGGCCCAACCTCCTGCGGGCCCTTGAATCCAGGGGCATTCCCCGCTGCGTGGTGAATGGCCGCCTCACGGAGAAGTCCCGGGACCGGGGCGGGGCCTGGCTCCGCCGGGCGGCCTCCCGGCTGTCCCTGGTGGCGGCCCGGGACGAGGCCAGCGCCGCGGCCTTCCGCAGCCTGGGGGCGCCCCAGGTGGAACTGGGCGGGAACCTCAAGGCCGATCTGCCGCCTCCGGCGCCCCTGCATGCCGGCTGGGCAGCCTTGCGCCGGGCCTGGGCGCCCATGCCGGTGCTGGTGGCCGGCAACACCCTGGAGGGCGAGGAGGCACTGATCCTGGCGGCCTGGGAGGCGGCCCGCACCGTGATTCCAGGTCTGCGGCTCATCCTGGCGCCGCGTCAGCCCCGTCGGTTCCAGGGGGTGGCCGAGGCCTTTGCGGCGCGGGGTTTGCGCTTCCGGCGGGCTTCCGCACCCTGGCCCGGGGACCCGTCGGACTGGGCGGCGGTGGACCTCCTGCTGCTGGATACGCTTGGCGAACTGCCGGCCGCCTATGGCGAAGGAACCCTGGCCCTGGTGGCGGGCGGCTGGCGGGCGGAGGGCGGGCATAACCCCCTGGAGCCGGTCCGGCTGGGCGTCCCGACGCTCCTCGGCCCGGGTTTCACCAACTTCGACGATCTGGTGCCGGTCCTGCGCGAGGCGGGTCGGCTGCGTGTGGTCCCGGAAGCGGAACTGGCCGATGCGATCCTTCAAGGACTCGCCACCGTGTCCCTTCGGCCCGCCAGCGGGGCCTTGCTACCCGCCGCCCTGATGGGAGCGCTGGACCGGACCCTGGCCTTGCTGGAACCGCTTCTGCCGCCCCCGCTCCGATAGAATCGGATACCCCCAGGAGTCGAGCATGGTCCGCCGAGGCACCCACATCCTGCTGATCGACGACGACGACGCGGTGCTGGACATGGTGGAGACGGCCCTGGGCCACTACGGCATGACCGTCCACGCCTACTCCGAAGGCGCCCAGGCCCTGACGCAGCTCCAGGCCCCGGGGGCCCCTGAGTTCGATCTGGTCATCAGCGACATCAACATGGAGGGCATGGATGGCTTCGAGGTTGTCCACAACGTGAAGGCCATCTCACCCCGCCTGCCGGTCGTCCTGATGACCGGCCAGGCCTCGGTGGAGTACGCCATCCGGGCCATGCGCATGGGCGCCTCCAACCTGTTCATCAAGCCCCTGTCCATCCGGGATCTCGTCCAGAGCGTCTTCCACCTGGTGGACCTCCACCGGGACTTCCGGCTGGCGGAGGATGGCCTCCAGGGCCTGGTGAACGAGCGCCGGCACTTCCTCTTCCGGTCCGACGAACTGGACGTGCCTGGCCTGCTGCGGCACCTGACGGACCGCCTGGTGCCCATGGGCTTCGCCTCGCCCGCCAACATCGATGTCATCGCCATGGCCATCCACGAGGCCCTGGCGAACGCCCTGGAACACGGGAACCTGGAGTTGGACTCCAGCCTCAAGGGGGATCTCTTCACCGCGGAGGATCCCTACACGAAACTGCGGGAGGCCCGGATGGCCGATCCCCGCTACGCGGGCCGTCTCATCGAGGTGAGGCTGGCGCTGGATACGGAGCGCTTCGAGCTGGAGATCTCGGACGAGGGCCCCGGCTTTGATACCAGCCGGCTGACCCTTCTGCCCCCGGGCTCGGATCTGGTCTCCAGCTCCGGGCGGGGCCTCCCCCTCATCCAGCTGGTGATGGATGAAGTCCATTTCAACGAGAAGGGGAATCAGATCCGGCTGGTGCTGCGAAGGAAGTAGGCCGCGGGGCGCTCGACGCAAAGCGCCGGGTCGCCCCGGCGCTTTGCCTGCTGGCTGGGTGAGCTTACAGCGCGCTCTCGATGAAGGCCTTGAGCTGGGGCTTGGGCTGGCCGCCGACCATCTTGTTCACGGGCTTGCCGTCCTTGAAGACGATCAGGGTGGGGATGCTCATGATGCCGTACTGGCCCGCCACCTGAGGGTTCTCGTCCACGTTGATCTTGACGATCTTGGCCTTGCCCTGGAGCTCACCGGCCAGCTCGTCGAGCACGGGGGCGATCATGCGGCAGGGGCCGCACCAGGGGGCCCAGAAATCCACAAGGGTGACGCCCTGGGACACGGTCTGGGGGAAATCGGCGTCGGTGATGTGGGCGACGAGGTCGGACATGGTGACTCCTTTCGGGTTCATGGCAAGGGGATGGGGCCGCCGGAATTGGCTCCCCCCCACTGGGCGATGGTGAAGACGTTCATGTAGCGTTCGTTGGTGTCCCGGAGCCGCTGGGCGAGCACCTCACAGAGCGCGTAGAGGATCTTGAGGGCCAACTGGTGATGCACCTCGATGAGGGAGCGGAGTTCCTTCAGGGGGATGAAGAACAATTCGGAAGGTTCGTTGGCGATGGCATCCGCAGCCCGGGCGGAGAAATCGATGAGGGCCATCTCCCCGAAGAAGGCGTGGGGTTCCATCACCGCCAGGGCCTCCTCGCCCGTGGCGCTCCGCTTGGATATTCTTACCGAGCCCTTGAGCAGGATGAAGAGCCCGTCCCCGGCATCCCCCTCGTGGAAGATGACCTGATTCGCCTGGTAGGGGCGCACCTGCCCGATGATCAGGATCTGGGCACGCTCCGTCTCGTCCAGATTCCTGAACAGGGGCGACTCGGTCAGGAACAGGGTGTCGATCAAAGCGGATCCGTGGTCGGTTCCAGGGGGACATGGGCACAAATATCGAGGCCGAAGCCCCGCAAGCCAATGTACTTGGTTTCGTGCCGACTGAGCAGACGCATTTTTCCAACCCCGAGCTGCCGGAGGATCTGGGCACCCACGCCGAAATCGCGGTCGCTCATGGCCTGGAGCTGCGCCTGTTCCTGGGCTTCCCCGAGCACGCCCTGGGTGCGGGCATGGCGCCGGAGGTAGACCAGGGCGCCGCGGCCCTCCCGGGCCAGGACGGACATGGCCTTCTGGAACAGGCCCGAATCGAAGCCGTGCAGGTCCTCGGGCAGGGTCTCCAGGTGGACTCGGACCAGGGGTGGTTCGCCGGTGGCGAGATCCCCCAGCACGAATGCCAGGTGGGTGCCTCCGTCCAGCAGGCTCTGGAAGCGGTGTACCCTCAGCTCGCCCCAGGAGGTCGCCATGACGCGGGTCTCGAGTTCCGTCACCAGGGGTTCCTGGCGCAGCCGGTAGGCCACCAGATCCGCCACAGTCACCAGAAGCAGGCCGTGCCGCTGGCAGAAGGGCACCAGGTCGGGCACCCGGGCCATGGTGCCATCGTCCTTCATGATCTCGCAGATGACGCCGCTGGGGTGCAGCCCCGCCAACCGGGCCAGGTCCACGCTGGCTTCGGTCTGCCCCGTCCGGGCCAGCACGCCGCCGGGGCGGGCCCGAAGCGGGAAGACGTGGCCGGGCTTCACGAAGTGCTGGGGTTTGGACTCGGGGTCGATGAGGGCCTGGATGGTCCGGGCGCGATCCTGGGCGCTGATGCCGGTGGTGGTGCCCTCCCGGGCCTCCACGCTCACGCAGAAGGCGGTCTCGAAGGGGCTGGTGTTCTCCCGCACCATCAGGGGAATCTGGAGGCGATCCAGCAGGGAGCCCTCCAGGGCTGAACAGATGAGGCCCCGGCCATGGGTGGCCATGAAGGCGATGGCCTCGGGACTCACATGCTCGGCGGCGAGGGTGAGGTCGCCCTCGTTCTCGCGGTCCTCGTCATCCACGACCACCACCATCCGGCCCTGCCGGATGGCTTCGATGGCGTCCTCGATGAGGGCGAAGGGGGAGTCGGGTCGGCGGTCCATAGGCCACCTAGAATGGCCGAGGCGTGGCCGGGGGGGAAGGGCGCACTCCGTGGTAGGATACGCAAATACCTATAGGCCGCTCAATTTCCGAGAGGAACAGCCCATGTCCCAGGGTGTGATTCAAGGCTCCATGCGCGAGGCTCCGCTGCCGGACATCATCCAACTGGTGAGCCAGGGAGGAAAATCCGGCTGCTTCCACGTCCAGCAGGACGAGGCCAGGGCCAGGATCTACCTGAAGGATGGACGGATCATCCATGCCATCACCAACGGGGGCGAAGGCTTCGAGGCACTCATGGAGGTCGCGCTCTGGCTGGAGGGCCGCTACCGCTTCGAGGAGGGCCCCCAGGACGTTCCCACCACCATCACCAAGCCCAACGCGTCGATCCTGATGGAACTGGGGCGGCGGATGGACGAGTGGCGTGTCATCAGCCAGAAGGTCCCCTCCATCGAACTCTACCCCCACTCCACGCTGCTGCCTGGCGAGACTCCTCAGGGGGTGAACCCGCGGGAGGCCAGACTGCTGGCGCTGGCCACGGGCTACTACAGCGTGGCCGAACTGGCTGAGGCCACGCAAAAACCCGTGTTGACGGTGGCGAAGGATCTCTACGGCCTCGTGATGGCCGGCCACATCCACCTGAAGGGCATCCGTTCCGGCAAGCCCCCCAAGGTCGACTCGGTGGCCCTGCCGGTGGCCCCCGTCCAGGCCGATCCAGGATTCGACCTGGTGCCCATCTCCGAGCGATTTGGAATGTCCCCGTCACCCGTGCTTCCGGAATCGCGGGAGGAGGAGACAGCCATCGTGCGCCTCCAGGCGCCCCCGCCCCTCCCATCCAGGCCGGCCCAGGGATTCCCCGAGGCCGAGGACGCGCTGCCGGTCACCGTGGGTGGGGGCGTGGCCGAGGATGCCCCGTCCGTGGCGTCACCCAAGCCCAAAGCCGCGTCCGTTTCCATGGATGATCCGGTGCGCATGGCCAAGCTCACGGCCTTCACCCAGCGCATCGCCCTGGCGGCCAAGTCCGCGTTGCCCGAGGTCCACCACGAGATGGTGAACCGGCTGCAGGCCCGGTCCACCCAGCAGATCATCGGCGGGGAGGGGCCCGAGGCCGTGAAGGGGCTGGCCCTGGCCATCTCCCGTGGGGCCGTGGATGCCGGCTGCGACGCGGAACTTGTGCGGACCCTCAACGCACAACTGAAAGCCCTGTTCACCAAGTAGGCGGCTTCGATGACCCTCAGATCCATGCGTGGCCTCCTGGCCTGCGCGATGCTCCTTCTCGCCTTCGGCTGCGTCGATGCACTCAGTGGATCCGGCGGGACCACCGGCGTGGCGATCTACGCCTTCGATTCGAGTACCAGCACCGTGATGGCCTGGAACGACCTGGGCGCGCTGTACGACGCGGCCACCCCACCGGCCCCCGACCGCACCCTCAGCTCGAACCTGCTCAGCAAGGTGACGAACCTGGGCTGGGGCGGGCTCTGTCTGGATAGCCAGCGGAACCTGCTCTACCTTGCCTCGGACTCTGGGACCATCGTGCGGATCAACCAGGTCCGGACCCAGACCGGGACCGTGCCCAACACCGACATCATCTCCTTCACGCTCTCCAGCACGGACCGCCTGACCAATGGGAAGTTCGGTCAGGCCGCGCTGGATGTGGCGAGCGACACGCTCTACATCACCGAGAACGGGGATAACGGCACCCGCATCTGGGTGGTGACGAACGCCAGCACCCAGGTCCAGGACAACTCGATCGCTCTGCAGGCCCTTCAGACCAGCGGGGACAGCGGGGGGACGGGCGTGGCCGCCGGCTCCGGGAACGTCTATGGGTTCTTCCTGGATGGCAACCCCGTGGGACCGGATGTGCTGACGGGGCCACGGATCCGGATGGGGAACCTCTCGGCCTTCAATGCCTCCGGCGTCATTCTCGGCAGTACCACGGGGCTCGGGGAGTACGGCAGTCTGGCCCTGGATACCGCGAACAGCAATCTCTACGTGGCGCGCCACAACACGGATTCGACCGGGACTGGAGCTCCCGTCCAGGTCTTCCGCACCGGCCAGTTCGGCCTGTCCTACAACCAGGCGCCGGCCTACACGGTGGGCAGTGCCACGGACCAGGCGGATCTCCGTGTCATCGCTCATCCCGGCACCAAGGATTGGCTTGTGGGCCTGCGGGGCGCGGGGACGACCGGCTATCCCACGCTCATTCTCTGGAAATCCCCGCTGGGCGGAGTGGCCGCCAAGGTCGTGACGGTCTCGCCCGCCACCACCGTGTTCCGCGGCGTGGCCATGGACGGGAACGCCTCGTGATCCAGTTCCGCCTGATCGGTCTTCTCCTCCAGGACGTGTGGAAGGATCTGTTCCGGCATCGCGGCCAGTACCTCCTCGCCGTGCTGACCCTCGCCTCCGGCCTGCTCCTGGCCGGCGGGGGGCTCCTGCTGGTGGAGAGCCTCGACCGGTTCGTGCAGCATCTGGAGGGCATGGCCCGGGTGGTGGTCTACGCTGCCGATGGCCATACCCTGGACGAGGCCGAGGCCCGGCTCCAGCGGGATCCCCGCTTCACCGCAGTGCAACGCGTGAGCGCCGAGGAGAACCGGCGCCGGTTTCTTGCCTCCACCCGGGAGGCGGGACTGCTGTTGGATGGCGCCGGACAGGATGCCCTGCCCGAGAGCCTGGAACTGACCCTCCGCCCGGATCTCACCGCCGCCCACCGCGCCGCAGAGGTGGGCGAGAGCCTGCGCCAGATCCCTGGGGTGGGGGATGTGCTGGTGGACCAGGCGCGCCTGGAGAACCTGCAGCGCATGGCCCGCATGGTGCGTTCGGCCCTGGCCACCCTGGGCCTGTTGTTGCTGCTGGCGGCGGGTTTCGCCACCGGCAATGTGATCCGCATGAGCATCCTGGCGCGCGAGGAGGAGATCACCATCATGCGGCTGGTGGGGGCCTCCGAGGGCTTCATCCGGACGCCACTGCTGGTGGAGGGCGCCGCGCTCGGTCTGGCCGGCAGTCTCCTGGCCCTGGGGGGGCTCTTCGCCCTGTGGTGGCCCCTGGCCAAGGGCATGGGCGGCCTCTCACCCCTCCTGGTCGACCTGGCCCGCCTGGGGTTTTTCTCTCCGCGCAGCATGGCCCTCCTGATCGGCGTGGGCGCCGCCACCGGGGCACTGGGCGCTCTCTGGGCCTTCGGCTCCACACGCAAGGCCCAGCGCGAGGCCGAGGCCGCGCTCGAAGGAGCCGGGTAGGCGATCAGGAGCTGGAACGGAATAATCGATGGCAATGCTTATTTCGTTCCAGCTCCTCAGCTCTTCCAGCGCCTCGGATCGTCTTCGCGCAGGCCCAGCTGGTCCAGCACCCGGGTGGCGAAGGTGTCGAAGAGGTCGTCCAGGCCCTTCGGGCCGCTGTAGAAGCCGGGCATGATCGGCATGACCACGGCCCCGGCGTCGTGGACCCGGAGCATGTTCTCCAGGTGGATGCGGTTCAGGGGCGTTTCGCGCAGGCAGAGGACCAGGGGGCGGCGTTCCTTCAGGCACACATCGGCGGCGCGGCTCACCAGGGACTCGCTGACCCCGGAGGCGATGCGCCCCAGGGCCCCGGCGCTGCAGGGCACGAGGGCCATGCCGTCCTGCCGGAACGAGCCGGAGGAGATGTCCGCGCCCAGGTCCCGTTCGTCCATCAGTCGGACCTTGGGCAGGGCGGCCAGATCCTTCGGGGTGAGCCCCGTTTCGTCCAGCAGGCAGCGCTTCCCCGTGGGCGAGAGGACCAGCGCGATCCGCGCCACCTGGGGATTGGCCGCCAGCCGCCGCAGCGTCGCCACGCCGAAGGCCGAGCCGGAGGCCCCGGTGATGGCGAGGGTGAACCGCAGACCCGGGGTATCCATTCAGTCCGCCTGCACCAGTTCGAGGTACTGCGGGCCGGCGTGGGTGATGGAGCCGGCGCCGAAGGTGATGAGCAGATCCCCGGGATGGGTCAGCCCCTGGAGCATCTGGGGGAGATCCTCCACCCGGCCTGCCAAGTGGACCTCCTTCTGGCCGTGGGACCGGAGGGCCTCCACCACGGCCGCCCCATCAATGCCCTGGATGGCCGGTTCCCCGGCGGCGTAGATATCCGTCACCACCACCACGTCCGCCTCGAAGAAGGCCGTGCCGAACTCATCCAGCAGAGCCTTGGTGCGGCTGTAGCGGTGGGGCTGGAAGGCCGCCACGATGCGCCGTTCGGGGAACCCCGCCCGGGCTGCCGCGAGGGTCGCGGCGATTTCCGTGGGGTGATGCCCATAGTCATCGACGACCAGGACGCCGCCCTTCTCGCCCTTCAGGTGGAAGCGGCGGTCGGCGCCGGTGAAGCTGGCGAAGCTGGCGCGGATCACCTCCCGCTCCACATTCAGCTCCAGGGCCACGCCCAGGGCAGCCAGGGCGTTCAGCACCATGTGATGGCCCGGGACGCCCAGGCTGAAGGCGCCCAGGTCCTTGCCGAAGGCCGTGACCTTGAAATGAGTGCGGAAACCCTCCTGGCGGATCTCCCGGGCCCGGATGTCCACCTGGGGGTGGGTGCCGTAGGTGCGGATCTGCCGCTTGAGCCGGGGACGCACGGCGGCGGCGTGGGCGTCGTCCATGCAGAGGAAGACGGAACCGTAGAAGGGCACCTTGTTGGCGAAGGCCACGAAGGCCTCCTGGATCTCCTCCAGGTCGCGGTAGTGATCCAAGTGCTCGCGGTCGATGTTGGTGATGACGGCGAGGGTGGGGTTCAGCATGAGGAAGCTGCCGTCGCTTTCGTCCGCCTCGGCCACCAGGAAGGGACCCTTGCCCAGCTTGGCGTTGCTGCCGATGGTGCCCAGCTTGCCACCGATGACGATGGTGGGGTCGATACCGCCCTGGCTCAGCACCTGGGCGATCATGCTGGTGGTCGTGGTCTTGCCGTGGGAGCCGGCCACGGCGATGCCATATTTCATGCGCATCAACTCGGCCAGCATCTCGCCGCGGGGGATCACGGGCACCTTCGCCGCGTGGGCCGCCACGACTTCGGGATTGTCCCCCTTCACGGCCGAGGAAATCACCACCACTTGTGCCCCCTCAATGGCCTGGCCTTCGTGGCCCAGGTGCACGGTGATGCCCAGGCTCCGCAGGCGCTGGGTGGCGGCGCTCTCCTTCAAGTCCGAGCCGGAGACCTGGTAGCCGAGGTTCGCCAATACCTCGGCGATGCCGGACATGCCGATGCCCCCGATGCCCACGAAATGGATGTGCTGAATCTTGCCAAACACCGGATTCCCCCCAACCTGATGGGTCAGCATATCGCTTCGCGGTCACCTGTGGCATGGTCCTGGCATTCGATGAATGACGCTCTTGCGGCGTTTCGCAATAAGGAGGCGTTATGAGGTTCTCCACCCAGCAACTCCGCACGTTCATGGCCTTGGGACTGGCGTCGCTTCTCTGTGGCGCTTCGCCACAGGAGGAGGGGCAGCGTCGTGCAACGCCACAGCCCAGGCCGCCCATGCCCAGCCGCACCATGACGGAAGGGTCGCGGAGGGCCACGCCCATGCCCATGGGGCCTCGCGGAAACCGGAACCTCACAATGGAGGATGGGCCCTATGGACGCCGTCCCACCCCCATGCTCCGGACGGACCGGGTGGTGCGCTACCCCGGGACCACCACCCTCATCCCGCCCGCCTGGAACCGCTGCACGGTGCAGCCCACGGCCCGCTACTGGCGCGAGCGGGACATCATGGCCGAGATCCAGCAGCTGTCCCGCAGGGGCTTCCTGCCGGTCACCCCGGTCGGCGTGGGTGTTTCCTCGCTCTCCGACTACACCCAGCGGCCGGCCGGGTGGCGGGCCTACGGCGTGGCGGTCCCGGCGGGTGGGCGCATCCAGGTGGAAGTTTCCCATCCCAAGATCGGCTGGTTCCGGCTCATGGCTGTGAACAAGTGGGGTGAACCCGGCCCCGGCATGCTCCAGGCCGCCGTCGCCTACCAGCCGGTGATGGTGACCCTCACCAACCCCGGCAAGGAGGCCACGGCGATGTACATCATCGTGGATGACCCCGCCTGGTGGTCCGACGAGGCGAGCCCCTACACCCTGACGGTCCGCCGGGACTGGGATCCCCTCAAGGTAGACCTCAGCCGGGTGCAGATGGTGTCGGGCCTCTGGGGCGCCTCTCCGAGCGTCAGCGCGGAGTTTGGAGGCCCCAGCCTGACGGGCCCAGCGGTGTATCCGCGGTAGTCCTGGCTCCTGAACCCTCGGATGGAGAAACGGCCCTGTTCGGGGCCGTTTCTGTATCTGGCTACAGCCACGGGCAGGCCCCCGTCACCTGCATCCGGAAGGCGCGAGATTCGATGGTGAGTTCGACGCGGTCCCGTTCCGGCACTGGCTCGCCGTCCATGTGCCAGGGCAGGGGGCGGTCAAGGTGCAGGATGGCGCGGAGCAGCCGTCCTTCCTGGCGCAGGGGCGTGTGGCCGCCTTCGCGGAAGAGGGTGGGTGCCTCCGCCAGCAGATCGAACCAGGAGGGCCGGCGCAGGCTGGCCCACTGGAGGAAGCCGTCCGTGGGATCGGCCCCGGGGGCGATCCAGAGGCCGGAGCCGTACTGGGGCAGGTTGGCGAAGCAGAGGCTCCAGGCCTGATCCGGCAGGTCCGGTTCCATCCCCCGCCAGACGGTGCGCAGCCGTTCGAGGCCGGCCTGGGGTTCCGGTTCCGGGGGGCGCAGGGCGTCCCAGCGCAGTCGGCTCTCGGGCCAGGTCCGCCAGAGCTGCCAACTGGCCCGGGCGTAGGCCATGAATCCCCGGGAGGGCAGGCTGGCGAAGCGATGGGCCACGGCCGCCTCGAAACCCGTGCCGCAGAGATTGAGGAAGGGGATTCCGTCCAGTCGGGGCAGGTCCATGCGGAGTTCCCGCCCCTCCAGCAGCCGCCGCAGGGCGCCTTCGGGCTCCAGGGGCGTCCGCAGGCCCCGCACCAGGCCGTTGCCGCTGCCACCGGGGATGGCGCCCAGCGCCACCGGGCAGCCCGCGGCCACCAGGGCCCGGCCCGCATGGTGGATGGTGCCGTCGCCTCCCCACACCAGCAGCGGTCCCCCCGCGCGCACGGCCTGGTCGATGGCTGGTCCGAAATCCCAGGGCGACCCGAAGGGCATCGGCTCCACCCGATCGCGGAGTTCCTTCGGCAGGGGTCGCACCAGGGCCTCGGGGTCCTTGGGCGAGGTCCCCGAGGCCGGGTTGAAAAGCAGGGGGAGTCGCGGAAAGGCCATTAACATGAAACAATTACACACTAGGTTGGATTGAATGCCATGTTTATATCTGCAGGGGAAGACGGGCCCCAAAGGCTGCCGCTTTGCCTCGTAAGGCATGGTTAAAGATGAGAATGAAACTCCTTCAAATCTAGATCTTTTGGGATTCCCCCCTGGATTCTCGAGTGGAACAAGCCTATAGCTGTAGTCGTTCCCCTGCTCTTTTGGCGCTCGATAAAACCACCGACCCCGTTGTCGGCATTCTGCACGGCATTTCTGGAGGCACCCATGAGGTCCCTGAAGCAAGCGTTGAAGGTCTTCTTCGCGCTATCCGCCGCTGTGTCCCTCTACGTCGGTTGTGGCGGCAGTAGCCACAGTTCGCCACCGCCTCCAGTTGCTCCCGCCATCACCACTCAACCCGCGAACCAGACGGTGCTGGAAGGGGCGACGGCGACCTTCACCGTGGCCGCCTCCGGCACGGCCCCCCTCACCTATCAATGGAAGAAGGGTGGGACCGCCGTCACCGGCGCCACCTCCGCCAGCTACACCACGCCCGCGACGGTGCTGGCCGACAGCGGCAGCAGCTTCACCGTGACCGTGACCAACGCCGCTGGGAACGTGACCAGCAGCGCCGCGACGTTGACCGTGAATCCGGCGCCGCCCACCATCACCACCCAGCCGGCCAGCGCCACCGTCACGGCGGGCGCTACGGCGACCTTCACCGTGGTGGCTTCAGGAACCGCTCCGCTCTCCTACCAGTGGAACCTGGGCGGGACCGCCATCACCGGCGCCACCTCGGCCAGCTACACCACGCCCGCCACCACCTTGGCCGACAATGGCTCCAGCTTTACCGTGACGGTGACCAATGCCCAGGGCACAGTCACCAGCAGCGCGGCGGTCCTCACCGTCCAGGCCGCGCCGGTGTTCACCACCCAGCCGGTGGGAACCACCACCGTGCTCGCAGGGACCTCGGTGACCTTCACGGCCGCGGCCACGGGCAACCCCGCACCCACCTTCCAGTGGTACAAGGGGACGACCCTCCTCACCGGTCAGACCGCCGCCACCCTCACCATCGCCAGCCCCACGCTGGCGGATGCGGGAAGCTACACGGTGGTCGCCACCAATAGCCTCGGATCGGTGACCAGCAGCGCGGCCGTGCTGATCGTGAACCAGGCGCCCATCTTCACCACTCAGCCTGCCAGCCTGACCGTGGTCGCCCCTGCGGCCGCCAGCTTCACGGCCGCTGCCAGCGGCTTCCCGGTTCCCACCTACCAGTGGCAGAAGGGCGGCGTGGCCATCTCCGGTGCCACCAGCGCCACCTACAGCATCCCCACCACCTCCCTCTCGGATGCGGCGACCTACACCTGCGTGGCCACGAACAGCATCGGCACCGCCACCAGCAACGGGGCCGTGCTCACCATCCAGGTGCCGCCGGCCATCACCACGCAGCCCACGGGCACGACGGTGACGGCGGGCGCCTCCGCCAGCTTCACCGTGGTGGCCACGGGAACCCCCGCCCCCACCTACCAGTGGCAGAAGAACAACGTGAACATCAGCGGCGCCACCAGCGCCACCTACGCCATCGCCAGCACCACACTCGGGGATGCGGGCGCCTACACCGTGGTGGTCACGAACCCCGCCGGGACCGTGACGTCCGCGGCCGCTGTGCTGACCGTCAATGCCCCGCCGGTCATCACCGCCCAGCCTGCCAACCAGAGCGTGGTGGTGGGCCAGACGGCCACCTTCTCTGTCACCGCCACGGGCAACCCCACTCCCACCTACCAGTGGCGGAAGGGTGGCGTGGCCATCGGCGGCGCCACGGGTTCTACCTACACCACCCCGGTCACCGTGATCGGGGATAGCGGAAGCACCTTTGATGTCGTGGTGACCAATTCTCTGGGGACTGTTACCAGCACCGCCGCCACCCTCACGGTCAACCCCGCGCCCGTTGTACCGACCATCACCACCCAGCCTCTGAGCCAGACCGTGGCCGCAGGAGCCTCGGTGACCTTCACCGTGGTGGCCACCGGCACGCCGACCCCCACCTACCAGTGGTACAAGGACAGCGTAGCCATCTCCGGGGCCACCAGTTCCAGCTACACCATCGCCGCCGTGGCCGCCACCGATGCGGGAGTCTATGCCGTGTCGGCCACGAACAGCCAGGGAACCATCACGAGTTCCGGGGCCACGCTCACCGTCCTCTACGCCCCGGTGATCACCACCCAGCCCGCGAGCCAGACCGTGGTCCAGGGCTCCAATGTCACCTTCTCCGTGACGGCCAATGGCAACCCATCCCCCACCTACCAGTGGCGGTTCAACACCGCGAATATCAGTGGCGCCACCGGGTCCACCTACACCATCAACGGTGTCGCCCCCGCCGCCGGCGGATCCTACGATGTGGTGGTGACCAACAGCCAGGGCAGCGTGACCAGCACCGCCGCCACCCTGACCGTGACCCTCAACTACTTGGTCTCCGGCCGAGTGACCCTGGTCAATAACGGCCCGGGTGTGTCCGGGGTGACCGTCAGCATCAACACCACCCCTACCGCCACCACTGCGGTCACGGATGGGGGTGGCTACTACACCCTGAATAACATCCCCAATGGCACCTACACGGTGACGCCCAGCCTCGTGGCTCCGGGTGTCAGCGCCGGTTTCCTGCCCGCCAGTTCATCCGTGGCGGTCAGCGGGGCCAATGTGACCGCCAATTTCCAGGCGGCCATCGGCTACAGCGTGTCGGGCACCGTGAACTACAGCGGCACCAAGACCGGCCGGGTCTACCTGGCCCTCAATGGCAACGGCAATACCTATGGCGTCAGCATCGCCGGTCCCACGGGGGCCTACACCATCCGCGGCGTGCCCCCGGGCACCTACACCCTCACCGCCTACATGGATACGGTGGGCCTGGGCGTGCAGAACGCGGAAAACCCCGTGGCCACGGTCACCGGTCTGGGCGTCACTTCGGCGCCGGTGACGGGCGTTTCCGTCAACCTGGCGGATCCCGCGGCGGTGACGCTCAGCACTGCGCCTTCCTTCCAGGGGATCGTGCCCTTCAGTGGCGGGGCGTTTGTGAACTATGGTCCGCTCACGGATCTCTCCGGCGTGGAAACGGCCAATGCCTATGATGTCCAGTGGAGCACCGACAGCAGCTTCGCCACCGGCGTGGGCACCCTTACCTTCAAGGCTCAGGGGAACCAGAATCCCATGTGCTTCACGGGGGGGCTGACCAATGGCTCCACCTACTACTTCCGCATCCGCGGCAAGGCTGGAACCGCCACCATCAGTCCCTGGAGCGCGGCCACCAGCCTGGTCATCGGTTCCGCCACGGGCTTTAACACCGTCTCCGGCACCATCACCCTGCCGGTGGCAGCCACGGGACCCCTGGCCGTGGCCCTGGTGGACAAGGCCAACAACAAGTTCTTCATCGTCTCCATTCCGAAAGCCAGCATCACAAACCTGACCCCGACCTACTCCCTCACGGGCGTGCCCAATGGCACCTACGGTCTCTACGCCATCCTGGACCAGAACCACAACGGCGTCATCGATCCGGGCGATATCACCAACACAAACGGCAACGGCCTGCCGGTGACTGTCAGCGCCAACGTCTCGGGTGTGAACCTGACCCTATCGGGCGCCAACGCCACCGCCGTGCTCAACACCAGCCACTGGAAGCAGGGCACCAACGAGGGCTACCAGCTGAATTTCGCGGTCAATGGCAATGTCCAGCTGCCGGTGAATGTGGCCGTGCAATTCGGCCCCAATGCCATCGTGGATGTGGGTGTAAGGAACCAGGGAACTCCGTACCAGTTCTGGATGCCCTGGATCCGTCCCGTGGTGAACGACCCCTACCCCGTGACGGTGGCCTACGGCAATGGCACCCCCACGGACACGCTGACCACCACGGTCACTGGGGTGGTGGATGCCTTCGCTCAGAACCTGGCCCCCCAGAGCCCGACCAGTGCCGGCACCACACCGACCTTCACCTGGACCGCCCCGGTGGCCCCGCCCACACCCTACACCTACGAACTGGGGATCTGGCCCCAGGGCGTTGGCGGCAGCCTGTGGTGGATCAATAACCTGCCCAGCACCACGACCTCCATCCTCTACAACAGCGATGGCTCGGCCTCTGGCCCCCTCGTCACTGGTACCGCATACACATGGACCGTCAATGTGGTTGACCAGTTTGGCAACAGCGCCCAGATGCAGGTGAACTACACGCCCTGAAGCGGCACCGCTTCACAGGAGAACGGCGGAGGGCGACCTCCGCCGTTCGTTTATGCCCTGAACCGCAGCGGTGGCGCCTCCAGCCGCAGGTCTTCGCCGGTGACGGGGTGCTTGAGGCCCAGGCGCCAGGCGTGGAGCCAGAGGCGGTCGGAGGGGGTGCCGCCGTAGAGGATGTCGCCGAGGATGGGGCGATCCAGGTGGGCCAGATGCACGCGGATCTGGTGGGTACGGCCCGTGTGGATGCGGGCCACGATCCAGTGGCCCGGCACCAGTCCGGCGGCCTCCGCTTCCGTGGCAGGGCGGAGATCCGTCCGGGCGGACTTGGGATCCATCAGCTCGCCGGCGCACCCGTAGCGCCCGGGATCCGCGCCGCGCAGTCGGCCGATGGGGGCCTCCACCGTGCAGGCTTCCAGGGGCTCGGAGAGGCGCGCCAGGTAGAGCTTCTCCAGCTCCCGGGAGGCGAAGGCCTTGGCCAGCCCGGGATTGGCGATGGGATCCTTGGCGAACACCAGCAGGCCCGAGGTGCCCTGGTCCAGCCGGTGGTGCAGGAAGAGCGTCAGCTCCGGGCGCTGGGTCCTGAGCAGGGCCAGCAGATCGTGGCGGTCCGAAGCCCAGGTGCCCTGGGTGGCCAGTCCCGCGGGCTTGTCCACCGCCAGCAGCCAGCGGTCCTCGTAGACCACGGGGATGGCCATCACCGGCACGGGCGGCTGGTCCGCATCGAAGGCCACTCGGACCTCAGTGCCCGGCTTCAGCAGCCGGCCCGCCACCCGCACCCGCTTGCGGTCCACCTGGACGCCGCCCAGCTTGAGGGCCTCCCGGGCCGCCCGACGGCTGAGCCCCGTCCGCTGCGCGATGAGCTGGTCCAGGCGCAAGGCGGCGTCATCTGGGAGTACGGTGAAGGTCCATTTCTGCAAGGCCATGCCTCCAGCCTACCCGCACCCCAAGGCTTGTCATGCTTCAGGGAAGACGCTGGAACCACAGATGCACACAGATGCACACGGATGAAATGTGCACTGGCATCTTGGCCGCAGCCAGTGTGCTGGTCATTCTTCCGATCACCGTTCATCACCGTCCATCACCGGTTCCAAAGCTTTTTCAGCCGGTGATGCACGGTGATGAACGGTGATGAGAAACGGTGCCGCAGGATGGCTGGCACCCCGCCTGCTTTTATCGGTCTTTATCTGTACTACTAACCTTCAACTTCTTGTTTTCTCGCGAAAAGTTGCCTTCTGGGTGCATGGAAGTCCTTGAAAAGGAAACCGCCAAGACGCCAAGGGGACCCGACCCATCCCCAGGAGCCGAGGGCCCGCCGAAGGCGGACTGGCGCGAGGCGCCAGAAGCTTGGGAGGGGGTGGTGTCGATCCCAAAAAGTCGACGCCGCCCCCTCC
>JAJZQW010000085.1 GCA_021802985.1 Acidobacteriota bacterium | reverse complement strand
CGGGCCGCGTCCCGGGTCTTCTCGAAGGCCATCACCGGGGCGCTCATGAGGCCTTCCTGTGGTGGAAGGCGATCTGGAGGGACCGGATCTTGCCCAGCACGTTCCGGGTGGGTTCTACCACCGGGGCGGATTCAATCCGGAACTCCCGGGGCGGCCAGCTTCCCGTCATCTCCCGGAAGAGATGGGCGGCTCGGCCCTGCTGGTTCTCCGGCTTACTGTGGGTCTTGGCGTAGGTCGCCAGCTGGGCCCAGAGGTGGCCAGCATCGGGGGCCAGTTTCTTGCCGTTCAGGGTGATCTCCCGCATCTGGCCCGGCAGGTTCTCGATCCGGGCCAGGGGAGCCGGCTCATACCCGCACTGAACGCACCGCTTGCCCATGGGGGTGTAGCCGCACTTGGGGCAGCCCTTGGGCTCCCGTTCCTCGTCCTTGCGGACCTCGCGGTCCAGCTTCTCGCCCTTGTCCAGCTCGTCCAGGCCGTTGTAGAACACGTCCGAGTAGTCGTCGGCGAAGCGGATGATGTTCCCGCTGAAGTCCAGCAGGAGGCATTCGGTCTTCCCGGTCTCAGGGCTGGACCTGAGCCCGCGGCCCCACATCTGGATGGCGGTGGACAGGCTCTTGCGGAGGGGCCGCGCATCCACCACACAGCCCACGTCCGGAACGTCGAAGCCCTTCGCCAGGGCCTCCACGCTCACCAGGACGCGGATGTAGCTCTCGGGCTGGCGGTAGTCGTCCAGCAGGGCCTTGCGCTCCTCCTCTGTGGTCTCCGAGGTGAAGAGGGCCGCGTGGATGCCGGCCTCGTTGAACTGCTTCACCAGCTCCGTGCAATGGGCGATGGTCGCCCCGAAGACGATGGTCTTCAGGCCTTGGGCGATCCGGGCCCACTCGGAGACCACATCCCCCACCAGAACCAACTCCCGCTCCTCCGCGGCCCGGTCCGTCCACTCCCCGCCGGAGGTCTCAGCGCCGGTCATGTCCGGGCGCCGGCAGCTGAACACCCGCATAGGGACCAGCACCCCAAGCTCGGTCAGGTCGTGCATCGTGGCGGCGTTGATGAGGTTCGTGAAGACCCGGCCCAGGCCCTTGCTAAAGGGTGTGGCGGAAAGGCCCACCACCATGGCCTTGCAGTCGTCCGAGGTCACGAAGTCAACCCATGTCTTGTACTGGGTGTGGCACTCGTCCACGATCAGCACGTCCACCTCGGGCCAGCCCCGCCGGTTCAGGGTCTGGAGACTGGCGATCTGGAACTGCTTCCGGAGGTCCAGGCGCGGATGGTCCGCCATGATGATCGAGTGGTTCCCGAGCCCGTAGCGCGTGGCCGTCTCGCTCGTCTGGTGGATCAGGGTCCGGCGGTCGCACAGGAACATGGCCCGCTTGCCCTTCTTCAGGGCTTCGCTGATGACGCGCATCCCCAGAAACGTCTTACCGGCGCCGGTCGGGGCCATGATGACCTGCCGGCGGTGCCCGTCGCGGGCCCCCTGCCGAAGCGCCTCATGGGCCTTGTACTGGAACGCCCGGGGCTCCGGGAATCGGCCTCCCACTTCCTCGAAAAGGGGCATCATCCGTTCACCACATTCTCGAATGTCCCGTCCTGATCCAGCGCTTTCAGCACCTTCTCGGCCTTCTCTGCCCGGCGCATCCACCGCTTGGCGTCCTGGGTCAGGGCATGGCACTCGGACATTTTCCCGTTCAGCCGCTCTGTGAGGACACGGTTCATCTCAGATAGGCGCTTGACCTCGGCCATGGACTGAACGAGGCGGTCATCGGCATCGCAGATCCGGACCATGGCCTGGAACTCCTCATTCCCGGCCTGCTGGCTGCTGATCAGCTCGTCCAGTTGCTCCCGGAGGGCCTGGCAGGAGGGGCATTCCCCTGGCTTGGCCTTCTTGATCTCACGCTCGCCGGCCTGCTCCAGCCGGGCCGTGACCCGCTTGCCCTCCTCCTGGACGCGCTCCCGCCAGTCCCCGACCTCCTTCTCGAACTCCTCTTCGGGAACGGCGGCCAGTTTCTGGGCGCGGCTGGAAAGGTCGTAGCTGATCCCAGCATCGGCCAGCGTGGGCTTTCGGTCCTCGTCGGTGACGAGGGCCGAAGATCCGTCCTGATTCTTGCCGGCGAGTTTGACGCCAGGGTTCAGCCCCACCGTCTCTTTCTGGGCCGCGATCATCTCCCCCAGCCGGCGCTCTGCCCGAATGCGGATCTCTGCGGCATCCACCTCCAGCGTCTTGTCCTTGGCCATGCGGCCATAGGCCTGGAGGGCGGCGGCCTTGTCGGACCACGCCTTAACTTCATCCACCGCCTTGCACTCGGCAAGGGCGCGGATCGCCGTCTCATACCGGACCATGGACATGGTGGTTTGCGCGGCTGGGGTGTTGAGGGTATGCTTTGCCATGCTCGCTCCTCTGAAGCGGGTTGCAGTTCAGGCCGTCCGTCCAGGGGCGGCCTTTTCGTTGGTGGACAGCAGCTCATCGATGAGGGCCCGCATCGCCAGGAGTTCGGGGCGAAGGTCCCTCAGTTCGTGGTCCGTGATCTCCACGCCGCCCTCTGAATCCGGCGCCATGGCCTGGATCAGATGCGCCACCGCCGCGCCGCTCTTACGGGACAGCAGGGAGGCCAGGGCCGTGTGCGCCCGGGCATGGCGGGCATCATGGCCCGGCCGCATCGCCTCCAGGGCGTCGTGGAGGATGGCGTTGCCCGTGGCGGCCTCCAGCATCCCGTAGAGGTGCGCGGGAAGCATGTCGGGGTCCTCGGGGTTCCGGTACTTGGACAGCTGGCCGGGGCTGCATTTGAGGGCGTACTCCGCCACCCAGGCGGCCGAAGTGCCGTTCTCGCGGCGGGCGAGGTCCAGGGACTCGCCCAGGGCCTCGGAAAGGGCAATGGCTTGCGGGTGGAGTTGCCTGGGCTGGGGGCTCATGCTTTATCCATGAAGGTGATTCCCGAGTTGATCCCGCTGGAGCAGCAAGCCCTGTTCGCCCCGGACCCAGCCTGGGAGGCGGCGGCTCGGCAGCTGCTGGCCCGGGAGGAAGCGCGGCGCGGTCATGCGGCGGCAGGGGAGGAGGGGGAGTCGTGATGCTCCAGGCCGAGAAGCTCCGTCGCACGAAGAACACCCCTGCTGGCGGCCTCCAGCTTCATCGCCAGCTCGGGCCGGGGCCTGCGGACGCCGTTCAGGATGTTGTAGAGGTGGGCCGTAGGCGTTTCCGCCCGGGCCGCAACCTCGGCGACGGTCTGCCCGGAGGCAAGGAGGCGTTCCTTCATGCTCATGGTTCAAAATGTAATAGCGAACCGCTAACGAGTCAAGGGCCACGCTCAACTTGCAGGATGCTACTGTTGGGCCACCATTGCCGCATGTGGACTCAATTGGAAAGTTTCAGAAAAAGGCTGAAGGAATACCAGGCCAAGACGGGGAAGACTCAGGCCCAGGTGTCGGTGGACCTGGGCACGTCATACGGGACGCTCCGCTTCTGGCTGTCGGGGACGCGGCCCCCAGGTCTTTCAACCCTCCAGAACGCCGCCAACCTCTTCGGGTGCTCTGTGACTGAATTCATAGATGATCCAGCCGGAATTATTGCTGGACAGGATTTGTCCGATAGGTCAGAACAAACTCGTTTTCTGGCGGGGTTGATTGTAAAAGACCTCGCGCTGGAGGATCTGACCGATGAAGACAGAGATCACCTCTACCGGGCCTTCGCTAAAGAGCGAGACTGGGTCCTGGCTCGCAAGGCTCGAAGAGATGGCAAGGGCTCATGACTTGCTTCTGATCCCAGGTCCGGTTACGGCCATCCACTGGGAGCTGGGCCTGATCTTCCTGGCGGCCTTCGCTGACGCCCGATGGGTGGTTGAGCAGATTGCTGCTATCTTGGGCGCGTAGGAGGGCACCATGAAACGATTCCTTCCGGCTGTCTGCCTGGTGGCCCTTGTGGGATGCAGCATGACGCCCCGCACGGTCCCAGCCGGCGTGGATGTGGGACCCCAGCCCACCCAGGAGCAGATCGAGGCAGCGGCCCGGCAATACCCCATGATCGCAAGCCTCAAGGACCCCTACGCCGCCCAGGTGCAGGGCGCCTACCTCATCGGCAAGGGCGGGTTCAGGAACGGCCTGGCGGGCATCGCCGCGGGCCAACCGAGCGTGTACTGGGGTTGGCTCATCGGGTTCGACTGCAACATGAAGAACGGGTTCGGAGCCTACATGGGTTTCAAGCACCGCGAGGTTCTTCTCCTTCCCGGTGGCCGTGTCCTGGCCCGCCCGGAGTTCCTCCAGCCCAACAACTGAACCCCCTGGATCCGCTCCCAGCCCCGCTCCGGCGGGGCTTTTTCATGCCCGCATAAAAATTTTGAAAATTCCCCTTGCACGGTGTTAGCGGATCGCTATCATTACAAGTGCACCACCCCCACCACCCCGGACGGTGCCCAGGAGCAGACGATGACCAGCCCCCTGAACCTCGACCTCCGCATCACCGTCAAGTCGGAGAAGGCCGAGGTCCTGATGAAGGCAGTCGGC
>JAJZQW010000035.1 GCA_021802985.1 Acidobacteriota bacterium | reverse complement strand
AGGTGGATTAGACCGCTGCGTAGGTCTGATAGAGATTGTCCCGTTCCAGGGCCTCGTAGCCGGCCTCGGTGATGAGGCGGTCCAGCTCGCCCTGGGTGAGGCCCTGGGGCGTCTTGGCGCCGGCATCGTGGGCGATCTCCTCGGCGATGACGGTGCCATCCACGTCGTCGGCGCCGTAGCTGAGGGCGATCTGGGCCAGGCCCGGCGAAATCATCACCCAGTAGGCTTTGATGTGCGGGATGTTGTCGAGCAGCAGGCGGGCCACGGCGATCTCCCGCAGGTCCTGGGTTCCCGTGGTCTCGTGGATGACGTGGGTGCGACTCAGCTCGTTCTCCTCGTTCTGGTAGGCGAGGGGAATGAAGGCCAGGAAGCCCTCGTAGCCAGCCTTCCTCGAACGGTCCTGCAGGTCGCGCAACCGCAGCAGGTGGTCCACCCGGTGGCGGGGTTCTTCGATGTGGCCATAGAGCATGGTGCAGTTCGTGGGCAGCCCCTTGCGGTGGCAAAGTTCGGCCGTATCGAGCCAGACCTGGGCGTCCTTCTTGCCGATGCAGATCTGTTCGCGCAGGGCTTCGTCGAAGATCTCGGCGCCGCCACCGGGGCAGCTCTCCAGGCCCGCCGCCATGCAGCGATCCAGGAAGGCCTCGGTGCTGAGTCCGCTGAGGCGGGCGTAGTAGTCCATCTCGATCATGGTGAAGACCTTGAGGTGGATGGACGGGAAGCGGGCCTTGATCTTGCGGAAGAGGTCTTCGAAGTAGTCGATCTTCAGCTTGGGGTTGTGTCCGGAGGTCATGTGCAGCTCGCGAACGCCAGTGTTTTCGGGCTTCTCCAGCTCGCGGATGATGTCCTCGGCGGAAAGCGAGTAGGCGCGGGCATCCCCCGGCTTGGCCTGGAAGGCGCAGAACTGGCAGTGGGTGTAGCAGACGTTCGTGTAGGACAGCCGGCGGCTCACCACGTAGTAGGCCTTGCGTCCGTGGAGGCGGGTCCGCACGTGGTTCGCCATGGCGCCCACGCCCGAGAGATCCGGCGTGGCGTAGAGCAGGAGCCCGTCCTCGAAGGATAGGCGCTCGCCGCGCAGCACCTTGTCCGCCAGGGGCAGCAGGCGGGGGTCACGAATCCGGGCGGCAAGGGGAAGCATCGGCACCTCAGGGCTCGATTGTATCAACAGCCAGGGGCGCCGCCTCCAGCCAGCTTGCTGTCAGGCCTCGGCCCGCTTCATGCGCTTCAGGGCCAGGCCCCAGATCAGCGCCGACAGGGCCAGGAGCTTCAGCAGTTCCGGCCAGAAGGCGGCCAGGCCCACGCCCCGGAGGACGATGGCGCGGATGATGATGACGAAGTGGGTCAGCGGCATCAGCTCGCCGATCAGGAAGAAGGGCAGGGGCATGCCTTCCCGCGGGAAGATGTAGCCGCTGAGGAAGACGAAGGGCAGGATCGTCAGCATGCTCATCTGGCCGCTCTGAGCCTGGTTCTGGGCCACGGTGGAGATGAGGATCCCGATGCCCAGCATGGGGAGGATGAAGAAGCCCGCCATCCCGTACAGCAGGAGAATGGAGCCGGCCACGGGCACCTTGAAGAAGAGATGGGCCACGCCGAACAGCACGGTCATCTGGCCGTAGGCCATGACCACCACGGGGATGATCTTGCCGAGGAACAGTTCCATGGGCGTTACGGGCGTCACCATGATCTGGTCCAGGGTGCCCCGCTCCTTCTCCCGCACGATGGCATTGGAGGCGAACATGATGCAGGTCATGGAGAGGATGACGCCCACCAGCCCCGGCACGATGAAGGTGGGGCTGCGCAAATCAGGGTTGTACCAGGGCCGGATGCGAACCTCGATGGGATTCGCCGGGTGGGCGGCGTCGCCGTAGCCCATGCGATCGTAGAGCAGCTGGGTGTTGCGGAGCTGGCCCACGCCCTGGGCGGTGGCCATGGCGTTGGAGGCGGTGGTGGGGCTGGAGCCGTCCACGATGACCATCACCTCGCCGGTCTGCCCCGAGCGGATCTTCCGGGCGTAGTCCGGCGGGAACCATACGCCCACCTGGGCCCGACCCCGGTCGATGGTGGTGCGCAGTTCGGCCTCGGTGGAGACGCGGGCCTTCACGTCGAAGTACTGGGTGGCCACCAGGCCATCCACGAAGCTGCGGCTCTCCTGGCTGTTGGATTCATCCAGCACCACGGCCGGCATGTGCTTCACGTCGTAGTTGATGGCCATGCCGAAGATGAGCAGCTGCATGAGGGGCATGCCCAGGGTGAAGGCCAGCGTCAGCCGGTCCCGCCGCAGTTGCAGGAACTCCTTCCAGACGAGGGCCTTGATGCGGTTCCACATGGGGGTTCCTTAGGCGGCGGCGCGGGAGCGCTGGACCAGGTCCACGAACAGGTCTTCGAGCGAAGGCAGTTCCGAGGGGAGGGCCTCGAAGGCGAACCCCGCGTTCCGGAGCCGCGCCAGAACGGGGGCAGGATCCACTTCGGCGGGCAGGGAGATGCGCACGGCCCGGCCCTGGAGTTCGGCGGCCAGGATGCCCGATAGCCGCCGCGCCTCGCTCTGCAGTTCGCGGAACTGGTCGCTGCGCAGTTCGACCACCTGCCGTCCCAGCGCCTCCTTGAGGGCCCCGGGGCGACCGTAGGCCATCAGCTTCCCGGCCAGGATGAAGGCCAGCCGGTCGCACTGGTCCGCCTCGGCGAGGTTGTGGGTGGTGACGAGGATGCTCATGCCCGTGGCCACGAGCTCGTCCATGGCCTCCCAGAACATCCGTCTCCGGAGTGGATCCACCCCGCTGGTGGGCTCGTCCAGGAAGAGGATCTCGGGGCGGTGCAGGGTGGCGGAGGCCAGGGCGACCCGCTGCCGCTCGCCGGTGGAGAGGGCGGATACCATGAGGTCCCGTTCCTCCCAGACCTGCATCTCGCGGAGGCGGAATTCGACTTCACCCGAGAGCCGCGAGCCTTCCAGGCCGTAGAGACCGCCGAAGAAGCGCAGGTTCTCGGCCACGGTGAGATCCGTCAGCAGGCTCGATTTCTGGCTCATGTAGCCCATGCGGGCGCGGACCTGGTCGGCCTCGGTGAAGAGATCCCGGCCCAGGGCCCGGGCCTGGCCCGCGCTGGGCGCCAGCACCCCGCAGAGCATGCGGATGGTGGAGCTCTTTCCTGCGCCATTGGGGCCCAGGAAACCGAAGATCTCGCCGGGCTCGATCTCGAAGCTGAGCTCGGAGACGGCGGTGAAGGCTCCGAAGCGCCGCGTGAGGCCCTGGACGGAGAGGATGGGCTCAGCCATGGGCCCCTCCCGAGACGGAGATTGCGTGCAGGAAGACATCCTCCAGGCTGGCTTCGGCGAGGCGGACCTGTTCCACCCCATCGATGGCGGAGAGCCTGGCCAGCAGCGGGGCAGGATCCTGCTCGGGGAACCGGACGCGGAGGATCTCCCCCTCGGCCGAGAGGTCGAGGGGTTCCAGTGCCGCCACGGCCTGTTGGACCTCCCGGCGCCGCCGGCTGACCAGCCGGAACACCAGCCCCGGTAGGCCCCGGCGGAAGGAGGCCAGGTCGCCCTGGTCGAGGATGCGGCCGTCGTGCATCAGCAGCATGCGGTGGGCGTACTCGGCCTCGTCCATGTAGGGGGTCGAGAAGAGGATGGCCACGCCCTCGTCGTGGACGCCGTGCAGCAGGGCCCAGAACTCCCGCCGGCTCACGGGATCCACGCCCGTGGTGGGCTCGTCCAGCAGGAGCAGCCGCGGCTCCGTGAGCAGGGCGATGCAGAGGGCGAGTTTCTGTTTCATGCCGCCGGAGAGGGCGCCGGAGAGCCGGTCGCGGAAGGGGTCCAGGCCCACGGATTCCAGCAGCCGCTGGATGCGGGGTGCGGAATCCGACAGTCCGAAGAGCCCCGCCTGAAGGCGCAGGTTCTCCGCCACGGTGAGATCCGGGGCCAGGCTGAAGGCCTGGGGCACGTAGCCGATCTGCTCCCGGCCCAGGTGCCGCGTGAGCCGCCCGCCCGTGGGGGACTGGAGCCCCACCAGCATGCGGAAGGTGGTGGTCTTGCCCGCGGCGTCGGGGCCGATGAGGCCCACAAGATCCCCCTCGGCCAGGGTCAGATCCAGGCCCTGCACGGCCTCCTTGGTGCCGAATCGGCAGGCCAGTCCTTCGGCCTCGAGGAGGATCATCGGGTCGGCGCCCCCAGGCGCACGTCCACGGCTACGCCGGGGACCAGCCCCTTGTCCCAGCCATCCTTGAGGTTCACCCGCGCCGCATAGACGAGGTTCACCCGTTCCTCGCGGCTCTCCACCATCTTGGGTGTGAATTCCGCTTCGCTGGCGACCTCGTCCAGGGTGGCGTTCAGGGGGGCGGCAGACCCGCCCGGCACCGACACCGTCACCGGCATTCCCAGCGCGGCGTGGGCCTGCAGGGGCTGGGGCAGGTAGAGCCGCACCCAGAGTTCATCCAGGCGGGCCAGGGTGAGGATGGGCTGGCCGGGCGTCAGCACGGAACCGGGTTCGCGCAGGCGATGGATCACCACGCCATCGAAGGGGGCGCGCACCTCCAGGAAGCCGGCCTGGATGCGGCTCTGGCGGAGGACGGCCCCGGCCTGGCGGGCGGCGGCCTGACCGGCCTGGCGTTCCTCGATGCGGGCGCCGGCCTTGAGTTCGGCCAGGGCCTTGGTCTGGAGGTTCAAGGCCGCGGCGGCCCGGTCCCGGGCGCTCACGGCGTTGTCCAGGTCCGCCTGGGACATGACTGTGTCGGCCACGAGCCTCCGGGCGCGGCGCAGGCTCGCTTCGGCGAGCTTCAGGGCTGCCGCGGCGTCATGGACGCGGGCCTGGCCTTGGGCGATGTCCTCGGCCCGGGAGCCCCGGTCCAGTTCCAGGCGCTTGGCCTCGGCACTTTCGAACCCCGCCTGGTCCCGTTGCACGGCGGCATCCAGTTCTTCCGCGGACACCCGGGCGAGAAGGTCCCCGGCCTTCACCCGCTGGCCCTCATGCACGCCGAGTTCCACGAGTCGCCCGCCCGCCCGGGGGCCCAGGTCGGTCAGGTAGGCCTCCACCCGCCCGTTGAGCAGGGGGCGGGGGTCGCGGTGGCAGGCGATCAGCAGGAGCGGGAACAGCAGCAGGAGTTTGCGCATAGGGAGCCTCATCGGGGCGTCAGGGTTCGAGGTCGGGCAGCGAAGGGACCGGCGCGGTGGGGTCGGCGGCGATGCCTCGCCAGAAGAGCTGCATCCAGGCGCGCTCACCCTCGGCCACGGCCGCCCCGGGCGGCACGCCCAGGAGCCGGGAGGCCACGACCGGCAGCACGTCGAGGATCTCCAGATGGAGCTTCACCAGGAAGAAGGTGGAAAGCAGAGGATCCAGGTCCTGCCGGACTTCCCCCCGGGCGATGCCCTGTTCGAGGATGGCCTTGACCTGCAAGGCGGCGCCCCCCACCTGGTTCTGGATGAGTTCCTGGATGCCTTCGGTGCCCCGCACGATCTCGCCCCGGACGAGGCTCCGGATGCCCGGGTTGTGGCTCAGGCGCGTGTGATAGATGCACATCACGTCCCAGAGCCGCAGGGGGGTGGGGCGCCGGTCCCCGGGATCCGACACGCGACGCAGATCCTCGATCAGCGGCGGGAAGCGCCGCTCCAGCAGGGCCGTGAACATGGCCTCCTTGCTGTCGAAGTGGTAGTAGATCAGCGCCGGATCGCAGCCCGCCTGCCGCGCGATGGCCCGCAGGCTGGCGCCCCGGAGCCCCTCCCGGGAGAAGATCTCCTGGGCCGCGTCCAGCAGCTGATCCGCATCCACCCGGTGGGGTTTGGGACCGCGGGGGCGAGCTGAAGGAAGCTGGGGCACGGGTCACCTAATTCAACAGTTGTTGAATCATGGGGAGATTCCCGACTCAGGGCAAGGGGAAATTTCATCATGCGTGGAAATAGCTCTCGACTACGAAAAAGGCCCCCGAAGGGGCCCATCTCGATGGTGTTGAAGGGCTACTCGCTGGAGATGGGGGCCTCGGTGGTGTAGTCGAGGGTGATGACCTCGGGCTCCTCGAAGGCGATGCGGTTCTCTTCCACTTCGGCCACGGCGACCTGGCCCCAGAAGGAGGCCAGCTTGGGGGCATCCTGGGCCTGGCCGTGCTTGTTCACGGGGACCACGACCTCCACCTTGGGGAAGGCCCCGCGCTGCAGCTGCTCGCAGCGCTTGCCCGCCACCACGACGAAGCGGTACTTGTTGGCGATCTCTTCAGGAACTCGGACAATGGTGCGCTGGTTCATGGACACTCCGAACCAGGAAGCATAGCACCAGAACCCGGTTGGAACAATCAGCCTGGCGTTAGGATGGGGGCTTTCGGGAGCCATCTGATGCAGATCATCCTCGGGATCACCGGTGGCGTGGCGGCCTACAAGTCCGCGGAACTGGCGCGGCTTCTGGCCAAGCGGGGCCATCGTGTCCGCTGCATCCTCACCGAAGCCGGCTCGCGGTTCATCACGCCGCTCACCCTCGCCAGCCTCACGGGCGAGCCCTGCTACGGCGCCAATCCGGATCAGGAGGAGTGGCGCGCCAATCCCAGCATCGAGCACATCGAGCTGGCCCGCTGGGCCGACCTGGTGGCCGTGGTGCCGGCCACCGCGAACATCCTGGGCAAGTCCGCCAATGGCCTGGCCACGGACCTGCTCAGCACGGTGCTGCTGGCCACTCGGGCGCCGGTGCTGTGGGCCCCGGCCATGAACACCGGCATGTGGGAGCACCCCGCGGTCCAGGCCAACGTGGCGCGGCTGCGGAGTTTCGGCCACACGATCGTGGATCCCTCGGACGGTGTCCTGGCCTGCGGGGAGGAGGGCGCAGGCAAGCTGGCGGAGGTGGAGGCCATCGCCGAAGCCATCCAGGTGGCCGGCAGCCCGAAGCTGCCCTCGCTGACGGGTCGCCGGGTGCTCATCACCGCGGGCCCCACGCGCGAGGATCTGGATCCCGTCCGCACCCTTACCAACCGCAGCACCGGCGCCATGGGCATCGAGCTGGCCCGGGCCTTCCGCGATGCCGGGGCGCAGGTGCAACTGGTGCTCGGGGGCGACCTTCCCGCGCCCTGGGGCGTGGAGACGGTCCGGGTGCGCAGCGCCCAGGACATGCTCGCGGCCTGCGAGGCTCGCTGGCCCGGGGCCGACGGCCTGGTGGGCGCCGCCGCCGTGGCGGACCAGCGCCCGGAATCGGTGGCGGGTGAAAAGGTGAAGAAAACCGACGGGCCGGAATCCCTGACCCTGGTGCGCACGCCGGACATCCTGGCCACGCTGTCCGCCTCCAAGCATTCCGGCCAGTGGATCCTGGGCTTCGCCGCCGAGAGCGAGCAGCACCTGGACCACGCCGCCGCCAAGCTGGCGAAGAAGCACCTCGACGCCGTGCTGGTCAACGACGTGCAGGGCGGCCGGGCCTTCGGAAACCAGCCCAACACCCTCACCCCCGTCACCACCCAGGGCCCACAGCAGCCCCTGGGTCCTCATCCCAAGGATGAACTCGCCCGCGCCGTCGTAGCCTGGTGGGCGGCCCGGCTGGCGCGGGTGGATTAGCCCACGCCCTGAAAGGGGAAGATCAGCCCAGCACCACCCACACCGGGCGTCCCTTGCGCACGGCCTCGCGCAAGATCCTGGCAGCCTGAATAGCGGTCATGGGCTCCTGGGCCAGGCCCTTCTCGGAGATGAGGAGCGTTTCCACCCCCTCGGGAAGGGTGGGCAGCACCACTCGGGGCGCACGGCCTTCCGCGACCCGGGGCACGGCCTCCTTTCCGTGGTAGCCGATGCCGGATTCCAACGCACGGCGGGACTGTCCGAGGGCCTCGGAGAGCAGGGGCCATGCGCTTTCCCGAGGCAGGGATGCATCCTTCTCCCAGGCTGATACCGCCGCCTGACCCACGCCCACCAGAACGCCCAGGGCCCGCTGCGTAAGGCCCAGCCGTTCCCGCGCCACCCAGATCCGCTCGCCCCGAGTCTTGGGATGCCTGGGCGCGCGCTGCCGCGGAGGGCGTTCATGGCCCTTCATGGCAGATTCCATAAAACACAAATAATTTGTGTTGGAATATCTTCGGCCCATTCGCTCCAGATCCAGGAGCGAGACAGCCGGCACGGGGCCATGCCGATGAGGTTACCTCAGTCTCTCGTGCCCCTCGACTGAACATCGACGGGGATTTTTTCTCTTCCCGCATTCAGCTTTCAGAGGGCAAACTGGTGAAACACAAATAATTTGTGTTGGAGTCGGTGTGAGCGGCGACGCGGATTTCGAGCTCCGGGCGGAAGATGCCATAAAACCCAAGCGGGGCCGTCCGAAAGGAAGCGGGAAGGGCCGCGATTCCAAGGTGGAAGCTGCGGCCACAGCGCCTGAGCTGGAATTGTCCGATTCGGAAAGCGCCAACTACCTGCACCGGGCCAAGCGGCTCAACAACCCACCTGCGGGCCTCGCCGCGGAAGGTCGTGCAGCGGAACCTCCGCGTCTGGCCTATGCCTACAACCCCCACCGGCCGCCGGAGTTGCGCTTCGATCCTTCGGGTCGCGCGGATCGTGCTGCCGAACTGGTAGCCGCAGCCACCCAGCGGGCCCTCTCCACCGAGGAGGTTGCTGAACTGAAGGCCCTCCTCAGCGTCCACGAGCCCTGGATTGAATGGGCGGGCAAGCGGGAGAAGCCAGGCTTCGAGGTGGATCCCGTGGCGCTGCACATCCATGAGCGGGTGAGTACCCAGGCGATCCTCAACGCCGTGCGGCGCCAGGACTCGCCCCGCAGCCTCTTCGCCGACCCCGATCTGGATCCTGCCAAGGAACTGCAATTCTACAAGTACCCCATCGAGTGGGCCAACCGTATGGTGCTGGGCGACAGCCTCCAGGTCATGGCCTCCCTGGCGAGGCGGGAGAACCTGGCGGGACTGGTGCAGATGATCTACCTGGATCCGCCATACGGCATCAAGTTCGGCGGCAACTTCCAGTCCGAGGTGGGGAAGCGGGATGTGAAGGACCGGGACAGCGACCTCACCCGCGAACCCGAGATGATCAAGGCCTATCGTGACACCTGGACCCTGGGCGTCCACTCCTACCTGGCCTACCTGCGAGACCGCCTCATGCTCGCCAGGGAACTGCTGGCCGATACCGGCAGCATCTTCGTGCAAATTGGTGTCGAGAACTTGCACCGTGTCCGGCTCGTTCTGGACGAGATATTTGGGGTCGAACAATTCGTTTCACTTATTTCGGTCAAGAAGACCGCCACACCAAGTGGATTGCTAGACGATGGTGCTTATTACCTCCTCTGGTATTCGAAGCAGGCTGATCGATTGAAAGTGCTACCGATTTTCGGAGCGAAACCTTGTGATGAATGGGCTCGCGATACACCTGGAGGAAGTTGGGGGGCTTCGATTGCCGGAGTCCCAAGGCAACTAACTCCCGAAGAAAAACAAAACACGAACCTTCTTCCAGATACGGCCTCCGTGTACTGCCTTTCGAAACTCACTTCTGCAGGGGCTTCAGGGAATCCCGAGCGATTTGAAGCCTTCGGACAGAAATTCGAATTGGGAACAAACGAACATTGGAAGACTGGCCCCCAAGGTCGAACCCGATTGCTCAATTCAGAACGAATCGAGAGTAGAGGCCGTGCCTGGTTCGTGAAATTCTATGAGGATGGTCAGTTCAAGCGCCTAAATAACATTTGGGAAGACACGGCTGGGAAGTCGGATCAGTCGATCTATGTTGTTCAAACTCAAACCGATGTCATCGAACGCTGTATTCTCATGACCACAGATCCCGGTGACCTCGTCCTGGACCCCACTTGCGGTTCAGGCACGACGGCCTACGTGGCGGAGCAGTGGGGGCGGCGCTGGATCACCTGCGACACCAGCCGCGTGGCACTGTCTCTGGCCCGGCAGCGGCTCATGACGGCGAAGTTCGACTACTACGCACTGCGTGAGCTGAACGACGAGGACCGAACGCGCCATCCCGAGGGCACCTGGCTGAAGGAACCCACCAACGGGGATCCGCGCACCCTGGACTGCAAGACCGTGCCCCATGTGACCCTGCGCAGCATCGCCCAGAACGCGGATCTCGATCCCATTTTCGCCAAGCATGAACCCTTGATGGAGGCGGCGCTTGCGGCCTGCAACGCCGGGCTCACGGCTGTCACGCCGGCCCTGCGAGAGCAGCTTCAAACCAAGCTGGTGGCCAAGGCGAAAGCCGGGGGCCAGCGGGCCATCACGGATGCGGACCGTCGCCGCTGGCTGCTGCCGCCGGATGGCCGTGAGCGCGATGCCGCGGCTCGCAAACGGGCCACGGTCGATCTGGATTTCCATGGCTGGTACGCCTGGGAAGTGCCCTTCGACACCGACGAAGACTGGCCCAAGCCTTTGCGTGAGGCCGTCAGCGCTTACCGTGCTGCTTGGCGCGCCAAGATGGACGAGGTGAATGCCTGCATCGCGGCGAACGCGGCGCAGGAGGAGCTGGTGGACCAGCCCAAGGTGGTGCGCAGCATCACCCGGGTGAGCGGTCCCTTCACGGTGGAGTCCGTACTGCCCGCCCTGGAAAGCCTCGATGACGATTCGCCCATTGAAGGCCTCGAGGGCGATCTGCCCGCTTTCGATCCCGCGAACGCCCCCCAGAACGCCGAGGCCTTCCAGGAACAGGTGCTGGGCTGGCTGCGGCAGCAGGGCGTCGACTTCCTCGACAACAAGCACCAGGCCTTCACAAGGCTGGAGCCATTGTCCGGTAGCCCCGTTCTGCATGGCCAAGGCGAGTGGGGCGAACCCGCCCGCCGCGTGGCGGTGAGCATCGGCCCCCGCATCGGCAATGTGAGCGAGTTCCAGGTGGGCCAGGCCCTGCGCCAGGCCTACCAGCGCGGGTTCGAAGAACTGGTCTTCGCGGGCTTCGGCTTCGATGCCGTGGCCCAGGGCGCCATTCAGCAGCATGCGGAAGACGGCGGCCATGTGCGCACCCATCTGCTGCTCATCCGGCCCGACGCCACCATGGCGGGCCTGCTGAAGGATGGTCCCGGCGCCCAGCTCTTCACAGCCATGGGGTTGCCCCGCACGCGACTGGAGCGGCTGAAGCAGGGCGAATTCCGCGTCCACATGGAGGGCGTGGACATCTACAACCCCGTGGACCACAGCCTCGTCGCCACCGGCGCCGACAAGGTGGCGGCCTGGTTCCTGGACCAGGACTATGATGGCCGGGCTTTCTGCATCACCCAGGCTTTCTTCCCCGACAAGACTGCCTGGGACAAGCTGGCCAAGGCCCTCAAGAGCGCGGATGCCGGTCGCTTCAAGGCCTTCGCGGGCACCGAAAGCCTGCCCTTCACGCCCGGCAAACACCAGCGCTGCGCCGTCAAGGTGATTGATCCCCGAGGAAACGAAGTGATGACCACGCATCGGCTGGACTAGCCACCGATGCAGAGAACACGATCAATGCCTCCTGAACCACGGCAAGTCCCGTTGCCCTTCATCCGTGTGCATCTGTGTGCATCCGTGGTTGAAAGCTTTTTTGAACCACGGATGCACAGGATTCACAAGGATAAAAGCCGGGGTCGAAGCCATGGATTCAGGGAAGGGCGAAGTACCTCCGGTTCAGAGAAAGTGGCCTTCCTGACCCCCATCCGTGTGCATCGGTGTGCATCCGTGGTTGAAAGCCTTTTTGACCCACGGGTGCACAGGATTCACACGGATAAAGTCATGGCAGAATCCACGGCAACCCAGGAGGCAGCCGTGGTTATTCAGGATCCGCTTACAGAGCGTGTCATCTCGTGCGCATTCAAGGTCCAGAACACCCTCGGGTGCGGTTTTCTGGAGAAGGTCTATGAAAACGCCATGGTTCATGAATGCCGCAAAGCTGGACTAGTTGTGGCAAACCAACACCCGATCCGCGTGCATTACGACGGAATCGTGGTCGGCGAGTACGCGGCAGACCTGCTGATCGAGAACCGCTTGCTGGTCGAGCTGAAAGCAGTGAAGGCCCTGGATGACATCCATCTCGCACAGTGCTTGAACTACCTGAAGGCTACGGGCATGAAAGTCTGTCTTCTGATCAACTTCGGGAAGCCCGAATTGGAAATCCGCAGGGTGGTTTTGTGAATCCCGTTTTTTTATCTGTGTGCATCTGTGTGCATCCGTGGTTAAAGGATTTTTTGAACCACGGATGCACAGGATTCACACGGATTGAACTGTGGCCATTTTTCAGGTGTTGATGTGACTCAATCTGATGCACCGCCCCCCATCCAACCCGTGGCCGAGCCGATCCTCTGCAGCCCCTACGAGGAGCCGGACCGGCACTGGCAGTACGACCGCGACAGCCACCACCATGTGGAAGTAAGCGGCCGGCGGACCAGCCGCTACTGGCACCAGGGCAGCCTCACGGGCAGCAAGCAGCGCAGCCTCTTCATGGAGGAGGACGAGGACGACCTGCCTTTGGTCAACCTCCTGCGGGCCAATGTGCGGGATTGGCGCGCTGAAGGCTATCCCCATGTCACGGCAGTCACGCGCCAGTTGCTGCTTCATTGGGGCAGGGAGGACCGGGCCCGCCGCCTCTTCTTCTGCCAATTGGAGGCGGTGGAGACAGTCATCTACCTCACGGAAGTTCTGGAGCAGAACCTTCGGGTTCGCCATCCGCAGGATGCCCAAGGCCGTCCCATCAAGGGCGAGTGGCTGCGCCCGGAGGATTTCCAGGCCCTGCTGCGGGGCGAGGCCCCGCGCTTCACCGAAGGGCTCACGGTGCCTCCGGCTCTGCTGGATGTGCCCTCCGAAGCCAGGCTGAAGGCCCTTCGCCGTTACGGCTGCAAGATGGCCACAGGCAGCGGCAAGACCGTGGTGATGGCCATGCTCATCACCTGGACCCTCTGCAACCGGGCCCGCACGCCGAATAGCGAGCGGTTTCCGGGCGCGGTCTTCGTGGCCTGCCCGAACCTCACCATCAAGGAGCGGCTGCAGGTGCTGCGGCCCGATCACGCCAAGAACTACTACCAGGCCTTCGACCTGGTGCCCGCGGCGCTGTTACCCGATCTGCGCAAAGGCCGGGTGAAGGTGGACAACTGGCACCAGCTGGGCCTGGAGAGTCCCCACGCGGAGGCGGGCGCCACCTTCCGGGTGGTGGACAAGGGCGAGGAGGATCCCGATACCTTCGCCCGGCGCTTCCTGGGCGAACTCTATGGTCGTGGGCCCATTCTCGTGATGAACGACGAGGCCCACCACGCCTACCGCCCCGCCCCCGTTTCCGAAGGCGAACAGCTTACCGCCGACGAGAAGGCCGATCTTGAGGAGGCGACCCTGTGGGTGCAAGGACTAGACCGTCTGAACCAGGCCGTGGGTGTGCGCTTTTGCGTCGATCTCTCCGCCACGCCCTTTTACCTCAAGGGCTCGGGACATCCCGAAGGGTCGCCGTTTCCCTGGTTGGTTTCGGACTTTGGGTTGGTGGATGCCATCGAGAGCGGTATCACCAAGATCCCCCGCCTGCCCGTGGCGGATACGACCGGACGGCCGGATCCCAAGTACTTCCGATTATGGCGCGAGATCATGGAGAATCTCCGCCCCGGCGACAAGCTTTCTGGAGGCAAGCCCAAGCCCGATGTGGTCTGGCGCGAGGCTGAGGGCGCCCTGCGTACGCTGGCAGATCAGTGGCTAGAACGCTTCCAACAGATGGAAGCTGCCGCGCCGGGCCAGGAGCGCGTACCGCCCGTGCTCATCGTTGTCTGCGACAACACGGACATCGCCCGGCTCTTCTTCGAGCGGATCAGCGGTGAAACCGTGCTGAAGGAAATCGAAGTTGAGGATGATGACGAGGAGGCTCCGAAGCGCGGGAAGAAGAAGCGCACCGTGGCCTATGGTCCCAGCTCCTTGAACGAGGCCTTCGCGAACACGGAGCATCGCCGCGCCACCCTACGCATCGATTCCAAGCTGCTGGCCGAGGCCGAGAGCGCCACTGGGTCGCGCAAGGATGCCGCCGAGGAGCTGCGGAAGATTGTTTCCACGGTTGGTGTGAAGGGGGAACCGGGTGAGCAGGTACGCTGCGTGGTGAGCGTGCAGATGCTCAGCGAAGGCTGGGACGCCAATTCCGTGACCCACATCCTGGGCCTGCGTGCCTTCGGCAGTCAGCTGCTCTGCGAGCAGGTGGTAGGCCGGGGCCTGCGGCGCATGGACTACACACCCTACCGGGACGCGCAGGGCCGCTGGAAGCTCCATGAGGAATATGTGGATGTCTATGGCGTGCCCTTCTCGGTGATCCCCTTCAAAGGCCGGCCAGTCAACAAACCGGCCCCCGAGGACAAGCCCAAGAACCATGTGAAGGCCCTGCCGGAGCGGCAGGCCTTTGAAATCGAGTTCCCGAATGTGGAGGGCTATGCCTTCGAACTGAAGCGGAACGTCATCAAGGCGGATGTGGCGGCCATGGAATCCCTGGCCCTGGAGCCGCTCCGGGAGCCCACGGCGGTATTCGTGGCGCCCCAGGTGGGTTACGCGGAAGGGAATCCCAGTGGCCTGGGGCAGTTCCCGGCCCAGGAGCAGAACCGCGAGCAGTACTACGAAAACACGCACCTCCAGACCCTGGAGTTCGAGTTGGCCCGCCGCATCGTGTCAGGGTTGCTGGAAGGGAAGGGGGATCATCGTCTCAGTGCCCGAACCCAGGGCCGCCAGCAGCTCTTCCCTCAGGTGCTGTGGCTGGTGAAGGCCTACACCGCTACCAAGGTCCAGTGGAATGGTTGCCACCCCGCAGAACTGGGCTTGGAGCGGTACATGGAGCGGCTGATCGGCCGCTTCCTCACGGCCATCGAGCCGGATGAGGCCCAGGGCGAGCAGGCTCTGGTGCCTATCCTGAACCGCTATCAGCCCAAGGGCAGCACGGCCCGGGTGGACTTCAAGACCACGAAGCCCTGCAAGCCCACCGTGGCCAGCCACATCAATCAGGCCGCCATGGATACCGTCCAGTGGGAGCAGAGTGCTGCCTTCGTTCTTGAGCAGGCCGCCAATCAGGGGTTCATCCGCTGCTATGCCCGTAACGAACGATTGGAGTTCAACATTCCCTACGAGTACGACGGCCTCGGGCACAGCTACCAGCCGGATTTCCTGGTGCAGACCGCGCCGGGCCGAATGCTGATCCTGGAGATCAAGGGCGAGGAGGACGATGTGGACCGGGCCAAGCATGAGGCAGCCCGTCGCTGGGCGCGAGCCGTGAATCGCTGGGGTGAGATGGGGCAGTGGGACTTCCTGGTTTGCAAGAAGGTCGAGACCCTGCTGCCAGGCCTTCGGGCAAAAATCGAGCTTGATTGAGGCCAGCCAAATCCAATCACATGGATCCGAGTGGGAGCCTTACCCCTTCAGCGCCTCGCGGGCAGCCACCACTTTGGCCAGGGCTTCCTCGGGGGTCGCCCCGAGGGCGGTGAGGTGGCCCATCTTGCGGCCGGGCCGGGCTTCGGTCTTGCCGTAGAGGTGCAGCTTCACGTCGCGATGGTCGAGGAGGCGCTCCCAGGCTGGTTCGTCGCCCTTGGGCCAGAGGTCGCCCAGCAGGTTGGCCATGGCCGCGGGGCGGAGCAGGGTGGTGGCGCCCAGGGGCAGGCCGCAGACGGCGCGCACCTGCTGCTCGAACTGGCTGGTGAGGCAGGCGTCGATGGTGGCGTGGCCGCTGTTGTGCGGCCGGGGGGCCAGTTCATTGACCAGCAGCTCGCCCCCGGGTTTGAGAAAGAACTCCACCGCGAGCATGCCCATCACGCCCAGGGCCCCGGCGATGGCCAGAGCCATGGCCTGGGCGCGCCGCGCCACCTCCGCCGGGATTCGGGCGGGAAAGACCGTGGTGTCCAGGATGTGGTTCCGATGGGCGTTCTCGGCCACGTCCCAGACGGCCGTCTCACCCGCGGAGGACCGGGCACAGACCACGCTGCACTCCAGTTCGAAGGGCACCCAGGCCTCCAGGATGCCCTGCTGGCCGCCCAGGGCAGCGAAGGCCGCGGGCACCAGCTCCGGGGCCGTCAGCTTCTGCTGGCCCTTGCCGTCATAGCCGAAGCTGGCGGTCTTGAGGACGGAGGGGAAGCCCAGGGCCTCGGTGGCCTCCCGCAGGTCGGTTTCGGTGTTGATCTCGCGGAAGGGCGTGACGGGGAAGCCATGGTCGGCGAGGAAGCGCTTCTCCCGTAGCCGATGCTGGACCGTATGCAGGACCAGGGCGCCGGGGTGCATGGGCCGGATCTGGGCCACGGCCTCCAGGGTCTCCGCAGGAATGTTTTCGAACTCCACGGTGACGACATCCACGCCCCGGGCCAGGGCCTGGGCGGCATAGACATCGTTGTAGGCCGCCCGGATTTCCAGGTCGGCCACCTGGCCCGCAGGGCAGTCCTGGCCCGGATCGAGGGCATGCACGCGGTAGCCCAGGTTCCGGGCCGCCAGAGTGAACATGCGACCCAGCTGGCCGCCGCCAAGGAGGCCGAGGGCGGAGCCGGGGCGGATGGGTCGGGACATGGCGGCCTCTCGAATCCTCCATTGTGGCATCCTCGGAGGATGGAACGCGTCCACCTCATCACCCTCTCGGACCGCGCCTCGCGGGGGGAGTATCAGGACCAGTCCACGCCGCTGTTGAAGGCGTGGCTCCAGGGGCAGGGCGTGAAGGATGTGACCTCCGCCTTGATGCCGGATGATGCCGAGGCGCTGGAGGCGGACCTGCGCCGGACGGCGGCCGAGGGCGCCCCGTTGATCCTGACCTGCGGCGGCACGGGGTTCGGGCCCCGGGATACCACTCCGGAGGCCACGCGCCGCGTCATCGAGCGCGAAGCGCCGGGCCTCTGTGAACTGATCCGCGCCAAGGGGGGCCATCCCCTGGCCTTCGCCAGCCGGGCCGTCTGCGGCATCGCGGGCCGCACGGTGATCCTGAACCTGTCGGGCCGTCCTGCCGCCGCGCTGGAGCAGATCCAGTTGGCCTGGCCGGTGCTGGTCCATGCCGTGTCGGTGCTGCGCAAGGAGGGGCCCGCCGGAGGGCCCTGCACATGATCCTCTGGGCCCGCGTCAACCACGTGGGGTGGGTGCATCTCTGGCGCCGGCGAGAAGATTTCGAGGCCGCCGAACCTTCGGCCCACTTCTTCAACGGGCGCACGGACCCGCGTTGGGCCGAGGTGCCCCTGACGCCCGAGCAGCGGCGGGGCCTGGCGGCCGGTGAGCTGGTGGCGATCGAAGATCCGGGGTTTTTCGGAGACGAGGACTGATTCACCCGCGCCTGCAGGGTCGCCCTTGGAGGCGACGCAGCAGGCTTTTCAGACCGGGGGCCCGATGGCCTTCTGGACCGCCACGGCGACCTCCGAGCCCATCCGGAGGAACACGATCTGGACGGGGATGGGGCCGGTCGGGAAATGAAAGGTGAAGCGGAAGGTCCTGGAGGGCTCGTCCCCCCGGCAGAACTCCCTGAAGCCGCCCTGGAAGGCCTGGACGGAGGTGCAGGGCGCCACGTCCGTGAAGAAGTTCCGACCGACCACCTCCGTGCGGATCCGGCCGGACAGATCGCTTTCGGCCTTGTTGTAGGCGAGCACGGTGCCGCGCTCATCCAGGATGATCACGCCGAAGGGCAAGGCGTCCAGTTCCGCCTCGGAGAGCCTGGGGATGCCCCGCATCTGCTGGTAGCAGTCGCGGCAGATGCCGTGGGAATGGTCGACCGGGCTCTGCCCGATGAGGGCCCTGCACCAGGCACAAAACACGTCCGCCATCGCGTCCCCAGGTCGTGAAGGAAGCCCAGCATACCAGCGGGCCCCAGGACGAAGGGGACCGAAGCGCAGACCTGTCGCTGGGGGGGGTTCCGTTCAGCGGGGGCCGGGAGCCTGAACCGCGGCTTCGAGCCGGTGGAAGAGGGCCAGCAGGGTGGCGGTGAGCCAGAGGTTCAGGAAGCCCCCCGTGAAGCCGAGGATCCAGAAGGCGGGATGCTTCAGGCGCAGCCAGGCGTCGGCTCCGAACTGGGGATCGAGGTTGGGCAGCAGGCGCTCCAGGGCGTAGCCCGAGGCCGCCTGGTAGACCAGGAGGACCATGACCATGGCCAGCACGGCCTGGACCACCCGGGGCCAGTGCCGGGCCATGGCGGCCTGGCTCCAGCGGAAGGCATCCATCAGGGAGTCGCCCCGGAGCAGGATCCGCATGGGCGCCCAACCGAAGATCGTCAGGAGGATGACGCCCGGCACGATGAAGAGGACCATGCCCACGCCCACCATCACGCTCACGATCATCCGGACGCCGAAGGTCAGCAGCCATCTCTCGTCGAAGGTGCGGGTCCAGATCGCGAGCTGGTTCTTGGGAGGATTGAGAAGTTCCGCGTCGAGCCGCGCCTGGAAGCGGGGGAAGAAATACATCTCCAGGGGAAGGAGTCCCACGGCCCCGAAGAGAGACTGGAAGAGGAGGCTGGGTTCGGCCTTGGCGGCCAGTTCCAGGGCCGGGCCCAGCTGGGACAGCAGCATGGCCAGGACCGTGAGCCCGAGGGTCAGGGCTGGATGGCGTCGCAGAATGGACAGGCCCTCGCGGAGGGAACCCAGGAGGGAAGGTTGAGGCGCACGCATCCCTCCAGCCTACCTCGGACCAGTGGGCTATCATCATCGGCATCATGCGTCCCGATGCCCCCTGCCTCCTGGTGGCCAGCCCCGCCCTCCTGGACCCCAATTTTCTCCATGCGGTCGTGCTCCTGGTTGAGTTCGACGACGAGGGGGCCCTGGGCCTGGTGCTGAACCGGCCCCTGCCCCTGGCCCTGGAGCAGGTCTGCGAGGAAGGCGGCATGGCCTACCGGGGATCCTCCGAGGCCACGGCCTGGCGCGGCGGGCCCGTGGACCCCCAGCGGGGCATCCTGCTGGTGCAGGGCGGCCTGCCCGAGGACGAGGACACCGTGCTGGACCTCACCCACTTCGTGAGCCACCGGAAGGACCTGCTGGAGGCCCTGCTGGGCGATCCCCAGGGCCGGTACCGGCTCTTTCTGGGCTACGCGGGCTGGGGCGCCGGCCAGCTGGATCAGGAACTGGCCCTGGGGGCCTGGACCCCCCGCCCGATCGTATCTGAATGGCTGATGCACCCCGATCCCTCCGGCCTCTGGCAGGTCGCGCTGGGGAGCGGGGCGGGGGGCTGAAGGGTGCCTCGGCCCTTCGGGCCCGCGTCCGGCCAAGGGGCCCTCGGGCATCCCGGTCTGACGGAGCTGCCACCCGAAGGTGACCGCAGGACGATGGCACCGCCGGCCCATCGACCTCCCAGCCTCGACCTTGAGGGTTTCGCCGGCCTGACGGATCACGAGGCGGTGCTTCGCCTGGCCCGGGAGGGCCCCAACGAACTGCCCTCCCGGGAGAATCGCGGTCTTCTGGCCATCGTGCTGGAAGTGGTCCGGGAGCCCATGTTCCTGATGCTGGTGGCCGCGGGCACGCTCTACCTGGTGATGGGGGAACCGAAGGATGCGCTGATGCTCCTCGGCTTCGTCTTCGTGGTCATGGGCATCACCATCATCCAGGAGCGGCGGACGGAGCATGCCCTGGAGGCCCTTCGGGACCTCTCCAGCCCGCGGGCACTGGTGATCCGGGAGGGCCAGCAGCGCCGCATTCCCGGCCGCGACGTGGTTCCGGGTGACATCGTGATCGTGGCAGAAGGGGACCGGGTGCCTGCGGACGCCGTCCTTCGCGCCGGCATCAACCTGTCGGTGGATGAGTCCCTGCTCACTGGGGAATCCGTTCCCGTGCGAAAGACTGCTTCCGCCGAGGCTCAAGCCCTCGACGCACCGGGCGGGGATGACCTGCCGTCCCTCTTCTCCGGAACGCTGGTGACCGCCGGCCAGGGGATCGCGGAAGTCTTTGGGACCGGTCCCCGCACGGAACTCGGCAAGATCGGCAAGGCCCTGCAGCAGGTCGAGCCGGAGGCCACCTTCCTCCAGAAGGAGACGAATCGGCTGGTGAGGACCTTCGCCTGGGTGGGTTTGAGTGCCTGTGGGCTGGTGGTGGTTCTCTATGCCCTGACCCGGGGCGGGGGGGCCACGGTGTGGAAGGAGGGATTCCTGGCCGGCATCGCCCTGGCGATGGCCGTGCTCCCCGAGGAGTTCCCGGTCGTGCTGACCGTGTTCATGGCCCTCGGGGCCTGGCGCATCTCCCGCAGCCGCGTCCTCACCCGGCGCATGCCCGCCATCGAGGCCCTCGGGGCGGCCACCGTCCTCTGCGTGGACAAGACCGGGACCCTGACCCTCAACCAGATGACGCTCAAACGGCTGGAGGTGGCGGGTCATTCGCAGGATCTGGCCACGGTCGGATCCGCATTGCCGGAGCCGGTCCACACGCTGATGGAATACGCCATCCTCGCCAGCAAACGCGATCCCTTCGATCCCATGGAACGCGCCCTGCACGCGGCCGGAAAAAAGTGGCTGATGGAGACGGAGCACCTTCATCCCGCCTGGTCCCTCGTGAAGGAATACCCGCTTGCGCCGGATCTCCTGGCGGTCACCCATGCCTGGGATTGCGGCGATGGCAGCGTCATGGTCGCGACCAAGGGCGCGCCCGAAGCCGTGGTGGATCTCTGTCATCTGCCTGAAGCGCGTCGTGCTCAGATCGAGGCCCAGGTGACCGAACTGGCCTCCCAGGGGCTGCGGGTCCTGGGTGTGGCGCAGGGGAGCTACCCCACCGCCGACCTTCCCGAAGCGCATCACGACCTGAAGCTGGCATTCATCGGGTTGCTTGGGCTGGAGGACCCCGTGCGGCCCACCGTTCCGGCCGCCGTGGCGGAATGCCGAACCGCGGGCATTCGCGTGATGATGATCACCGGGGACTACCCCGCGACCGCCGAAAGCATTGCCCGGCAGGCCGGGATCGACCATCCAGAAAAGGTCATCACCGGTCCGGAACTGCTCCAGATGAGCGATGAGACGCTCGCGGAGCGGATCCGGGAGGTCAATGTTTTCGCCCGCATGGTTCCGGAGCAGAAGCTGCGGCTGGTCACCGCCCTCAAGGCCAACCGTGAGGTCGTGGCCATGACCGGGGATGGGGTGAATGATGCGCCCGCCCTCAAGGCCGCCCACATCGGCATCGCCATGGGCAGCCGGGGCACCGATGTGGCTAGGGAGGCCGCGTCCCTGGTACTCCTCGACGACGATTTCTCGTCCATCGTGGCCGCCATCAAGCTGGGCAGACGCGTCTTCGACAACATCCGCAAGGCGGTGGCCTTCATCTTTGCGGTGCACATCCCCATCGCCGGGTTGTCCATCCTCCCGGTGTTCTTCCCCGGCTGGCCGCTGCTCCTGCTGCCGGTCCACATCGTCTTCCTGGAACTGGTGATCGATCCCTCCTGCTCGCTGATCTTCGAAGCCGAGGCGGCGGAAGCGGATGTCATGCGGCGGCCCCCCAGGGATCCGCAGGAACGGTTGTTCAGCCTGAAGTCCATCGGCCTCGCCCTTCTGCAAGGAACCACGGCCCTGGCCGCCTGCCTGGCGGTGTACCTCCTGGCGCATCACAGCCGCGGGGAGGATGCTGCCCGCGCCCTGACCTTCGCGGCCCTGGTGGTGTCCTTCCTGGCCATCATCCTGGCCAACCGGTCCTGGACGCTCAGCATGCTGGGCAGCCTCAGGAATCCCAACACCGCGCTCTGGTGGGTGCTGGGCGGCACGATCCCCTTCCTCGCGCTGGTGCTGTACTGGCCCGTCGCGCAGCGCCTCTTCCATTTCGCACCCTTGCATGGTCTGGACCTGTTGATGGCCTGCGCGGCTGGTTTCGCCAGCATCCTCTGGTTCGAGGCCTTCAAGGTGCTGCGCCGCCGGATGCCCTCCTCGGCCAGGGGGGGCTGATCGGAGTCCTTGCGCGGCACCGAGGGATCCGGCCGGGCGCGTCCAGGTTCCCGGTCCGGCTGGCCGGAGCGATCTCCGCTAGGCTCGGGGGATGCGAAGCATCGTGTGGTTCCGGGGCAAGGATCTGCGCGTGGCAGACCATGGGCCACTGGTGGAGGCTGCGGCCTCGGGCGAGGTGATCCCGCTCTTCGTGCTGGATCCCCATTTCTTCGCGCCGGAGCGGGCCCGGCTCCTGCCCCACCGGATGCAATTCCTGCTGGCGTCGCTGAAGGAACTGGAAACCAGCCTCGCGCGCCTGGGCTCCCGCCTGCTCGTGGTGCCCGGACGGAGCGTGGAGGTGGTGCCGCGTCTGGCGGCGCTGTGGCAGGCGGAGCAAGTCCTGGCCCATCGCTGGGTGGAGCCCTTCGGCCGGGAGCGGGACCGGCGGGTGGCGGACGCCCTGGAGCGGGCGGGCATTCCGTTCAAACGGTTCGAGGGGGAGACGCTGCTGCCGCCGGGCTCGGTACAGACCGGGCAGGGCGGGATGTTCCGCGTCTTCACGCCCTTCGCCAGGGCCTGTGCGCCGCGGGTGGCTCCGGATCTCCGGGCCGAACCGAAGCACCTGCCTCCGGTTCCTCTGGACGTGGCTGCGGAGACCGTGCCGATTCCCTCGATGGAGGCCCTCGGTCTGGCCGCCAATCCGCGCCTCCAGGCGGGCGGGGAGGCGGCGGGCGGGGCGCGCCTCCGCTCCTTCCTGGCGGGGCCGTTGGCCCGCTATGGCCTCGACCGCGACCGCATGGACCGGCCCGGCACCTCGCGCCTGAGCGCGGACCTGAAGTTCGGCACCCTCTCCGTCGGCTTGGTCTGGCGTGCGGCGGCGGAGCAGGGTGGCGCCGGTGCAGGTCCCTTCCTCAACGAACTCCTCTGGCGCGAATTCAGCCACCACCTGCTGTGGACGTGGCCGGAATTGCTGGACCGGCCCTTCCGGCCCAGCTTCGAGGGTTTCCCCTGGCGGGAGGATGCCGCGGCCTGGGAGGCCTGGACTCAGGGCTGCACGGGCTATCCCGTGGTGGATGCCGCCGCGCGCCAACTCAAGGCCGAAGGCTTCGTCCACAATCGGGCCCGCATGGTGGCCGCCAGTTTCCTGACCAAGCACCTGCTGCTGGACTATCGCCAAGGCGAGGCGCACTACCTGCATTGGCTCACGGACGGCGACTGGGCCCAGAACAGCGCCGGCTGGCAATGGAGCGCGGGCTGCGGTTGCGACGCGCAGCCCTGGTTCCGCATCTTCAACCCCGTGGCCCAGGGCCTGAAGTTCGATCCCGATGGCGCCTACGTGAGGCAGTGGGTTCCGGAACTCGCCGCCCTGCCTGTGGCACTCATCCACGAGCCCTGGAAGGCCCCGAAGGCGCTGAGGGCCGGGTTGGACTACCCGGAGCCCATCGTGGACCATGCCCTGGCCCGGGCGCGCTTCCTGGCCACCGCGAAGGCGCATCTGGGCCGGCCTCCGACATGAAAAGCGCCCGGCGGGAACCGGGCGCTCGTTCAGGGAAGGTGGACGCCGTCAGCCGGCGCCACCGCTGGAGACTTCGGGCCGGAAGGTGAGGCTGGCCTTGATGAAGTCGCGGTTCATGCGGGCGATGTTCTCCATGGTGATGCCCTTGGGGCAGGCGGCCTCGCACTCGCCGTGGTTCGTGCAGGTGCCGAATTCCTCGGCGTCCATCTGGGCCACCATGTCCCGGACGCGGGAATAGCGCTCGGGCTGGCCCTGGGGCAGCAGCGCCAGGTGGCTGATCTTCGCGGAGACAAAGAGCATGGCGCTGGCGTTGGGGCAGGCGGCGACGCAGGCCCCGCATCCGATGCAAGCGGCAGCATCCATGGCGAGTTCCGCATTCTGCTTGGGGACTGGCAGGTTGTTGGCGTCCTGGGCCGAGCCGGTCGGTACGCTGATGAAGCCGCCGGCGGCGATGATGCGGTCAAAGGCGCTGCGGTCCACGATCAGATCCTTGATCACCGGGAAGGCCTCGGCGCGCCAGGGTTCGATGGTGATATCGTCGCCGTCCTCGAAGCTGCGCATGTGCAGCTGGCAGGAGGTGGTGCGCTCCTTGGGGCCGTGGGGACGGCCCTTGATGACGCAACCGCAGGTGCCGCAGATGCCCTCGCGGCAGTCATGGTCGAAGGCGATGGGATCCTCGCCCTTATGGATGAGGCCCTCGTTCACCACGTCGAGCATTTCCAGGAAGGACATCTCGGTGCTGATGCCTTTGGCCGGGTACTCGACGAAGCGCCCTTGGGACTTGGCGTCTTTTTGCCGCCACACGTGGAGGGTCAGGTTCAGATGCTTTTCCATGGTTCCGTCCTCTACTTGTAGCTGCGGGTCGCGAGATGGACGTTCTCGAACTTCAGCGGTTCGATGTGGCGCTTGGGGGCGCTGCCCTCGCCGGTGTACTCCCAGGCGGCCACATGCGAGAAATGCTCGTCGTCGCGCAGGGCCTCGCCCTCCTCGGTCTGCCATTCCTCGCGGAAATGACCGCCACAGGACTCACGCCGCTCAAGGGCGTCGAGGCACATCAGTTCGCCGATCTCCAGGAAGTCCGCCACGCGCCCGGCCAGTTCCAGAGACTGGTTGAGCTCCTGGCCACCCCCAGGCAGGGCGAGGTCCGTCCAGAACTGCTCCCGGAGCTCGGGAATGCGCTTGAGCGCACGCTTCAGTCCGGCCTCGTTCCGGCCCATGCCGCAGTCCTCCCACATGATCTTCCCGAGTTCCCGGTGGAAGTGGGTGGGCGTCTGCTTGCCGCGGATGGCGAAGAAACGGTCGGTGCGCGCCTGCACGGAGGCCATGCTCTCCTTGACGGCGGGATGGTCCTCGGTGATCCGGGTGCCGGGCTTGATGCCCGCCAGGTAGCCCCCGATGGTGTAGGGGATCACGAAGTAGCCGTCGGCGAGGCCCTGCATGAGGGCGGAGGCCCCCAGGCGATTCGCGCCGTGGTCGGAGAAGTTCGCCTCGCCCAGCACGAAGAGGCCGGGGACGGTGCTCATCAGGTTGTAGTCCACCCACAGGCCGCCCATGGTGTAGTGGCTGGCGGGGAAGATGCGCATGGGGGTCTTGTAGGGATCCTCGTCCGTGATGCGCTCATACATCTCGAACAGGTTGCCGTACTTCTCCTCGATCGCCTTGACACCGAGCCGCTTGATGGCGTCCTCGAAATCGAGGTAGACGCCCAGGCCCGTGGGTCCGACGCCGCGACCCTCGTCGCAGACCTGCTTGGCGGCGCGACTGGAGACGTCGCGCGGGGCCAGGTTGCCAAAGGAGGGGTACTTGCGTTCCAGGTAGTAGTCCCGGTCCTCCTCGGCGATCTGGCTGGGAGGCTTGCCGCAATCCTCCTTGCGCTTGGGCACCCAGATCCGGCCGTCATTGCGCAGCGATTCGGACATGAGCGTGAGCTTGCTCTGGTGGTCGCCGGTGACGGGAATGCAGGTGGGGTGGATCTGCGTGTAGCAGGGATTGGCGAAGGCCGCCCCCTTCTTGTAGGCCCGCCAGATGGCGGTGCCGTTGCAACCCTTGGCATTGGTGGAGAGGTAGAAGACGCTGCCGTAGCCACCGGTGGCGAGGCAGACCGCGTCGGCCAGGTGGGAGCGGATCTCGCCCGTGACCATGTCGCGGGTGACGATGCCCTTGGCCACGCCGTCCACCACGATCAGTTCCTGCATCTCGTGGC
>JAJZQW010000034.1 GCA_021802985.1 Acidobacteriota bacterium | reverse complement strand
GCTGACGGCCTTGAGCATGTCGTAGAGCACGAGCAGGCCCACGGTGACGCCCGCCAGGGCCTCCATCTCGATGCCCGTCCGCCCCTCGCAGCTCACGGTCACCCGGAGCCAGGCCCGCCGTCCCACGGCATCCCAGTGCTGCGCCACGTCCACCGCCTCGATGGCCAGGGGGTGGGCCAGGGGGATCAGGTCCGACGCCCGCTTGACGCCCCCCACGGCACCGATGCGGGCCACGGACCAGGGATCGCCCTTGGGGCCGCCGCCCTTCGAGAGGGCCTCGGCTGCGGGAGGGTCCAGTTCCAGGTAGCCGGCGGCCACGGCCCGGCGGCGGGTGATGGCCTTCGCCGAAACGTCCACCATCTTCGGGCGACCCTCGGGATCCAGGTGCGTCAGCTCGGCCATGACTCGCTCCACGCCAGCAGGATGTCCCGCAGCGCCGCCGTGTCCGGGGCGTAGGCCCGGGGGCCGCAGGCGGCCAGGGCCGGCTCGGGGTAGAAGCCGTGGCCCACGGCCAGGCTGGGCACCCCGGCGGCCCGGGCCATGTCCAGGTCGAAGGGGGTGTCCCCCACCATGAGGATGTCCTGGGGCCCGAGGCCGGTCAGGGCCTGCATCTTCTCCAGGGTCTCCGGGTGGGGCTTGCCGCAGGCGACCTCGTCGGGGGTGATGATGGGGTCGAACCAGGCCTCCCAGCCGAAGCGGGCCATCTGGCGCAGAAGGGGGACCCGGCGCTTGGAGGTGGCCACGCCCATGCGCTGGCCCCGGGCCCGGAGCTCTGCCAGCAGCTCGGGGATGCCCGCGAAGGGCTGGAGCAGGTGCTCGTGCTCCACGTGGCCGAAGCTCCGGTAGGCCTTCAGGACCGTGGCCCCGTCCAGGCCCAGGGGCTCGAAGGTGTTCCGGATGCCGTCCTCCACGGGGAGCCCCACGTACCTGAGCCACTCGGCCATGACGGACCGCGGCTGCCCCAGGGCGTCCAGGGCGTGGGCCATGCCTGCCTCGATGAGGGGGCGGCTGTCCACCAGCGTGCCGTCGAAGTCCCAGGCGATGAGTTTCAAGGAGGCCTCCCCCTCCATCATGCCAGGGGGAGCCCCCTCATCCGACGTCGGCGGCGGGCAGGTGCAGGGCCTTGATGAAGCCCGCCTCGGTCTCCCGGCCGATCTCCTCCACCACGCCCGGGGGCACCGGGGAGTCCACGGAAAGGATGACCATGGCCTCGCCCCGCTTCTCCTGGCGGCCCAGGTTCAGGAAGGCGATGTTGATGTCGTGGGCCCCCAGCACGGTGCCGATGCGGCCGATGCGGCCCGGCTTGTCCTCGTAGTGGAGCAGCAGCATGTGCTCCTGGGGCGTGAAGTCCATGGCGTAGTCCCGCAGGCGCACGATGCGGGGGGTGCCCTCGAAGAGGGTGCCCGCCACCACCCGGGAGGCGCCCCCGCCCTCCAGGGTGAGGGTCACGAGGTTGGAGAAGGGGCCGCCCTCGGTGGACTTGTGCTCCTCCACCACCAGGCCCATCTGCTCGGCGATGAGGCCCGCGTTCACCATGTTCACGGGCTGCTCGACCATGCGGTCCAGCAGGGCCGCCAGCCCGCTCACGGTGAGGGGGGTGCAGTCGTGGTGGGAGAGGCCCCCCGCATAGCCGAAGGTGGCCCGGTCCAGGTTGCCCTTCATGAGCTGGAGCCCGAACTCGCTGAGGATGGCCATCAGCTTGAACCAGGGGCGCATCTGGCCCATGAGGGCGGCGTCGAAACGGGGCAGGTTCACGGCATTCTCGAGGGGGGCCTTGTCCAGGTAGGCGAGGATCTCGCGGGAGACGTCCACGGCCACGTTGACCTGGGCCTCGCGGGTGTTGGCCCCCAGGTGGGGCGTCACCACCACCCGCTCGTGGGCCACGAGCCGCCGGAGCAGCTCGGTCGCGGGAGGTTCCTCGGAGAAGACATCCACCGCGGCGAAGGCCACCTTGCCCGATTCCAGACCGGCCAGCAGGGCCGCCTCGTCGAGGATGCCACCCCGCGCCACGTTCAGCAGGATCACGCCCGCCTTCATGCGTTCGATCTGGGCGGCGCCGATCATCCCACGGGTCTCGTCGGTCAGGGGCGTGTGGACCGTGAGGATGTCGCAGGTCCGGCAGAGCTCGTCCAGGTCCACCAGGCGGACGCCCAGGTCCTGCGCCCGCTTGGCGGCCACATAGGGATCGCAGGCCAGCACCTCGCACTCGAAGGCCTTGAGGCGGCTGGCCACGCGGCCACCCACCTTGCCGAGGCCGATCACGCCCGCCGTCCGGCCCCTCAGCTCCACACCGGTGAACTTCGCCCGCTTCCAGTCGCCGCCCTTCAGGCTGGCATGGGCGGCGGGCACGTTGCGGCAGGCGGCCAGCAGCAGGGCCAGGGTGTGTTCGGCGGCGGCGTTGGTGTTGCCGAAGGGAGCATTCACCACCACCACGCCCTTCGACGAGGCATGGTCCACGTCCACGTTGTCGATGCCCACCCCGGCACGGGCCACCAGCTTCAGCCGGATGGCGGCGTCGAGCAGGGCCTTGTCCACGGTGGTGCCGCTGCGGGTGATGATGGCGTCGTAGCCGCCGATGACCTCCAGCAGCTCCTCGCGGGGAATCCCGGCCCGCAGATCCAGGGTGACGCGGGGATCCCGCTGGAGCAGGGCAAGGCCCTCGCCGGTCACCTCGTCGGTCACGATGATCTTCATGGCGCTGGGTCTCCTTCTCTAGGCTACTTCTTGTCGGGGCCGGCGCGGAATCCGAGAACGGCCTCAGTCCGGCTTCCCATCGCTGCCAGGTGCCTCCGGTTTCGGGGCCGGACTGTTTTCTTCCCGGCTCCGATCGACCGAGATCTCGACGGCGATGGCCGCGGCCTGCTCCGCGGGCATGCCCTCGGCCCGGCGTTCATATTCCTCTTCGCCGCGATCATCGCGTTCCCTGGTCTCCACATCCTCCGCCTGCTCCTGCTGCCCCGGGAGCTCGACCCGCAGTTCCCCGACGAGCATCAACACGGCCGCCGCCACCGGCAGGGCGAGCAGCGCCCCGGGAATGCCCATCAGGACGCCCCCGGCCAACAGCGAGAAGAGGATCACGGACGACGGGAGACGCAGTTCCCGGCCATAGACCCGGGGCACGATCACCCGGCTCTCGAATTCCTCGTAGGCGAGCATCAGCACCAGGACGATGAGGATGACCACGGGGCCGCGCGGAATGGCTGCCACGGCGGCGGCGCCCACGGACAGCAGCCCACCGGCGTAGGGCAGGACATCGGCCACGCCCGCGAACATCGAGATGGCCAGGGCGCCGGGAACCGAGCAGGCCCGCAGGAGGATGAAGACGAAGGCGGCCATGAAGGCGGAGGTGATCACCTGCCCGCGGATGTAGCCACCGACGATGGTTTCCAGGTTCAGCATGACCCGGGACAGCCGGATGTGGTGGGACCGCGGCACCACCGAGAAGAGGCCGCCGCGCAGCCGGTCCCGGTCGATCATGATGTACAGCGCGAGGAAGACGGAGCTCATGATGTAGGCGAAGACCGCGACGACCCGGGTGGAGAAGCCGATGGCATTGGCGACGGCCACTTTGATGAGATCCCCGGATTGCACGGTGCGCAGCAGGTCGGCCAAGGGCAGGGTCAGGTGGGAGGCCGCCAGCCGGTTCGCCAGGCGGGCCCGCAGCAGGGGTTCCTCGTCGAGCAGGTTGGTGGCCTGGGCGATGAGGGAGGGAATCGTCAGGGTGATGAAGACCACGGTGAGCGCCAGCAGCGCGCCGAACACGATGGTGATGGCGAAGCCACGGGATACGCGCCGATCCTCGAGCCACTGGACCGCGGGGCTGATGGTTCCCACGATGATGAGGGCCGCGATCAGCACCAGCACCACGGGCAGCAGCCGGTTCAGCACCCACAGGCTGGCAAGGAGCAGCAGCAGCGCGATGACCGTTCCTGGCGAGGGCTCGATGCGGATGACCCGGGGCCAGGGTTCCTTGTCAGGGGGGGGCGCTACGGGCCCCGGCTTTGGCATGGTGTCGCCTCCAGTACGACGTTAGCCCCAATCCACCCGGTTCCAGCATGGAACTCGGGCCATCCTCAGGCCAGTTCGTCCGGCAGGGGCTCCAGGTCGGTGCCGAACACCCCCTCCCACTTGGCGATGACCACGCTCGCCAGGCCATTGCCGACGACGTTCACGGTGGTCCGGGCCATGTCCATGATCTCGTCCACGGCCAGCAGCATGGCGATGCCCGCCTCGCCGGGCAGGCCGAAGCTGCCGCAGGTGCCGGCGATGATGACCAGGGTGGCCCTCGGCACGCCCGCCACCCCCTTGCTGGTGAGCATGAAGGTGAAGACCATGAGCAGCTGGCGGCCCAGGCTCATGGGGATGCCCGCGGCCTGGGCGATGGTGAGGCTGGCCAGCACCAGGTAGAGGGTGGAGCCGTCCAGGTTGAAGCTGTAGCCCGTGGGGATGACGAAGCTGGCCACGCGGCGGGGCACGCCGAAGCGTACCACCTCCTCCAGCAGCTTGGGCAGGGCCGCCTCGCTGCTGGCGGTGCTGAAGGCGGTGAGGGCCGGATCCTTGATGGCCTTGATGAAGCCCAGGATGTGGATGCCCGCCAGCCAGGCGATCGGCACGAAGACCAGGAGGAAGAGGGCCGCCAGGGCCAGGTAGAGGCTGCCCACCAGGAGGCTGTACTGCTTGAGCAGGTGGAAGACCGCGGTCCAGCCCTTGAGCACCGTGCCGTTCACCGCGTGTCCGGCGGCCATGTGGCTGACGTTGTAGGCCATGGCCCCAAAGACACCCAGCGGGGTGAGGGTCATCACCAGGTCGGTGTACTTGAACATGGTCTGGGCCACGCCGTCGAAGAAGGCCAGCACGGGCTTGCCCCGCTCCCCCACCTTGGTGAGGGCGATGCCGAACAGGGTGGCGAAGACCACCACCGGCAGGATGTCCCCCTCCGCCGCGTGCTGGATCAGGTTGGACGGGAAGAGGTGGAGGGCGATCTCCCAGCCGCTGCGGGGATGGAGGGTCGCCACGGCGGTGTGCGCGGTGAGATCCATGGGCAGGTGGGCCCCGGGCTTCAGCCAATTGCCGATGGCGAGGCCGATGAAGAGGGCCAGGGTGGTGACGATCTCGAAGTAGAGGAGGGCCTTGCCCCCCATCCGTCCCACGGCCTTGATATCGCCGGTCTGGGCGATGCCCACGATGATGGTGGACAGCAGCAGGGGCACGATGAGGCCCTTGATGAGGCTGATGAAGGCCTTCGAGATGAACCGAAAGGTCTCGTAGGCCAGGGGATGCTGGTCCCGGGGCAGGAAACCCCCCAGGATGACGCCGAGGATCAGGCCGACGAAGATCCAGAGGGTGCTGGAGCGGTACCAGGGGCGCGAAGCGGTCACGGGGGCCTCAAAGGGGATACGGGCCAGTGTCCCATGGGTACCTGGCCCGGCGGAGCCCCCCCGGGCGGGGGAATGCGATGGCATCAAGATTGAGTCACAACCTTCCGATATACTGGAATGTCCGCTTCCATGGAGCGGCTGGAGATTCTGGATGCCGCAGGCCAAGCGCTGGAATGTTTTGAACACCTCTTTCCTGGTGGGAACCCTGGGCCTGGCCCTGATCCTGGTGCCCTGGCGCATCGTCGTGGCCCGGCCGGTCCTGGGCGAGATCCTGGTCTTCGTGGCCATGACCTTCCTCATCGGGACGGCCATCAGCGGGGGCTACCACCGTCTCTTCAGCCACCGGGCCTACAAGGCTTCCTGGCCGGTGCGGTTCTTCTTCCTCTGCTTCGGCGCCGCGGCCTTCGAGAACTCGGCCCTGAAGTGGTCCAGCGATCACCGGATTCACCACCAGCACGTGGACACGGAGCAGGACCCCTACACCATCGGCGAGGGCTTCTGGTTCGCCCATTGGACCTGGGTCATGGAGGAGAAGACCATGCCCATCGTCGGCGTGGCGGACCTGGAGAAGGATCCCCTGGTGCGCTGGCAGCACCGGAACCACTTCCTCATTGGCGCCGTGGTGAGCCTGATCCCCCTCTGGATCGGTCTGGCCGTGGGCAATGTCTGGGGCTACCTGGTCTGGGGCCTGGTCCTGCGGATCGTGGTGACCCACCACTCGACCTTCCTCATCAACAGCGCCGCCCACATGTTCGGCAGCCGCCCGTACACGGACCGCAACACGGCCCGGGACAACTGGCTGCTGGCCCCCCTCACCTATGGCGAGGGCTACCACAACTTCCACCACCTCTGGCAGTGGGACTACCGCAACGGGGCCCTCTGGTACCAGTGGGACAGCACCAAGTGGCTGCTCAACGTGCTGGCCTGGTTCGGCCTGGTGGGGCAGTTCCGCCGGGTGCCGGCCGCGGCCATGGATCGGGCCCGGCTGCAGATGGAGGAGAAGCGCCTGCGCGAGCGGCTGGTCCTGGCCAGCCCCGCCGTGGCCACCCCCATGGGGCTCCGCCTCGCGGAGGCGCGGCTGAGGCTGGATCAGGCCCTGGCCTCCCTGCACGAGCGCCGCGAAGCCTGGCAGATGAAGAAGGCCGACTGGAAGGCCAAGGGCCAGGCCCGGGCCGAGGTCTGGCGGGAAGCCAATATCGAGTGGAAGGCCGCCCTGGCCCAGCACCGCGCCGAGCTGCGCGCCGCCTGGGCCGAGTGGAAGGCCGCCCGGATGGAAGCGCGCTCCGCCCTCGTCTTCGCCTGAACCTCTGCGGCCTTTGGGGCACTCCCTGTGCGGAGGCTGCCATGGGTGCGGGCAATTGGGCGGGCGTTTGGCTCGCGGGATTGGCGATCACGGGCTGCAGCCAGGGCCCCAGCCTCCAGATGGACCCCTGGGATGGCCGGGCCGCGGCCTCGATCCACACCGTCGCCATCGCGGGCGGCCAACGGGCCATCGTGCTGAGCCAGGGCTACGCGGAGGTGCCCGCCTCGGATTTCTCGCAGTCGGTCCTGGGGCTCCTGGCCGAGCGTGGCCTGGCCCGGGCGGAATCGGATTCGGCCGACCTGTGGCTGCGGGCCCACCTGCTGCTCAAGCGCGGCGGGGGGCGCCAGGACCAGGGCCGGCAGGGCGGCCCCGGCCGGGGGCGCCACGCGGGGGGCTTCCAGGGAAGCCGGGATGGGGCCCGGGGGGAAGAACCGGGTTCGGAGGGCGGGCCCGCCATGCGGGAGGGCCGGGGACGGGCCTCCTCGGATGTGGAAGTGGTCCTGGAACTGGTGCGCCGGGCCACCGGGGAGCCGGTCTGGTCGGGCACCGCCGTGGCCACGCTGGCCCATCCGTTCTGGAGCCCCGAGGGGCGGCAGGAACTGGTGGCCCTGGCGGCGCGCCTCCTGGCCCCGGTCCACGGCGCCGCCGTGCCCGGCTGAGGCCGGCTGAGGGTCGTCCGGCTGTGGGATGATGGGAACGGATTTGTGGAGTTCCCATGCCCCAGTTCGACCTCCTCGTCATCGGTTCCGGCCCCGGCGGCTACATCGCCGCCATTCGGGGCGCCCAGCTGGGCCTGAACACGGCCCTGGTGGAAAAGGATCCGGCCCTGGGCGGCACCTGCCTCCACCGCGGCTGCATCCCCGCCAAGACCTGGCTGGAGACCGCCCACCGCTTCGAGCAGATGCAGGTGGCGGACGACTACGGCATCGACGGCGTGGACGGCACCTCCCTGAAGGCGAACCTGGCCACCATCGTCAAGCGCAAGGGCCGCATCGTCACGAAGAACGCCAAGGGCATCGAGTTCCTCATGAAGAAGAACAAGGTGACCGTGCTGAAGGGCTTCGGGAAGCTGCTGGGCGGCGGGCGCGTGGACGTGGCGGGCGAGGTGCATGAGGCCAAGCGCATCATTCTGGCCACGGGCTCGGCCCCCAAGCCCATCCCCGGCCTGGAGACGGATGGCGTCCGGGTGCTGAACAGCGACCACATCCTGGATATCACCGAGCTGCCGGCCCACCTGGTGATCCTGGGCGCCGGCGCCATCGGCGTGGAGTTCGCCTCCGTCTTCAGCCGCCTGGGCTCGAAGGTCACGCTGGTCGAGTTCATGGACACCATCCTGCCGCTGGAGGACGCCGCCATCGGCGAGGAGCTGGCCAAGATCTTCAAGAAGGCCTACAAGATCGACGTCCGCACCAAGACCAAGATCACCCGCATCGAGCGGCGGGCCGATGGCGTGGCCTGCTTCCTGGAGGGCGAGGCCCCCGGCGAGGTGGTGGGCAGCCACCTGCTGGTGGCCGTGGGCCGCTCACCCCTCATCGAAGGCGTCGGCCTGGAGGCCACCAAGGCCCAGGTGGATCGCGGCTGCGTGGTGATCGACACGTTCATGCAGACCGCCGAGCCCGGCCTCTACGCCATCGGCGACATCGTGCGCACCCCCTGGCTGGCCCACGTGGCCAGCGACGAGGGCATCCTGGCCGCAGAGCACGCGGCCCAGAACCTGGGCAAGGATGTGCACCCCCACCCCATCCGTTACGACCGCTTCCCCGCCTGCACCTACTGCGATCCCGAGGTGGGCACCATCGGTCTCAGCGAGAAGGCCGCCAAGGAGAAGGGCTACGACGTGCAGGTGGGCAGCTTCCCCTTCGCGCCCATGGCCAAGGCCAACATCGTGGGCGAGCCCCACGGCTTCATCAAGATCGTGGCCGACCGGAAGTACGGCGAGATCCTCGGCATCCACATCCTGGGCCCCAAGGCCACCGAGTTGGTGGCCTCCAGCGTGGCGCTGCTGGGCGGCGAGTTCACCGTGGACGAGCTGATCAACACCATGTATCCCCACCCCACCCTGAATGAGGTGTTCCCCGAGGCGGCCCGGGCCGTGTACGGGCGGGCGCTGAACATGTAGGGCGGCAGGGCACCCGGGGCGGCGGCAAGCCACGCCGCCGCCGGCCCCTCAGCCCTTCGGTGCATCCACGGCACCCGCCTTGAGAAAGGCCACCAGCGTCTGGCGACTGGCCACCCTTCGCTTCTCGGGGCGGGAAGGGGCGGGGCACTTGGTGTGTTTGGGTTGTTCCGGGGGCAGGAAGCCCAGGGCCGATTCCAGGGAGGGCATCGGGGACGGCTGGTATTTCAGGTAGCCCACCGATTGGCCCTTGGGGTCGAAGAGGCAGCCATCCTCGATCCAGCCCATGTACTGCCCATTCCACCCATAGCAGTTCAAGAGTTCATCGATGTAGGCGACCGGATGGCCATCCCAGAGGCAGATGGTGCGTTCGCCATCGTTGGCAATGAAGGCCACGGGGGTCCCGTGGGTGTCGTGAAGAATCTTGTCCATCCGGGGCCTCCTCCATGGGGATGCGTGACGCAGCGGCCCCCCCATGAAACAGCGCACCGTCCTGGAAGCCCCCGGAAACCCGCGAACGGTCATTTGCACCGCCCCAACGGTGGCCAGCCGCCCCGGGCGGGGCCGGGGGAACCGAGTGAGCGGCGCGTTCACGGTGGATGAGCTGAGCCACACCCTGGATCCCCACCCCACCTTGAACGATGTGTTACCCGAGGCGGCAAAGGCGGTGTACGGGCGGGCGCTGAACGTGTAGGGATGGGTGAGATGCCCCCGAAGGCGACTAGATTGCCAAAAACCTCCCGAATGGGCAGTTCTGGCAGGTGGGGAATTTGGGGAATTAACGAATGAAGCTAACCGGCCCAACCTGCGGCTGAAAAGCAGAACTAGAGACGAGAAAGACGACACACGAGAGAGGAAACAAGCCCATACAGGTTGGGGCTGAGGTGAGCGAAAGGCTAGGGGCGTCGTCTGAATATTAGTTGTGGTTTTTTAAGAGTGGAATTGCCAAGTTTTTTGGCACCTATATCTAATGATTTTTTTAAACCATCGTGAACAACATAGTTACCGTCAAATTCGACTAGTGGATTCGGGTTCGAAAAGGTTCGTTCACGAAACGCCCATTTAAAATATGGTCGATCTTCAGTTGCTTCACTAAAGCCTATTAAATTACACTCATACAATAATTGAAGCGTTTGATCTAATTCATCTAGAACTTGGCTTTCAATTGTGATCCCTCTTCGTTTTGAATCTATTTTGAACTCATTATGAATTTCTATAAAATCAATATATGTAAAGGTTCGCCTGCCTTTGAATTTCGCAAAAAGAAGAGTAATTAATTTTCTATCATTTAATGATAGACGATATTCGAGGCCGTTACTTACTTCAGACAACAAATGTTCGGAGTATATACGATTGATTTCACTGTTTGTAAAATCAGCATTATTAAATTGTAATTTATTGATGGTGGTCTCTTGCATTATTTTAAGATATTGCACGAAATCTCTGGGACGATGAAGGGAGCGTCTGAGCAGTTCAATAAAGGCAGTTGTGCCAAATTGGGTTGTAAATGGTAAATAGAAATCCCAAGCTCGGCAATCGTTAATATAAGCTTTATCTTGTTGTTGTGAACCCAATATATGATTGATCAAATTCATCAACCCGGAGCGGCGATAATTACCTTCATCATTTACAAGCCAATTCAGCTCTACCGCGTTATCTATTAGTTTAAGATTGCTATTACTCAAGCCTAAATGTTGAATTAGTTCTGGACGGAGTAATAATACAATTTTCGGCCGTTTTGGCGTATCACGGATATTAGCAAAAGTATTGATATTGAGCGACCATGCAGCTTGACCCAAACCCGATAAAATAGCAGAATGGGTTTCTACTGGTATTGTTTCAGGACGGCTATCGAGTCCATCAATTGCAAGTATGATTTGATTTTTAAATTTGCATTTTGAAATTGCATGTATAATGCTGGTTGAAATAGAGCCAAGTAAATCTCTGTAATGAGAAAATTTTTGTTTAACTGATTTACCCGCTTTTCCTGCTATTTCATTTCCATCATGAGCCAATTTTGCGCTCAATTCTCGGTCTTGAAGTATTTCAATATCAGCTAAAATTTCTGGATTCGATTTACTGGTTTCAAATTTTTCGATTGCTGTTTTTATATCCCTAAGAATCAAATGTCGTTCAATCCATCCATTTTCAAGATCTGATTCTGTTATCAATCTAGCCATTCTAAGTAATAATACGACTTCCCATAAGGTCGTATAGTCTTGAAGGGCAAGTCTATTATTGTTTTTGAGATTTATCAATGCTCGTAATTCTGTATCTCTAATGAGGGTATGGCAACAACTTATTCCATTATATCCAGAATTTAGTAAATAAAGTGCATAGGATGTTTTTTCGGTCCCTTTTTCTCCGCATAAGAAAAATGTATTTGGTTTAAGAAGTGATTCGAGTTTCTCATTTCTATAAAACAACATGTTGAATTTTGATTTTAGTGCACGCTGCTTAGAATTTTCTGCATCTGCTTCAGGTAGAACCAAGTCTGGAATTAGTAACATCGGGACTCCTGATGAAAATGGTAGCGTCTAACGAATTTAAGCTAACTGGCCACGCCTGCACCGAGGCACTGAACGAAGCCGAGGAAGCGGAACGATGAGAGAGAACAGCAGGCAATGCAGCCGGGGTCCGAGTCGAGCGAGAGGTTAGGCAGGGCGCTTTGTTTGATTGAGTTGGGATTGGACCATTGGTGCGATGGAACTACCGTTGGCACGAAGCTTACCGCCGGGTGGTGTTCCTCTGAAGGAATATGCCGCTGAAGTGGCCGAACCGTAGTGAAAATGCCGCTGAACGGTGCCTGGGTACCTGCGCCCTGCACGGGTGCGGCTGGGCGGAAGAGCGGAACGACGAATGATGATGGGGTGCGGCGCACCGACTGAGCGCGAAAGGTGCTGGGGCAATCTGACGGGGCGTTCGACCGACACGGCCTCTGAGCAAAGCGAAACCGTTTGAGACGAATCGCCGGAGAATGCCTAACAAGAATTAGACGAACTTGACGAAGGGGTTCGTCGTTCGTCTATTTGGGGTTGGGGAAAAGGTAAGTGTTGAGGGAACCCCTGGGCTGGGAATCCGGGGATTCCTGTTAGGCAGACCGTGGGAAGGCAAACGCGTGGGGGTGGGGTCAGGCGCCATACTCCCCCTTCAGCAACCGCCCCCGGAGTTCGTCGGGTAGCCGCTCGGTTCGCCGGTCCTGGGTGAGCATGGCCTTGTAGCGGCGGTTCTTCAGCAGCTCGGCGGCGGTGATGCCGCGGGCCTGGGCGTCCTTCAGGGTGGCGAGGAAGCCGTCCAGATCCTTGGCCTGGTACTGCACCACCAGGAGCAGGGCCGGGGCGTCGGGATCGACGCGCACGCCCGGCGGGGCCTGGGCCATGACCTCGCGGATCACCTTGAGGGCGGCCAGGGGATCCCGGTCCACCATGTGCTCGGCGGCCCGGAGGGCGGCGTCGTCCAGGGTGGCGCTGTGGGCGGCCGGGGCGGGGCGCAGGGCCCACCACGCGCCGAGGCCCACCAGGGCCAGGAACAGGGCCGCGCCGAGCGCGATCAGCCGCTGCGGGGACGGGCGGGCCGGCGGGGCGGGATGCTTGGGCAGGGCCACCGTGGGCTGATCCTGGGGCCGCCAGCCGGGATCCAGGGCCGCCCGCAGGGCCTCGCCCAGCTCGCGTGCGGAGGCGAAGCGTTCGAGCGGATCCTTGGCCAGGGCCCGCAGGACCAGCTCCCGCAGGGCGGGGCTGAGGCCCTCCAGGCGGGTGGTGTCCAGCTCCGGCGCGGGTTCGTTCAGGATGCAGTAGATCAGCGAGCCGCTGGTGTCGCCCTGGAAGGGGCGCCGGCCCGCCAGGCCCTCGTAGAGGATCACGCCCACGGCGAAGAGGTCGGCCGAGGGGGTGGCCTTGCCCAGGCGCAGGTATTCCGGGGCCATGTAGGCCAGGGTGCCCACCACCTGCCCGGTCTGGGTGGCGTCCTGGCCCAGCGACTTGGCCACGCCGAAATCCAGGATCTTGGCCACGGGCCGCTCGCCCTCGCGGGCGATCATGATGTTGGCGGGCTTGATGTCCCGGTGGACGATGCCCTTCTGGTGCGCGGCCTGCAGCCCGTCGCAGACCTGGGCCATCACCTCCAGGAAGGCCCGGGGCGTGAGGGACTGGTGGCGGAGCTGGCTCTCCAGGCTGGGCCCCTCCACCACCTCCATGGCGAAGTAGAGCAGGCCGTCGGCCTCGCCGAACTCGTAGATGGTGACCACGTTCGGGTGGTGCAGCCCGGCGGCGGACTGGGCCTCCCGCGCGAAGCGGGCCTTGAGATCGCCCAGGGCCTCCGCGTCCGCGAAGGGCCGGATGGTCTTGAGGGCCACCTCCCGCCCCAGCGTCGTGTCCCGCGCCAGGAACACCTCGCCCATGGCCCCCTGGCCCAGGGCGCGGAGGATCTCGAACTTGCCGATGTGGTCGGGCATGGGGCCTCGGGGTTTGCTTACGGGGGGCTTCAATGGATTCTAGATCCAGGCAGGTGGATGTGCGGGCGAGGTTGATTTCAACTCTCCTCACGATGGTTTTATTCCGGGCCGCTCCCCTGGGCCAGACGACTTCTTTTCTGTTGACCCGAGGACTGTAGATATTAGTATCTACACGGGAGGCTAGGCCATGTCCCTCACCAAAAAACTTCCCGAATACCCGGTCAAGCTCTTTCGACACGGGGGCAGCCAAGCTGCGCGATTGCCGAAGGAACTCCGGATCGACGCTCCCGAAGCCGTTGGGCACCGGGAGGGCGATGTCGTGATCCTGCGCCCCGCGCCGATGCGTGCATGGCCCAAGAGCTACTGGGAGAGCTTTGGCCCGGTGGGTGAGGACTTTGTGGCCCCCGAGCCGCTTCCTCCGGCCCCCCACCGGGACACGGTGCTGGAGACCCTGTGAAGTTCCTTCTGGATACGGACACCTGCATATTCGCCCTACGGCACAGCCCCGAAGTGCGATCGCATCTCGAGGCCCTGGCCCCGGAAGATGTGGCCGTCTGCGCCATGAACGAGGCGGAACTCTGGTACGGCGCCCTCAACAGCCAACACCCAGACAAGCACACGAAAGATGTTGAGGCATTCCTGAAGCCACTCGTGGTCCTCCCCTTCGATGCCGAGGCCGCCAGGGAACACGCGCGTCTCCGGATGGCCCTCAAGAACATGCCCATTGGAGAGCGCGACCTGGTGATCGCGAGCGTCGCCCTGGCCCATCGCTTGGCGGTCGTCACCCACAATCAACGGGAATTTGGACGGGTTCCCGGCCTGAAGAGCCTCGACTGGGCCGTACCGCACCGGGTTGTCTAGGAGCGTGTCCAAGGCCTCCTGGGCCACCCGCCGCATCGGATGGTCCCCCCGGATAGCCATGGGTCCCTCTAGCACCGGGCGCAGAAGTGCGGCGGGGCGGGCAGGCGGGCCAGGGTTTCGAGGGCCAGTTCCCAGGCCTGGGCCGGGCCACGGAAGGCGGCGGCGTCGCGGGTGAGGCGGCGCAGGGCGTGCAGGGGTGCGGGATCCGCGGGCAGGGGCAGGACGGGGATGGGCTGGCCGAGCGCCGTGCGGAGGGCATTCCGCAGGGCATCCGCCAATAGCGTGCCCACGGGCAGTTCCAGGGGCGGCACCCGCAGCTCGGCACCCTCGGGCACGGGCACGCCCGGCCAGAGATCCGCCTCGAAGCCGCCGTGCTCGGCGTGATCCGGCGCCTCCCGCCACTCGGGACGGCGGAAGGTCATCTTGCGGCGGGCCTTGTCCCAGTCCGCGAGGAACTGCTTCAGCTCCGCCTTCTCCAGGGGCCCCAGGGGGGCCTTGTCCAGGGCCATCGGCACGGTCCGGTAGATCCGGCCCGGCAGGCGGCGGGGCAGCATGGGCTTGCCCGCCAGCCAGGGCAGGCCGGCGTCCAGGGCGGCCAGCAGGGCGCCGATCCGGCGGCGGTGGCGGTCCAGGGCCGAGGCCAGGTCGCAGCCGGGCAGCGGGAGGAGGCCCACCAGGTTGAGGGCCAGGCCGCGGGCCTGGAGGGCGTCCATGGCCTCCAGGGCGGGCAGGAGGTCCGCCGCGCCGCGGCCCAGGACCGCCACCCGCGGCGCCGCATGCAGGCCGATGCGCTCCACCAGCAGCAGGCTTCCGCCCGGGGCCGAAAGCAGGGTGCCGCCCAGATCCGCCGCCAGCTGAAGCGCCAGGGGGTTCATCCCAGGGCCTCCATCAGCTGCTCGCGCCGGCGGTTCAGGTAGGCCGCGGCCGCGGGCTGCAGGGCGAGGTGGGCCGCCAGGGTCAGGCCGAAGAGCAGGGCCAGGCCCGGCACCAGCCACATGGGCGCCAGCCAGGCCAGCAGGGCGTAGGCGCCACCGTAGAGGCCGGTCCACAGGCCCGAGGCGGCGATGCTGAGCATGCCCAGGGCGAAGGGCATGTTGCTGTTCTTCAGGCTGTCCGGGGCCATGGCCCGGGGCATCCAGGCGGAGGTCCACTGGCCCAGGGAGACCTGCGCCAGGAAGAAACAGCCCATGAGCAGCACGCCAGCGAGCAGTTGCGCCGCGTGGGGCCGCTCGAAGAGGGCCAGGAGCACCAGCAGCAGGAAGGCCTGCAGGCCCTGGTGGGCGGCCATGCCCAGCAGCTTGCCCCGCAGCAGGTCCCTGGCATCCACTGGCAGCAGCAGCAGGGCCTTGATGCCGTGCCGATCCAGCCCGAACTGGTTGAACACGAAGTTGTTCCCCACCAGGGACAGGTAGGCGAAGGCCGCGGGGATGGCCCAGAGCGACTGGCCCCGGGCCTGGGCAAAGGGGCCCTTGAGCAGCACCACGGTCATGAGGGGCATCACGAAGGCGAACTTGCCGAGGTGGCTGCCCATGAGGGTCTGGAAGTGGAGACGCCCCACGCCCGCGGCGGGGCTTTCGAAGCTCCACAACCGCTCGGGCCCGCCCCCGGCGCGGACCGGGCGGGCCCCCTCGGCCTGCCGGCCCAGCAGCCGGGCACCGCCCAGCATGAGCAGCAGGAGCACCGCCAGGGGATAGGCGTGCAGGGCGAGGGCGGCGCCCCAACGTCCCTCCCGGGCGCGAACCAGGCTCAGGGCGGCCGCATGGGTGGGCAGCACCGAGGCGACGCGGCCCAGGCTTCGGCCCAGGGCCCGCACGCGGGCGGCCTGTTCGGCCGACACGGGCGGGTGGGTGCCGTGGCGTTGCGGCAGCCGCACCGTGAAGAGGGTGGAGAGCACCCAGGCCAGGAGGCCGAGCAGCACCAGGGCCAGCCGCAGCCGCTTCACCAGGGCCTCGGCCAGACCCCCCGCCAGGAGCTGGAGGGCCAGCAGCGTGAGCAGGGTTTCCAGAAAGACGAGGGGGAGCAGGGGCAGCACCGCCGGAACCACCAGGCCCACGCCCGTCAGGAGGGCGGCGAGGGCGAGGGCCAAGGTGAGCGGAAACAGGTCCCCCAGGCCCGCGATCAGCTCGGCCAGGTACAGGGCGGACTGGCCCAGGGGGAATCCCCGGTAGGACTCCCAGGCCAGCTGCCGCGCGCCGCCCAGCACGCCGCCGAGGAGGCCACCGCCCAGGGCGGCCAGGGCCAGCAGGCCCCCCAGGGCCACGGGTGTGACGGGGTGATCCAGGGCCCGGCCCATGAACCAGCCGACGGCGCCCAGTCCGAACACCAGGGGACCGGCGGCCACGAGGCCCAGAAGGCCCACCGTCAGCACCAGGACCCAGGCCCCCTGGCGGCCCAGCTCCCGGGCCGAGCGGTTCCAGGTGGTCTGCAGGTGCGCGGCCAGCAGGGCCCGGACGGGGCTCACAACCACGACAGCTCCCCCTTCTGGGCGCCGCCGACGAGATCCACGAAGAGCTGTTCGAGGCTCTCGTTGCCGCGGCGCAGCTCGTCCAGGGTGCCGAAGCCCTTGAGCCGGCCCTCGTCCAGGATGGCGATGAGGGGGCAGAGTTTCTCCACCACCTCCAGGATGTGGCTGGTGAGCACCAGGGTCACGCCCCGCTGCTGCAGGCTGTGGAGGATGTCCTTGATGGTGCGGCTGGTGACGGGATCGATGCCCTCGAAGGGCTCGTCCAGGAAGACGATCCGCGGCCCGTGGAGGATGGCGGCGCAGAGGGCCACCTTCTTCTTCATGCCGAAGCTGTAGTCGGCGATGAGCAGCTTCGGGCCGGGGGCCAGGTCCAGCGTGTCGAAGAGCTCCGCCCGGCGGGCATCGATGGTGGCCTCGTCCAGGCCGTACATGCGACCCACGAAGCGCAGGTACTGGGGGCCCGTCAGCATGTCGAGCAGGGCCATGTCCTCGGGCATGGCGCCGATCTGCCGCTTGACGGCGAGGCTGTCGGACTCGAGGTCGAGGCCCAGCACCCGGATGCGGCCGGACGTGGGCCTCAGCAGGCCCGTCACCATCTTCAGGGTGGTGGACTTGCCCGCCCCGTTGCGGCCCAGCAGGCCCAGGAAGGTGCCCGGTTCCAGGCGGAGGCTGAGCGCTTCCACGGCCGTCTTGTCGCCGAAGCGCTTGGTGAGGTCCACGAGTTCGAGGGCGGGTTCCATCCGGAGAGGATACCGGTTCGGCAGGATCGTACCGATTCGCGTTCAAGAAGGAGGGATCCACCACGGAGGCACAGAGCATGGGCACACGGGAGGCGCCGGGCGCGGATTCCCCCAAAAGGATCCGAGTCCGGCGCCTCCCGTGGCTTCCGGCGCAGCCGGAAGCGGCCTCCGGCCGGCCCATGCACGGAGGCGGCACGGAGGCCTCTGTGCCACCTCCGTGAGTTCGGTGTCTCCGTGGTGGATCTCTATCTTTGATCGCTACCGGAGATCAGGCGCCGCCTAGCCTTGGCGGCAGCAGGATCCAGAAGGTCGTGCCTGCTTCCGGCGTGCTCTCGAACCCCACCTGGCCCTGCAGCAGGTTCTCGCCGAAGAGCTTCATGGCGTAGGTGCCCAGGCCCCGGCCCTTGGCGGCCTTGGTGCTGAAGGATCGCGAGAAGATCTGGTGCTGGATGGCCTCGGGCATGCCGCCGGGGTTGTGCACGGCAAAGCGGGGGCGGTCGCCCCGCCAGCCGAAGGAGAGGTGCACCGTCTGCGCCGGGGTGGAGGCCTCCAGGGCGTTCAGGGCCATGTTGTAGAGCACCCGCAACAGCAGATCCGGATCGCTCACGAAGCTGGCGGGGCCCGGCGTGGGCACCAGCTCCACCCGGCGGCCCCCGGCGGAGGGATGCCGCTCCAGCAAGGTCCGGAGTTCCTGGAGCACCAGGCCGCCCTGCAGGACCGTGGGTTCGGTGGCCAGGCGGCCCTGTTCCGCCTGGAGCAGGCGCCGGTGGCTGTGGACTTCCTGGCCCAGGCGCTCGGAGATGTTCAGGATGCGCCGGGCCGCATCCTCGGCCCGCACGGTGCCTTCGGACAGGCACTCCGACCAGCCGTGGAGCCCCTGGAGGATGTTGGCGATGTCGTGGAAGAAGAGGCGCTCCAGGACCTCCCGCCGCCGCTCCGAGCTGATGTCCTTGAAGACGGCCGTGATGAAGGGGTGTCCCCCCACCTGCAGCCGGGAGGCCGTCACCTGGAATTCCACCGCCTCCCAGCGGCCGTTGCGGCGCATGGACAGGTGGCACTCGCCCTCCTTGGGCCCCTCCGAATCCAGGGCGGCCAGAACCGCCAGCAGGTAGCCGCAATGGACACAGGCATGGGAGGTGCCGCAGCCACCCGGACCCTCGGGGACATGGATGCACCCGAAGGCCTCCCCGGGTCGGAGGCCCGTCGGGGCGCCGCCGCAGCGGGGTTCCAGGGCCTCCAGCAGGGGCCCGCTGGCCGCGAGAATCTGGCGCTGCTCGTTCAGGATGGCCACATGGCCCTGGAGGCTCGCCAGGAGGAAGGCCACCAGGGGGCTCTCCTGGCAAAGGGCCACCTCCCGGTGCAGTACGTCCGGGGCCGCCCGTCCCGCGGGAGCGAAGAAGGTCTTAGGACCCGGGGCGGTATTCGACGAATCGCGCATGGACGTGGGGGGTCAGGGTAGACCCCGGCCTCGAGTCCATGCAAGACAATGGACTCGCTTGTAATTAGGCCGTTTTTGCCGCCACTTGGCGGGACCGCCTATCCTGGGGATCGGGAGGACGACATGGACCTGGGAATCCGCGGCAAGGTGGCAATGGTGGCGGCGGGCAGCAAGGGGTTGGGCCGGGCCGCGGCCCTGGCCTTGGCCGCCGAGGGCTGCGCGGTATCCGTCTGTGGCCGGAGCAAGGCGTCCCTGGACGCGGTGAAAGCGGAACTGGAAGCCCTGGGCGTGCCCGTCCTCGTCGTGGTGGCGGATGTGGCGAAGGCCGAGGACCTCCTTCACTGGCATCAGGCCACCGAGGCCGCCCTGGGCCCCGTGGACATCCTCATCACCAACACGGGCGGGCCCAAGGCCGCGATCTTCGCGGAGCTGTCCGACGCCGACTGGGCCGCCGGGGTGGACTCCACCCTGATGAACGTGGTGCGGATGTCGCGCCTGGTCCTGCCCGGCATGCGGGCCCGCCAGTGGGGGCGCCTCATCCACATCACCAGCCTGGTGGCCAAGCAGCCCTACCCCCTGCTCACCATCAGCTCGACCCTGCGGGCGGGGCTGTCGGGGTTGACGCGCACCCTCGCCCTGGAGACCGCCCGGGACGGCGTCACGGTGAACGCCCTGCTGCCGGGCCATGTGATGACGGATCGGCAGACGCACCTGGCGGAAGTGAAGGCCGCCGCCGACCACATCACCGTGGCCGAGCATTTTGCCCGCACCGCCGCGGCGATCCCCATGGGCCGCATCGGCCGCCCCGAGGAGATCGGCGCCGTGATCGCCTTCCTGTGCAGTGCCCCCGCCTCCTACCTCACCGGCCAGAGCCTGCTGGTGGATGGCGGGCTGGTGCAGGGGACGTTCTAGGAATCCCCCCCATAAAAAAGCCGGCCCGAAGGCCGGCTTACCTGAGATCGGAACGATCTCAGCAACGGAACGACCTCAGCGCTGGATCGAACTGACGGTCTCGAAATAGTGCGCGAAGGCCGCGATGCCGCCGTCGGCCTGCTCCCAGTCGTAGTTCTCGTTGGGGGCGTGGTAGCCGTGGCTGGGCAGGCTGAGGCCCAGGAAGAAGACATCGCAGCCCAGGACGTCCTCCATGGTCTTCACGGCGCCGATGCTGCCGCCCTCGCGGGTGAAGCAGCAGGGGGCGTTGAAGGCGAACTGGTAGGCGTCCTTGATGGCCTCGGCGTAGGGCCCGGTGACGTGGCCCTTGAAGGGGGCGAGGCCGTGCTCCTCGTGGACCTGCACATCGGGGAAGTGCTTGCCGATGAAGGCGCGGATGAGATCCATGGTGGTGTGCTCGTCCATGTCGGGCACCAGGCGGCAGCTCAGCTTCACCTCGGCGCGGGGGGGCACGGCGCTCTTGATGCCGGGGCCCGTGTAGCCGCCCACGACGCCGTGGACCTCCATGGTGGGGCGGCCCCACACGCGCTTCATGACCTTGAGGGGGGCCTCGGTGCGCATGCCGGTGATCATGTGGTCCTTCTTGAAGGTCTCCACGCTGAAGCCGGACCGCTCCCACTCCGCCAGTTCCTTCGCGCCGGGCTTGACCACGGCATCGTAGAAGCCGGGGATCTTCACCTTGCCGGTCTCGCCATCCACCATCTCGGCCACGACCTTGATGAGCTCCATGAGCGGGTTGCGCGCCGCGCCGCCCACCACGCCGCTGTGCAGGTCATGGTCCGCCGTCTCCAGGGTGAGCCGGAAGCCCTTGAGGCCACGCAAACCCGCGGGGGTGCTGGGCCGGCCACGGGTGATCCAGACCGTGTCGCTCACCACGATGGCGTCGGTCTTGAGTCGGTCCTGGTGGTGGTTCAGGCCGCCCTCGAAGCTGGGCGAGCCGATCTCCTCCTCCAGCTCCCAGAGGAAGTGGATGTTGAGGGGTACGCCCGCGCGGCGGGCCGCCAGGGCACCGAAGAAGGCGGTGACCGCCGGGCCCTTGTCGTCCGTGCTGCCCCGGCCCTTGTAGGTGTCGCCGTCCACCACGAAGGTGAAGGGGTCCGCCACCCACTCGGGTTCGTTCGCGGGCTGCACGTCCATGTGGTTGTACACGGTGATGGTGCGCTGGCTGGGATCCTCACCGAACCACCCGTGGATGAACGGGTTGCCGCTGGTCTCCAGGATCTCGGCCTTGCCGCCGTGACGCTCGAACAGCGACCGCGCCGCCTCGGCACAGCGGCGGATATCGCCCTGGTGATCCGGGTCCGCGCTGATGGAGGGGATCTCCACCAGGGTCTTCAACTCGGCCTCAAAGGCCGCACGGCTCTCCGCGGCGAACTGTGCCAGGGCCTCGCGGGTGAGAAGGGACGGATTCATGGCTGCTCCGGGAAAGGGAGACCATCATCCCACAAGGCACTCTGCTGTCTATAAATGGACACGAAGGTCGGCCATGCCCGAGGGACCGGAGGCTCAGCCCGGGAACCCGCCTGCGACCTTCAGTCCGGTCCACTCCGGCAGGCCGAGGGCGAGGTTCAGGTTCTGCACCGCCTGGGTGGCCATGCCCTTGCCGAGGTTGTCGAGGGCGACCAGCACCGCGCCGTGGCCGTTCCGGGCCGCCACGCCGATATCCGCGAAGGCGCTGCCCGAGGTGGCGGCCACACGGGGCGAGCCCTCCACCATCCGCACAAAGAACCGATCCCGGTAGAAGGCCGCGAAGTGGGCACCCAGCGCCGCCTCATCGAGACCGGGCGGCAGCGGGAACTGGGCCGTGGCGAAGATCCCCCGCACCAGGGGCGCGCTCTGGGGCACGAAGCTGAGGGGCGCCGCCCAGCCCGCGGTGGCCAGGGTTCGCAGCACCTCGGCCTCGTGCTGGTGGCCGAGCATCTTGTAGGCGCGGAAGTCATGGGCCCGGGTGGGGTGGTGCGTGGTGTCGGACGGCGCCGCGCCGGAGCCCGAGGAGCCCGTGGCGGCGGTGACGGCCACGAAGGCGGGCCGCCACTCCGCCAGGGGCAGCAGGGCCAGCTGCAGGGCCGTGGCGAAGCAGCCGGGATTGGCGATCCGCGTGGCGCCCTGCATCCGCTCGGGCCGCCAGTCCACCAGGCCATAGACCCAGGCGGGATCCAGCCGGAAGTCGGCGGAGAGATCGATGACCGTGAGCCGGTCCGCCAGGCCCAGCCGGACCCACGCCGCCTCGAAGGCGGGCCATTGCCTCGCCAGCTCGCCGTGGGGCAGGGCCGAGAACAGCACCGGCTGGGCGCTCTGCGCGAGGGCCGCCCAGTCCGGCTCCGCCGCGAAGGTGCCATCCACGAGTCCCCGCAGGTGGGGATGCTGGGCATGGAAGGGCTTGCCCGCATGACTCCGGGCCGTGCCCCGGAGCGAGGCCACCGCCGGGTGCATGGAGAGCCAGCGCAGCAGCTCCCCCCCGCCGTAGCCCGACGCGCCGAGGATGAGGACATCGACCGAAGTCATGCCTTGACCGCGATCTTGGGCTCGACGAGCCCCAGCACGAACGTGCCGAGGGCTTCGGCGTCGGCGCGGGCGTTGCGGGCGGGGAGGCCGAGGGTGGCCACGAAGCGTTCGCCCACGCGGTTGTCCGTGGCGGGACCGGCGATGAGGTCGGTCTGGATGCCGAAGGTTTCCTTCAGGTGCTGGACGCCCCCGGCCGCGCCCACGGGATCGTTGGCGCAGAGGAGGAAGGCCCCGCCCAGCGCCTTGAGGTCGGGATCGGAAAGGATGGCCTGGACGCCATACTCGCCCATGATGCCGTCGCCGGTTTCGGCCACGATGACATCCACGCCGTGGGCCGCCAGCTCGGAGAAGATCACCCGGGACACGCCCGCGGCGCTGCCGGCGTCCGTGCAGACGATGCCTGCATCCGTGAAGTCCAGGGCCACCTCGGCGCCGTAGTCCCGCATGGCCAGGGCGTCGCGCATGAGCGACACGCCCGTGAGCTTGCAGGCGCCCACGCGGTAGCCCGCGCGGCTAAGCACCCGGATGCTGGCGCAGGCGGCGGCGGTCTTGCCCGCGTTCATGCAGGTGCCTGCCACGTAGACCACGGGACAGTGGGGCGAGAGGCCCGTCCCCTTGAGGGCGCCCATGCGGATGTGGGCGGGCTGTCCGGCCCGGGACTGGAACTCGGGGAAGACCAGCACCTGGCCCAGCACCTCCAGCTCGAAGGGCTTGCCCACGTCCGGGTTGTGGGAGAGGCAGGTGCCGAGCACGCCGCCCATGTTCAGCAGGTTCACCGTGTCGCCGGGCTTGAGGCTCGTGGGCATGACGCCCTCGTAGCCCTGGAGCGCGTTCCGGTGGCCCAGGGCGCCCACGAGGATGTCCCCGTCGTGCAGCGTGCTCATGCGCCCGTGGGGATCCTCCAGCTGGTTGTAGGTGGTCTTCTCGCCCCGCACGCGGCAGGCGATGACCGAGCCCTCCTCCAGGAGGATGTCCGGGGAGAGCGTGAGCGTGCGGCCCAGCCGGAGGTTCCGGGTGACCGAAGCGATCTTGTCGACGTGGATGCGCATGGGGACCTCATGGAAAGGATTCACCGCCAAGACGCCAAGGCGCCAAGAATACAAAGAAAGCTTTTGGCAGTTCTTCTCGGTATCCGCGCTGCGGATACACGAGACAAACAGAAACTTGGCGTCTTGGCGCCTTGGCGGTGATCAATTGCCTTTTGCTTTGAGGGTCAGGACCTGCTGGACGCCGAAAATCTTGGCGTAGCCCGCGGCCTCGGCGCCGGTCCAGAGCTTGTTGGCCTCGCCGTAGGTGGCGATGCGGGGATCCATCAGCGAGCAGGGCGACTGCACGCCCTCCACGACGAAGCTGCGCGGGTGGAGCGTGAGGCGCACCTCGCCGCTGACGCGGTCCTGGCTGGAGGCGAGGAAGGCCTCCAGGTCCCGGGCCAGGGGATCGAAGAAGTGGCCCTCGTGCAGCAGGCTGCCGTAGAGGTTGCCCAGGCTCTCCTTCCAGAAGAGCTGCTTGCCGCTGAGCACCAGCTTCTCCAGCTCCCGGTGGGCGCCGATGAGCAGGTGCGCCGCCGGGGCCTCGTAGCCCACCCGGCCCTTGATGCCGAGGATGGTGTCGCCCAGGTGCACGCCGCGGCCGATGCCGTAGGGCCGGCCGAGCTCGTTGAGCCGGGCCACGAGGGTCACGGGATCCAGGGCCTCGCCGTCCAGGGACACCGGTACGCCCCGTTCGAAGCCGAGCACCAGGGTCCTGGGAGGCAAGGCGCCGATGACGCCGCCGGGGAAGGCCGCCTCGGGCAGGGTGGTCCAGGGATCCAGGGTCTCCCGGCCGCCCACGCTGGTGCCCCACATGCCCTCGTTGATGGAGTAGTCCTTCGTCTTCTCCGGGAAGGCCACGCCCCGCTCGGCACAGTAGGCCATCTCCTCGGCCCGGGAGAGACCCAGGTCGCGGATGGGGGTGAGCAGGTCCAGCTCGGGCGCCAGGGCCCGGAAGGCCACGTCGAAGCGCACCTGGTCGTTGCCGGCGCCGGTGGAGCCGTGGGCGATGGCCGCCGCGCCGAGGTCCTTCGCCAGTTCCGCCACGGCGCGGGCCTGGCAGACCCGCTCGGCCGACACGGACAGCGGGTACATCTGCCCGCGCAGCACGTTGCCGTAGACCAGGTAGCGCAGGTAGCCGTCGAAGAGGCCGGCGCGGGCGTCCACGGTGACGTGCTTCACGGCGCCCAGCCGTGGCGACTGGCCCTCGATGCGGGCCAGCTCCGCGGGCGAGAAGCCGCCCGTGTTCACGGTGACCGTGGCCACGTCGTAGCCCTGCTCCTCGAGGTAGAGCACGCAGAAGGAGGTGTCGAGACCGCCCGAGAAGGCGAGGACCGCGAGCTTGTTCATAGGGGATCCTTCAAGAAAAAGCTGAACCACCAAGGCACCAAGACACCAAGAAAATCAAAGGCACCTCGTTTTGCAGTTCTTGGCGTCTTGGTGTCTTGGTGGTGATCATTTTTCAGTACGCCCACAGCGCCTCCTCAGCGTCGGCGTGGGCCTGCCGCTTTGCTTCGATCCAGGCGCGGGCGGCGGCGAGGTCGGAGGCGAGGTCGTCCAGGGCGAGGTTGCCGGCGCCGCCCAGGTGGGTGGCGGTGAGGGCGCCGCGGTCGGGGGCGAAGGTGCCGTCCTGGAGCTGCTTGGCCACCTGCCGGTAGGCCTCGCGGAAGGGCAGGCCCAGGCCCACGAGAACGTAGGCCTGGTGGGCGGCGTAGAGGTCGTCCGAGCAGGCCGACGCGGCGGCTTTGGCCTTCACCTGGAGGGCGGGCACCAGGCGGACCAGGATGGCGAAGAGGTCGTCCGCGTTCCGCAGGGCCGTGACCACGGGCCGTTTGAGCAGCTGGAGATCCCGGTGGTAGCTGGAGGGCAGCCCGGCGGCCACCTGCTCCACCAGTCCGGCCCAGCCCCGCAGCTCGCGGCACCGGCCCCGGGCCAGCTCCACCACGTCGGGGTTCTTCTTCTGGGGCATGATGCTCGAGCCGGTGGTGAAGGCGTCGGGCAGCCCCAGGAAGCCGAACTCCTCGGTGCTGTAGAGGGAAACATCCCACAGGAACTTCTCCAGCACGCCGCCCGCGGAGGCGGCCCACTGGAGCACGGCGCCCTCGTGACGGCCCCGGCTGTTCTGCACGTCGATGGGGCTGCGCTGGACCTTTGCGAAGCCGAGCAATTTGGCTGTCAGTTCCCGATCGATGGGCAGGGGCACGCCGAAGCCTGCCGCCGAGCCCAGGGGGCAGCGGTCCAGGCGGCCGTGGACGCCCGGCAGGGCCTCCAGCTCCTCCAGCAGCCCCTCGGCGAAGGCCGCGGCCCAGAGGCCGAAGGTGCTGGGCATGGCCCGCCGCAGGTGGGTGTAGCCGGGTAGCGGCGTGTCCTGGTGTGCCCGGGCAAAGGTCAGGAAGGCCTCGGCCAGGTCCGCCACCCGCAGGCCCAGGCGCAGGAGGGCGTCCCGCAGGTAGAGCCGCAGGGCCAGGATCACCTGGTCGTTCCGGGAGCGCCCCAGGTGGATGCGCTGGCCCGCGGGCCCCAGCCAGCGGGTGAGGTCCGCCTCGATGGCGGTGTGGCCATCCTCCTGCTCGGGCGTGATGGGGAAGGCGCCCTCCTCCGCCAGATGCGCGATGCGCCGCAGGGCCCGCACCAGGGCCGTGGCATCGGCCTCGGGGATGAGGCCCGTGGCCCCCAGCATCCGCGCGTGGGCCGCGCTGCCCTTGGCGTCCCAGACCAGCAGCGCCAGGTCCGTGTCGGGATCCTCCCCCACCGTGAACCGGTGGACCGCCGCGTCCAGCGGCAGGTCCTTCGCCCAGAGCCGATCATTCGCGGGCGTCGTCATCGGAAGCTCCGGGAGCAGGAACTGCTGCTGGTCGCGGAAGACGCGGAAGTCCACGGAAGACGCGGAAGAGGAAGGGGCATCCAAGAGCCTCTGTGCAAGCCCTTTTCCGTGCCTTCCGGCCCTTTTCCGTGTCTTCCGCGACCAGCGCTTTTCCTATTTCGGAGGACGAACCCGTCAGGCCTCATGAAGCACCTGCTGCTTGAAGAAGGCGGGGGCGAGTTTGGCGTAGAAGGCGGCGCCCGTCTCCAGCTCGGGCAGGGTGAGGTACTCGTCGGGCCGGTGGCTGCGGAAGGTGTCGCCGGGGCCGGCCTTCACGGCGGGCACGTCGCCCAGGAAGGCCCAATCGGAGGTGGTGCCGGAGCCCACGGGGCCCGCCTTGGCGGCGGCAGCGAGGGCCGCCCGGACGATGGGATGGTTCGGGTCCGTGCCCTTGGGCAGGTAGCGCTTGGAGTGGATGGCCACCTCGCTCTCCAGGAGGCCCTGGAACTGGGCGGCGAGGGCCTCGTGGTCCTGGTCGGGGCCCGTGCGGAGGTCCACGAAGAACTCGCAGGCGTCCGGCACCTGGTTCCGCCGCAGGCCGCCCTGGATCTGGGTGACCTGGGCCTTCTGGGAGCCCAGCAGCGGGTGGGGCGGGAAGTCCAGGGCCGCGATGCGGTCGATGTCCCGGGCTGCCTTGTGGATGGCGTTCTCCGCGCCCAGCATCTGGGCGTGGGCCACGTGGCCGCTCTGGCCCCGGGCCGTGCACTTCAGCACCAGCAGGCCCCGCTGGGCCGCGCAGACCCGCAGGCCCGTGGGCTCGCCCACCACGGCGCCATCCAGGGGGCCGAGCTGGTCCAGGATCGTGGCGAGGCCCGCGCCGCCGGTCTCCTCCTCCACCGTGAGGGCCACCACCACCTCGCCCTGGAGGGGCTGGGCAGCCAGCTCGAAGGCCGCGAGGAGGATGGCCGCCACGCTGCCCTTGGCGTCGTTGGCGCCCAGGCCCTGAAGCCGCGGGCCGTGCCAAACGGGCGTGAAGGGATCGCCCGACCAGCCCGCGGAGGGCGGCACCGTGTCCAGGTGCGAGTTGAGCAGCAGCCGGGGGCCACCGGCCTTCCCGAAGTGGAACCAGAGGTTGTGCCCCTGCCGGTGCACCTCGAAGCCCTGCGCGGCGGCCAGGTCCTGGACCACATCGGCCAGGGGGCCCTCCTCGCCGGAGACGCTGGGCGTGCCGACGAGGAGGGTGAGCAGCTCGGCGGGGTTCATGGCTGGACCCCCTCAAAAGCAGGGATCCACCACGGAGGCACGGAGCCCACGGAGGTGTCACAGAGGCCTCCGTGTTTCCTCCGTGCAAGGGCCGGCCGGAGGCCGCTT
>JAJZQW010000033.1 GCA_021802985.1 Acidobacteriota bacterium | reverse complement strand
ATCCCGGAAGAGCCGGGCGTCCTGCTCGCCCTGCTCGCGCTCGGACTGGCCCCCGTGGGTCATGCCCTGGGGCTGCCAGTGGGCCACCAGCCGGGAGCTGGGCACGCCGAATTCGGAGATCACCACGGGATGCTTGCGGTGGTGGGCCACCAGGTCCCGGAGGTAGGCGGCGTAGTTGTCGCCTCCCCGGGCGTATCCCGGATCGAGGTTCAGGAAATCCGGGTAGTAGGGATAGGCGTGGTAGCTGGCAAAGAGGCCCGCCTGGCAGAGGGGGCGCGCATCCACCTTCTCCATGTCCAGGCTCACCGCGTCATTGTCGTACTCGTGGATCTCGCCCTTGCCGATGGGGAGGCCCAGCTTCCGGCGCCAGGCCAGCTCCTCGTCCTTGGTGGATTCGGTGGGATGGGTGAGGGGATCGAGGGTGGGCCAGTTGGTATAGGCCAGGGGACGCTGGGCATGGTACGTGTCGAACTCGTAGTCCAGGAAATAGTCCATGGCCACGGTCATGAACACTTCGGTGGCGTTTCCCTGTTTCACGGCGAGGAAGCGTCCCTGATAGTCCGCCAGGCCCGGATGGCGGGCATTGTAGGCCTCCACGCTGTACGGTTCCCACTCTCGGCCAAGAATGATGGCGAGGGTCCATTTCGACACATCGGCGCGGTAGGCGCCGGAGGCGTGGCCGGGTTGCGGCGGGATGTCTGCACGGCCATGGATCAGATCCACCACCTTGCGCATCTCTGCGCGCCAGTGGCCCCACCAGTCCTCGTCACGGAAGTCATCCTCGGGTGGTAGTTCCGTCCATACCCCATGGATGAGCCAGATGGGCTTGGCGGCCTTCGCGTTGTATTCAGCCAGCGCCTCGTAGAAGCCCGGTGGCTGGATCGTGTAGACCCGCACGGCGTTCACGCCCAGGTCGGCCATCTCGTCGATCCAGCCGGCGTAGGTGGCCTTGTCCGGGAACTGGCTGGGGTATCTGCCGGGCAGGGCCGCACCCAGGTTCATGCCCTTGATGAAGAAGGGGCGCCAGCCGCCCCGGCCGTCGGTGACCTGGAAGCCCAGGCCCTCGATGCGGGCGGGCATCTGCAGGTTGCTGGGCCGCACGAGTGGCGGCAGGGGCGGAGGTGGATCGGGGGCCAGGATTCGGGCCCGGGTCACGGCCTCCTTCAGGTCCGCCCGGGTCGAATCCTGGGCCAGCGCTTTTTCCAATAAAACTCGCCCCTCCCGATTCCGGCCTTCGCGAAGCAGGCAGAGCCCCAGTCCGTACGAGGCATCGGCATAGGAGGGGGCTTGATCCAGGGCGCGCTGGAAATGGGTGGCGGCCTCGCGCACCCGATCCAGCCGGAGGGCGGCGAATCCTGCGGCCACCTGGGCATCGACATCGTTGGGGTGGGCCTTCAACCAGGCTTCCAGGAACCCCCGGGCCTCCAAGGGGCGGCCCGCCTGGAGGGCCTTCTGCCCCTGGGCCAGGAGCGTGTCCTGGGGCGCGGGTTGCACAAGGGCCGGCGGTGCGAGAAGGAGGATCACAGGCCCGCCTTCAGGAGCGCAGCCTTCTCGTGCTCATAGGCCTCCTCCAGGCCCTCGGGGCCGGGCAGCAGCCCCCGCTCCGCGGCGAGGGTCTTCAGGAGGCTGGTGCCTGTATCCAGGCCCCGGGGCGCCTGCTGGTAGATGGGATCGGCATAGGCCTCAAGGGGACCCACGAGGGTCCAGCCGTTGGCCCTCAAAGCCCGGATGAGATCGCCGAGGAAGAGGGCGTTCAGCAGACAGTGGTGCAGCAGCATGGCCTGCTTCACCTCGCGGCCCGTCAGCCTCAGAGCCAGGGCCCGGGCCCGGTCCGCCTGGTCCAGGACGTCCTCCAGGTAGTAGGTCCGGTAGGGCTCGAGATCCGCCCGTGGATCGCCGTGCAGGCGGGTTCGCAGGCGTTCGTCGATGAGCCAGTCGAAGGTGGGGATGGTGACGTGGGCGTTGCGGTAGCCGGCTTCGGCCAGGACCTTCCGCATGCCATCCCGCACGTCCAGGGTGGCGCCCTCCTTCAGGTAGGGAAAACGGAAGAGCCGCGTGTAGCCGGGGATTCCCTGGATCATCGCGTCACAGCGCAGGAAGTCCGCCTTGAAGGCCGCGAGGTTCGTGAGGCGCAGGTGCGAGTAGGTGTGGTTGCCCACCAGGTGCCCGGCCCGCCCCCAGGCAGCCAGGGCCGCCCGGCCCTCGGGCGTGTCGCCGCCGTCGATGCCGTTGGTGAAGACGATGGCCTGGACCTTCGCGTCCCCGAGGGCCTTCAGGATCGCGGCGTTCCGGGCATCCGGGGAAAGCAGGGGAGTCTGCACCCGGTTCGGCCCGTCATCGAAGGTGAGGGTGAGGGTCTGCGCCCCGAGGGCCAGGGTGCCGAGACAGGCCAGGACGAAGGCGCGGAGGGCGGCTCCCCGGCTCACCATGCCAGCAGCCGCTCCACCGCAGTGCGGATGGCCGCGGGACCGGGCAGGAAGGCGGCCTCTAGGGGCGGGCTGGCGGGCGTCGGCGTGTCGGCGGCGCCCAGGCGCATCACGGGCGCGTCCAGCCAGGGGAAGCTGGTCTCACCGATGCGGGCGGCCAACTCGGCGCCGGGGCCGTACGTGCGGCTGGCCTCGGTGAGCACCAGCACCCGATGGGTGCGCTTTGTCAGGGCCTCGATGGCCGCGTCATCCAGGGGCCAGAGGGTGCGCAGGTCCAGCACGGCCACGTCGAGCTCGGCCACAGCCTCGAGCGCGACGTGCTGCGCGGCGCCGTAGGTGATGATGCAGGCGCCCGCCCCGTCCCGACGCAGGGCCGCCTCGCCGAGTCGGGCCGTGGGGGCTTCGTCCCAGTGGTCCTTCAGGCGGCGGTAGAGGTGCTTGTGCTCCAGGAACAGCACGGGATCGGGGTCGTCGATGGCGGCCCGCAGCAGGGCGTAGGCGTCGCGCACGGTGCCGGGCGCCACCACCTTCAGCCCGGGGCTGCCCAGGAAGTGCCCCTCGGGGTTCTGGCTGTGGAAGGGCCCGCCGCCGCCGCCGCCGCCCACGGGACCGCGGAACACCACGGGCACGGAGGCGCCCCAGCGCCAGTGGGCCTTGGCGGCGAAGTTCACCATGAGATCCGACGCGAGCAGGGCGAAGTCCATGAACTGGAACTCCGCCACCGCCCGCTGGCCCATCAGGGCGAGCCCGATGGCTGAGCCGGCGATGGCCTGCTCGGAGATGGGCGTGTCGAGCACCCGGTCCGGGCCGAAGCGCTCGAGCAGGCCCTCCGTGGCCTTGAAGGCACCCCCGTAGGCGCCGATGTCCTCGCCCAGGCAGCAGACATGCGGGTCGGCCTCCATCGCATCGTGGAGCGCCTGGCGGATGGCGTCGACGTAGGTGCCCTGGAACATGGTCAGGCCTCGTCCTCGTCGGCTTGGAGGAGCCCCTGGGCGGCCAGCCACTCGTCGTTGAAGATGCTGCTGAGGTAGCGGCCCGCCCCGTCCGGGAACACGGTCACCATGCGGGCGGGGCGGTCCCCGGGCGGCAGCTCGCGGACCAGCCTCCGGACGGCCCAGAGGGCGGCGCCGCTGGAGCCGCCCGCCAGGATGCCCTCCTCGCGGACCAGGCGCCGGGCATGGTGGAAGGCTTGGCGGTCGGTCACCTGCAGCATGTCGTCGATGAGTTCGAACTCCATGGTGGGGATGAGGAACTCATCGCCCAGGCCCTCGATCTTGTAGGGGCCGGCTTTCAGATCCTTCTTGCCATGGAAGTGATCGGAGAACACGGACCCCATGGGATCCACCGCGATGACCTTGATCCTGGGATCCTTCTCCTTCAGGTACCGGCCCACGCCGCCGATGGTGCCACCCGTGCCGGCACCTGCCACCAGGTAGTCGATGCGGCCTTCCATCTGCTCCCAGATCTCGGGGCCGGTGCCGTGGTAGTGGGCGGCGTTGTTCTCGCGGTTGCTGTGCTGATCAGGGAAGAAAGAGTTCGGCGTTTCCCGGGCCAGACGCGGGGCGGTGTTGTTGTAGCTGTCCGGATGCTCCGGCGGCAGGCTGGTGTCCGCCAGGTGGACCTGCGCGCCCAGCGCCAGCAGCTGGTTCAGCTTCTCCTTCGAGATGGTGTCCCGCACCACGACCTTGAGCCGGTAGCCCTTCTGGATGGCCATCAGGGCCAGGCCCATGGCTGTGTTGCCCGAGGAATTCTCGATGATCATGTTCCCGGGTTTCAGCCGGCCGTCCCGCTCCGCGGCCTCGATCATGTACCGGGCGATCCGGTCCTTGCTGCTCCCCATGGGATTCATGAATTCCAGTTTGGCGAAGACCTCCGCCGGCAGATCCGCGACGACACGGCGCAGCCGCACCAGCGGCGTGTTGCCGATGGCCTCCAGGACGCTGCCGCAGGGCTTCCGGTAATGCATGGGGGCTCCTCCCGGGGACAGTATGACCGGCACGGGCGTCCCTTCCGTTACCCTGAAGCCATGCTCTCGTCCCTCAGAATCCAGAACCTGGCCCTCGTGGAGGATCTGTCCCTGGATTGGGGACCGGGCTTCACGGTGCTCACCGGTGAGACGGGGGCGGGCAAGTCGCTGCTGGTGGATGCGCTCTCCCTGCTGGTGGGGGCCCGGGGCGATGGGGAACTGGTGCGCCGTGGGGCCGAGCGAGCTGTGGTGGAGGCCGTGGTGGAGGGCCGCTTCGATGCGTGGCGGGACTTCCTCGCCGGCCGGGGCCTGCCCGAGGACCAGCCGGTGGTACTGCGCCGGGAAGTGGGTTCGGGCCGCAGCCGCGCCTGGATCAACGGGGCCAGCTGCGCCCTGTCGGATCTGCGGGAGGCGGGGCGGCTCTGGATGCGCCTCACCAGCCAGCACGACCACCAGTCCCTGCTGGGGGAAGAGCGCCATCTGGCCCTCATCGACGAAGTGCTGGGTTTGGAGCCGACCCTGGAAGCCGAGGCCGCAGCCGTGCGCGAGGCGGAGGCTGCCCTCAAGGCCCGCCGTCGCAGCCAGGCCGAGCGGGAACAGCGCCTGGAGCAGCTGGCCGAGGCCCTGGCGGATCTGGACAAGCTGGCCCCGAAGCCGGGTGAGTGGGAGCAGCTGCGGGCCGAGCGGGAACCCCTGCGTCATGCCGTCCACCTGGAACAGGCCTTCCGGGAAGCCGCCGAGGCCCTGGCCGACGGCGTGCCCAAGATCGAACTGGCCCACAAGGCCCTGGTGAAGGCCGTGACCCACTGGCCCGATGCGGTCGCCGAGCAGGATCGCCTTCGCTCTGCCGTGCTGGAACTGGAAGACCTGCTGGCCCTGGCCCAGGACCAGGCCATCCACTGGGCGGGGGCCGGGGCGGACCGCATCGAAGTCCTGGAGGCTCGGCTGGCCCTGTACGAACGCCTGGCCCGGCGGCACCGTTGCGAACCGGTGGACCTGCCGGAGGTGGCGAAGACCCTGCGCGATGAGCAGACCTCCCTCCTGGCCGGGGATGCCCCCGTGAAGGAACTGGAGGCCGCCCTGGCCAAGGCCGCCGAGGCCTACCGGGCCGCGGCCGAGGCCCTGCACGGCCTTCGGGCCGGCGCCATCCCGAAGCTGGAAGCGGAAGTGCAGAAGCGGTTGGGCCGCCTGGGCATGAAGGGGGCCCGCCTCCAGCTCCGTCTGGGACTGGCCGAGGAACCCGGCAGCCCGGTGACGCAGCAGGGACGTTCGGTGCGGGTGGCCGCTCAGGGGTTCTCGTCCCTCGCCATCTGGATCGAGCCCAATCCTGGCGAGGGCTTCCGCCCCCTGGCCAAGATCGCCTCGGGCGGAGAATTGAGCCGCCTCATGCTGGCCCTGGTGAGCGCGGGGCTGAGCCAGGGCGGCGGGGCCCGGGAGGCCCTCACCCTGGTGCTGGACGAGGTGGACGCGGGCCTGGGCGGCGAGACGGCCCTGGCCGTGGGACAGGCCGTGGCGGAACTCGGCAGGGCCCACCAGGTGCTGGCGGTGACCCACCTGGCCCAGGTGGCCTCGCGGGCGGACCGCCATGGCTACCTCCGAAAGGAGACCGAGGGCGGCCGCACCCGCAGCGCCCTGGGCTGGGTTTCAGGCGAGGCGCGGACCCGGGAGCTGGCCCGTCTGCTCTCCGGCCACCCCGACCGCCCCGAGGCCCTGGAGCACGCGCGGATTCTCCTGCAGGCCTGAAAGAGAAGGGGCCGCCTCGCGGCGGCCCCTTCCGGTGGCGCAGTGTGGCTTCCTACTGGACCTTGACGCTGACATCGTCGAGGACGAAGGAGGTCTGCAGGCTGCTGTCTTCGGTGCCCACGAAGTAGATCTGGACCGTCTGCCCCTTGTAGGCGCTGAGGTCGAAGGACTTCTGGGTGTACCCGGTCGCCTTGTTCAGGTTGGAGTAGGTGGCCAGGGTGCCGAGTACGGTGCCCGCGGTATTGCGGACTTGCACCTTCAGTGTGTCGTAGGCGGAGGTGGTGGTGGTTTCCGCGGTATCGATGTGGAGGTAGAAGCTGAAGGTGGCGCTGGTGGCGGTGCTGGGGATCGCCACCTGCTGGTAGACATAATCCGTGTGGCTGCTGCCGTAGCCATCCATCCATGCATCCCAAGTACCGCTGTGGGTCGGCTCACTGGTGCCATTCTGGGCGATCACGCCCGAGGTCTGCGTCCAGCCCGTGGTCCCGCTCTCGAAGCCCCCGTTGGTGACGAGTTCCGAGGAGGCGGGCGGGGTGGTGTTGCTCACGGAGAAGCTGACGGACGTGGAGGTGCCCACGTTGCCGGCAGCGTCATAGGCCTTGGCGGTGAGGGTGTGGCTGCCGTTGGCCAGGGTGGTGCTGTTGAGCGTCATGCTGTAGGGGCTGGCGGTGTCGGTGCCCTTGAGGGCGCCGTCCACGTAGAACTCCACCTTGCTGACGCCGACATTATCGGAGGCGGTGGCATTGAGGGTAATGGTGCCGCTGGTGCCGCTTTCCGTGGCCGAGACCGTGGGGGCCTGGGTGTCAGCGGGCGGAGGCGTGGTGCCACCGGAGTAGGTCAGCGCCAGGTTGTAGGCCGTGGAACTGGTGCCGCTGTAGGGATAGACATTGGCGTAGACGGTCATGGCCGTGGCGCCGGTGTTGGTGTAGGAGAGGTTCTCCGTGGTGGTATTGCCCTGGGAGATGGCGAGCTGGGTACCGGAGGCGTTGACCAGCTTGAGATCCCAGTCCGGCCCGGAGGGACCGGTCATGGCGATGGCAATCTTTTCGCCGGAATTCAGCGTGAGGGCGAAGAAGTCCTTGTCCGTGGAGACGGTGATGTGGCCCTGGATGGCGGTGTAGGTGTGGGCCACCACGTTCGCTGCGGCGATGGAGTCGTTGGGTTCGGTCTCGGTGAAGGTGCTGCCCGAGGGGGGCGGCGGGGTGGTGCCGGACCAGGCTGAACCCACGTTGATGGCCGCGAAGGCGTTCCACACGGCCTGTTCCTCGGGGCTGCCCGCGCCGTAGAGATCCTTCGCGGCGCTGATTTCCGCATTCCGGGCGTTCGCGTAGGTCTCGTTGGAGGTGTAGTAGGTGGTCAGGGCCCGGTAGTGGATGCGGGCGGCGTGATCGTTGCCCACGCCCGTGAAGCCCGAGGGGGTGTAGGAGCTGTAGTAGTCGCTGGAAGACGTGCCGCTGGCGCCCTGGCTCATGAAGTAGAAGCAGCGGTTCATGGGGCCGCTGGAGTAGTGCACATCCAGGCTGCCGATGCTGCTGGACCAGGCGTCCGGCGACGAACCGTCCTTGCTGGGCTTGTACATGTAGCGCAGGGGCGTGGGGAAGCTGGAGGTCTCGAGCTGCTCGCCGATGGTCCAGTTGCCGCCGGTGGCGGGAATGGTGGTGGCGTGGGCCGCCTCGCCGCCGCCCAGGTCGTAGAACTCGACCATGGTGCCGAAGATGTCGGAGTTGGCTTCGTTCAGGCCACCGGATTCACCAGAGTAGGTGAGGCCGCCGGGCACGGAGGTGGCGCAGACGCCGTGGCTCATCTCGTGGCCGGCCACATCCACGGATTCAAGGCTCTTGAACTGGCTGCCGTCGCCGAAGGTCATGCAGAAGCAGGTGTCGTCCCAGAAGGCGTTGTCGTAGCTGGTGCTGTAGTGCACGCGGAGGTACGAGGCCTTGCCGGCGTTATCGATGCCGTTGCGGCCCAGGACGTTCTTGTACATGTCCCAGGTGGCCTGGATGCCGAAGGCGGCGTCCACGGCTGCGGTCTGCCCATTGGCAGAGGTGGTGCTGCCACCGTTGTAGTTGGCGCCATCGCCCCAGGTATTGGTGCTGTTGGTGTAGATGGTGCCGTTGCCGCTGGTGGCGTGGTTCAGGTTGGTCACCACGTTGTTGCCGAAGGTGCCGCCGGTGCCGCGGGTCATGTCGCGCAGCTCATAACCCGAAGATGTGCTGTTGGTGTTGATCTGGACCGTGCCGGAGTACTGGCTGTTGCCCGTGCCCACCGCCGCGGCCGTGTAGAGGGTGTTCCACTTCTTCAGGATGGCGCCCGTCTGGGCGTTGATGAGGTAGTCCGTGTGGGCGGTCTCCTCGACACCGTTCTCCAGGGCCGTATGGACGTGGTAGGCCAGGGTGTAGCGGAGGACCTGACGCGTCATGTCCTCCGCGTTGACCGCTGCCTCATCCACCGAATGGGGGCCGTGGGGATGCGCCACCACATTGACCATCTCGGGATAGATCACCAGCTCCGTGGTGGGGGCGTAGGCATAGTCGCCCTTGGGATGCAGATCCTGGTGGACGACCGCGAGGGCTTCGTCCGCACCCAGGGAGGGGGTCACATTCAGATGGATGTTCCGCTGGAGGGCATCGGTGGCCGGCAGGGGGTTGCCCTCGCGGTCCACATGGGTGATGACATCCCCACCCCACACCCGGACGCCCTTGTACATCTGCTGGAAGTGGCCGTGGGTCTCTCCCAGCCGGTCCGTGTGGGCGCGGCCCAGACGGAAATCGCTGTCGGCGTCCAGACCGAGCTGGGTCCGCTGGGCCAGCAGGCGGCTGGCGGCGGCATTCACCCGCAGGGTTTCCTGGGGATTGACGGCGGCCGTGAGGGCTCCGGCGGCGAGGGCCGCGGTGAGGAAGGACAGGGCAAGCCTGCCCCGAGTAGTCGCCATGGGGCAACTCCTTTCGGAATGGGGTGGGTGGGACTCCGGCGGGCCCCGGACAAAATGTCCAAGGGCCTTGATGGGGGAGCACCAGGAGGATATGGAAAGAGCGGGAAGGCGAGACTCAGGTTCAGTCGTCCCGAGGATCCCCGGCAAGTTAAGTAATGTTAAGTTTCGTGGTCCCTGGATTGGTTCGTCGACATCTCTTGTGTATGGAGGATATATGTTCCAATGGCTGGCCCAAAAAGGGGCAGGGCCGCGCTGGCGGCCCCGCCCGGGGGCTGTGGTGCCTTAGCGGCTGAGGGCCAGGTTGTAGGACGTGGTGGTGCTGGACCCGCTGTAGGCGATCACCTTGACGTAGAACACCTTCGCGGTTTTGGAGGTGTTGACGTAGGTGATGCTTTCCGTGGCGGTGGAACCCAGGCTGCTCTTCAGCGTTCTGCCGCTGCTGTTGAGCAGGTAGAGGTCGTAGTCCACGCCGGAGGGGCCGGTCATGTTGATGGTGGCGGTGTGACCCGGCGTAATGTTGACCTTGAAGTAATCCTTGTCCGTGGTGGAGCCCATGTAGCCGACGATCTTCGTGACGGTGTCGGCGACGATGTTCGCGGTTGAGGTGCTGTTGTTGCTCTCGACCTCGGTGTAGGTCGTCCCGGACGTGGTGTTGCTCACGCTGAAGCTGACGGCGGTGGCGGTGCCCACGTTGCCGGCGGCGTCATAGGCCTTGGCGGTGAGGGCATGTGTCCCGTTGGCCAGCGTGGTGCTGTCGAGCGTCATGCTGTAGGGGCTGGTGGTATCGGTGCCCTTGAGCACGCCGTCAACGTAGAACTCCACCTTGGTGACCCCCACGTTGTCGGAGGCGGTGGCGCTGAAGGTGATGGTGCCGCTGGTGCCGCTCTCCGTATTGGAGACCGTGGGGGCGGTGGTGTCGGTGGAGCCACCGGACCAGGCCGCGCCCACGTTGATGCCGTGGAAGGCATTCCAGACGGCTTGCTCCTGGACGCTGCCGGCCCCGTAGAGGTCCTTCGCGGCGTTGATGGCGGCGGTACGGGCGGCGGCGTAGTTGGAACTGGAGGTCAGGTAGGTCGTGAGGGCCCGGAACCAGATGGCGGCGGCCTTGTCATTGCCGACGCCGGTCATGCCGCTGGGCAGGTAGGTGGTGCTGGTGTTGCCGCTGGTGGTGGCACCCGCGCTGAGGAAATAGAAGCAGCGGTTCATGGGGCCGCTGGAGTAATGGACATCCAGCCTGCCGACGCTGGAGGACCAGGCATCGGGGCTGGCACCATCCAGGCTGGGCTTGTACATGTAGCGCAGCGGCGTGGAGGAGAGCTGCTCGCCGATGGTCCAGTTGCCGCCCGTGTTGCCGATGGTGGCGCCGGAGCCACCGCGGGCGTAGAACTCGATCATCGTGCCGAAGATGTCGGAATTGGACTCGTTGAGGCCGCCCGACTCACCCGAGTAGGTCAGGTTGGCGGTGCGGGCGCAGACGCCGTGGCTCATCTCGTGGCCGGCCACGTCGAGGGCGGTGAGCGTGGTGAAGCTGGATCCATCTCCATAGGTCATGCAGAAGCAGCTGTCGGACCAGAAGGCATTGTCGTAGCTGTTGCTGATGTGCACCCGGCTGTAGGTGGCCTTGCCAGCGCCGTCGATGCCGTTGCGGCCAAAGACGTTCTTGTAGAAGTCCCAGGACTTGATCATGCCGAACATGGCGTCCACGGCGGCGGTTTCGCCATTGGCGGCAGTGGTCGAGCTGCCCTCGACGTAGTTGGCCCCATCGCCCCAGGTGTTGTCGGCATCCGTGTAGAGGGTGCCGGTGGCCGTGGAACTGGTGGAGGCGTGGGCCATGTTGGTGACCACGTTGTTGCCGAAGGTGCCCCCGGTGCCGCGCGTCATGTCGCGCAATTCGTAGGTGCTGCCCGTGTAGTTGGTGGGCAGAGACACCACGCCGTTGTACTGGCTGTTGCCGGTGCCCGTGGCGGCCGTGGTGTGGAGGGTGTTCCACTTCTTGAGGATGGCGCCGGTGTGGGCATTGATCAGGTAGTCGGTGTGGTGGATGCCGTCCTGGTCGTTCTCCAGTTCGGTGTGGATGTGGTAGGCCAGGGTGTAGCGCAGGACCTGGCGGGTGACGTCCGTGGCGGTGAGCTCCCGGTCCAGGGCGCGGGGGCCGTGGGGGCGGATCACGTCCACCATCTCGGGAACCACCACCAGCTCCGAGGTGGGGGCGTAGGCATAGGGGCCCTGGGGGGCCAGGTCGCGACTCACGACGGCCAGCGCTTCATCAGCGGCCAGGGAGGGCGTGACATTGAGGACAATATTCCGCTTCAGGTCGTTGGTGAGGGGCAGGGCGTTGCCCTCCCGGTCCACGTGGGTGATGGCATCGCCGCCCCAGACACGGACGCCCTTGTAGGTCTGCTGGAAGTAGCCGTGGGTCTGGCCCAGGCCATCCGTGTGGGAGGCGCGGAGCCGGAAATCGGCGTCATTGTCCAGGCCGAGCTGGGGGCGCTGGGCCATCAGCCGCTGGGCGGCGGCATTCACCCGCAGGGTCTCCTGGGGATTGGAAGCCGCGGCGAGGGTACCGGCGGCCAGGGCCGCGGTGAGGGTGGTCAGGGCCATGCGGCGGCGGAGCGTTGCCATGGGCAACTCCTTATTAAGGAAGGGGGTGGAAGCCATCCTGGCCAAAGGTTTGGACGGCACTCCGGGGCCCGAAGGGGCCACCTGGAGCCGTGGGTTGAAAGAACGGGGGTGTGCCCCCAGATTCAGGGCGCCCACCCGGTTCCTTCAAGTTAAGTAATGTTAAGTTTTATGGTAATGAGACTCGATATATCCACCTGCGTCTACCCACAGGTGGATTAGCGGCTGGTGTGCGGGGCTGGGGGCGGTGGGCATCGGGCCAGGACTCGGAAGGATGTCCCGACATTAGCCGCGTTTTATTCCCTGCGCCAGCTTTCCCCTGTTTAGGAGTGCGTGGTCTTGCGCTTCCGGGGCGCGCCCGACCGGCGGGGGCTCTCGGGGTCCTTCGAGGTGGTTCTGCGTCCGGGCTTGAGGCCCTCGCCCACATCGAGGATCTTCCGGACCTTGGCGGTTTCGGAGGGGGCTTCCTCGTCCTTCTGCTTCTTCTGGATGCTCATGCGCAGGGGGACGCCCTGGAAGCCGAACTGCTCCCGCAGGCGGTTCTCCAGGTAGCGCACGTAGCTGAAGTGCAGGCCCCGGTCCGTGTTGGCCTTGATGACGAAGCTGGGGGGACGCACGCCCACCTGGGTCATGAAGTAGAGCTTGGGCAGCTTGCCGTCCACGGCATGGGGGCTCATGGCCCCCACGGCTTCCCGGAGGAAGCGGTTCAGTTCGCCCGTGGAGACGCGCTGGGCATGGGCCGCGGCCAGCTGCTCAATCATTCCAAACAGCTTGGACACCCGCTGTCCGGTCAGGGCCGAGAGGAAGATCATGGGCGCGTGGTGAAGGAACCCGAGGCTGCGGCGAAGGTCTTCCTCCGTGCCATAGATGGTGTGGGCGTCCTTCTCCACCAGATCCCACTTGTTCACCACGAGGATCACGGCGGCGCCGGCCTCCTGGGCGTAGCCAGCGATGACGGCGTCCTGGTGGGTGGCACCCTCCACCGCGTCCAGCAGGAGGAGGCTCACATCCGCCCGGGCCATGGCCTGCTTGGCCTTGAGGATGCTGAGCTTCTCGGCGCCCTCATGGGTCTTGCCCTTCTTGCGGATGCCCGCCGTGTCGATCAGCCGGAACACCTTGTCTTTCACGTGGAAGACCGTGTCAACCGTGTCCCGCGTGGTCCCGGCCACCTCGCTCACGAGGCTGCGTTCGTAGCCCAGCAGGCGGTTGGTGAGGGAGGACTTGCCCACGTTGGGGCGGCCGATGATGGCGAAGCGCAGCTCCTCGGAGGGCTCGTGGGTCTCGGCCTCCTCGGGGGTGCGGTGGAAGGGCAGGCGGGCCCGCAAGGCCGTCAGCAGCTCGGGGACGCCCGCACCGTGGGCGGCGGAGATCGAGAATACGGCGTCGAAGCCGAGGCCGTAGAAGCCGCCATCCGGCGCGCCCCCCTTCATGCCATCCAGCTTGTTCACCACCAGCAGGGCGGGCATGCCCAGACGGCGCAGACGGGCGGCGATCTCTTCGTCGCCCGCCGTCAGGCCGTCGTGGCCGTCCACCAGGAGGATCGCCACGTGGGCCTCGCCGAGGGCAGCCTCGGCCATGCGGGTGATGCCCTGGGTGATGACGTCGTCACCCTCGAAGTCCAGGCCTCCGGTGTCCACCACTTCGAAGACTTCCTCGGCCTCCCCCTCCTCATTCAGGCAGGTCACGCGGCCGTAGCTGCGGTCACGGGTCATCCCCGGCAGATCGTGGACCAGGGCCGCCCGGCTTCGGGTGAGCCGGTTGAAGAGGGTGGACTTGCCCACGTTCGGGCGTCCGCAAAGGGCAACGAGAGGTAGTTTCATGATGGTTCCAAGCCCTCCAGTCTATCGGTTCGTGCGGGAAAAGACAGGGAAGGTCTGCGGGCGGTCCCGATTTGGAGGCCAGGGCCTCGGTTCTGTTCTGGCCTAGACTGGAGGAAGTCCCTGCGAGGTGCTCCGTGAAGCGGTTCCTGTTGGTCATCCTGCTGGTGGGGGGTGCGATGGTGGGCGGCTCCTACTACCTGACGGGTCGCCTGCCCTGGGTGGCCCTCTCGCCAGAGGAGCAGCAGGTCGCCGCGCTACGGGATGAATTGGGCCGGATCCAGCAGCAGTGGCGGCAGGCCGGGAAGACCCAGGCCCTGGGGGTTGACGCTTCCAGCCTGTCGGAGGACATCCCCACTCGGCTGGACCGCCTGGACCAGGCCGTGGCGGACCTCCAGCCCCAACTCAAGACCATCGAGGCCCGGAACCAGGCCACGTTCCTCCGCCACGACATCGCCAACTTCCGGAGCGAGATGCACTGAGCCGCCGCTTCCGCAGGCGTGGCCGGGACGGGGTTCGAGTCCCGCCCGCCCCAGACGCCAAAAAGCGCCCAAGTGGGCGCTTTTTGGCGGGGCTGACGGGGCTCGAACCCGCGACTTCCAGCGTGACAGGCTGGCACTCTAACCGACTGAGCTACAACCCCTTCGTTTCGTCCTGCTTTTCACCAGCGGAGCTGGTGGGCGATGACGGGCTCGAACCGCCGACATGCTGCGTGTAAGGCAGCTGCTCTACCGACTGAGCTAATCGCCCGGATCGCCGAACAGCCATCTTTCCACGGGACCCAGGAGGGGTCAAGTCCCAAGTCCAGTGTTGAGGCTTTCTGACAGATCTGATAAGGTTTTCAGACTTCCGTGCCAGGGGTTCCCGCGGACCCTCGCTGGTGTCGGTGTGACCCTGGCCGATCCGCTGGCCGTGGCCTTGGGATGTTTCTGGAGGGTGGCCTGTGGCGCTGCTGGAACTGGCGAATTTGACGCTCCTTTCACCGGAGGGACCCGGTCCGGTGCAGCGCATCCTGGCCCAGATGCCGGATCCCATGCGGCCCGACCCCGTGGCCGTGGTGTTCGTCATCGTCCTGCTGGTGGTGCTCTACCTCTACCTGCGGGTGGTCTTCTTCAAGCCCATCACGAAGGTCATGGCCGACCGGGAACAGGATCTGCACGCCGGGGATGACGCCAAGGCCCGGGCCGCGGCGATCCTGGAGGCCCGCCAGAAGGACTACCAGGGCCGTTTGAAGGATCTTCGGGCCCAGGCCTTCTCCCATCGCAAGGCCCTGGCAGAGGCCGCCAACCGCGAGAAGCTGGCGCTGCTCGATGAGGCGAGAACCCAGGCGGCCGGTCACCTGGCCGAGGCTGTGGCGGCCCTCAAGACCCAGCAGGCCTCGGCACGGCAGGCCCTCCTGGTCCAGGTGGACGCCCTGGCCGAGGCCATGGCCCAGACCCTCCTGAAGCAGGCCTGACCATGACGATGCTGACCCGACTCTCCCTCGCCGCCGCCCTCACGCTCAGTCCCCTGGGCCTCGCGGCTCAGTCGCCTGCGTCCCAGGAGGCTTCCACTGCGGCCCCGGCCCAGGGCCATGAAGCGGCTCCGGCCGAAGCGCAGGCCGCCCCGGAGGCCGGTGCCGCTCACGAAGGGGGCGAGGGCCACCACGCGGCTCCCATGACCCTCTTCGGCAAGACCTACGGCCTCGGCCCGGCCTTCCTGGTCCAGCTGCTGAACTTCGTCATCTATGCCGCGGGCCTGTTCTTCCTGTTGAAGGGCGCCCTGTCGGCCATCTTCAAGTCCCGCAAGGAGGAGCTGGAGACGCTGCTCTCCCAGGCCGAGCGCGACAAGGCGGAGGCCGATGCCCAGTTGAAGGAGCTCGAGGCCAAGATGGCCGGGCTCGAGGGCGAATTGGCGGGCATCCTGGCGAAGGCTGGCGCCGATGCCGAGTCCGAGAAACAGCGGGTGATCGAGGCTGCGCGGGCCGAGGCCGAGCAGATCCTGGCCCAGGCCCAGACCGAGATTGGCCAGCAGAAGCGCCTGGCCGAGCAGGAGCTGCGGGCCCTGGTGGCCGAACTGGCCGTGGAGGGCGCCGCCAAGCGCCTGGAGGCCACGCTCAAGGGCGCCGAGGCCGCCAAGGCCCTCGATCACGCGATTCAGCAGATCGGAGGAGCCCAGTCATGAGCAGCCGTCTGACCGCCCGGCGCTACGCCAAGGCCCTTCTCCAGATCGGCGACCAGCAGGGCAACGTGCCCCAGCTCCAGCAGGAGCTGGACACCGTGGCCGCTGCCGTCACGGCCAACGCCGATCTGGCGCGGCTGGTGGCCTCCCCCCTCGTTCTGCCCCGCAAGAAGGCCGAGGTCTTCGAGGCCATTCTCGCCTCCGCCAAGCTGAGCGAGACGCTCCGCCACTTCTTCCATGTGGTGGCCGAGGCGGGGCGCCTGAACCTGCTCCCGGATCTTCGGCGGACCTTCGCGGACCTGGTGGATGAGCGCGCGGGCATCGTGGAGGCGCGGGTGGTCAGCGCCCAGCCCCTGAGCGAGGCCCAGTCCCAGGCCCTCATGGCCTCCCTGGGGCGGCGCACCGGCAAGACCATCCGCCTTTCCTGGAGCCAGGATCCCGCCCTCCTCGGCGGGCTGAAGGTCCAGGTGGGCTCCACCGTCCTGGATGCTTCGCTCCAGGGCCAGCTCCGCCAGCTCAAGACCCAGCTTCTCTCGGCCTAATTCCGTTCGAATTCACACGCAGGTTTCGGAGGACTTCATGGATATCCGCGCGGAAGAGATCTCCCGCATCATTCGCAGCCAGATCGAGGGCTTCGATGCCCAGGTGGACGTGGCCGAGGTGGGCACCGTCATCAGCGTGGGCGATGGCATCGCCCGCGCCTACGGCCTGGAGAAGACCATGTCCGGCGAGCTGCTGGAGCTGCCCCACGGCGTGATGGGCCTGGCCTTCAACCTGGAAGAGGACAACGTCGCCATCATCCTGCTGGGCGACACCGCCGCCATCAAGGAGGGCGACACCGTCAAGCGCACGGGCAAGATCATGTCCGTGCCCGTGGGTCCCGCCTTCGTGGGCCGCGTGGTGGATGCCCTGGGCAACCCCATCGACGGCAAGGGCCCCATCGTGGCTGCCACCACCAACCCCATCGAGTGCATCGCTCCCGGCATCGTGGACCGCAAGAGTGTGCATGAGCCCATGCAGACCGGCCTCAAGGCCATCGACAGCCTGATTCCCATCGGCCGCGGCCAGCGCGAGCTGATCATTGGCGACCGCCAGACCGGCAAGACCGCCGTCGCCGTGGACACGATCATCAACCAGCGCGATACCGGCGTCGTCTGCATCTACGTCGCCATCGGCCAGAAGCGCTCCACCATCGCCCAGGTGGTGAAGACCCTGGAAGAGTACGACGCCATGAAGCACACGATCGTGGTGGCCGCTTCCGCTTCCGAGGCCGCCCCGCTGCTCTTCCTGGCCCCCATGACCGGCGCCGCCATGGGTGAGTACTTCATGTGGCACGGCAAGGACGGCAAACCCGCAGGGAAGGACAACCCCGGCGGTCATGTGCTCTGCATCTACGACGATCTCTCCAAGCAGGCGGTGGCCTACCGCGAAATCTCGCTGCTGGTGCGCCGCCCCCCCGGACGTGAGGCCTACCCCGGCGACGTGTTCTACCTCCACAGCCGCCTTCTGGAACGCGCCTGCAAGCTCAGCGACGAGCGCGGCGCCGGTTCCATGACCGCCCTGCCCATCATCGAGACCCAGGCAGGGGACGTGTCCGCCTACATCCCGACGAACGTCATCTCCATCACCGACGGCCAGATCTTCCTCGAAAGCGATCTCTTCAACGCGGGCGTCCGGCCGGCGGTGAACGTGGGCATCTCCGTGAGCCGCGTGGGTGGCTCCGCCCAGGTGAAGGCCATGAAGTCCGTGGCCGGCACCATCAAGCTCGACCTCGCCCAGTACCGCGAGCTGGCCGCCTTCGCCCAGTTCGGTTCGGATCTGGACAAGGCCACCCTGGCGCAGCTGAACCGCGGCCAGCGTCTGGTGGAGGTCCTGAAGCAGGGCCAGTACCAGCCCATGCCCGTGGAAAAGCAGGTGGTCAGCATCTGGATGGCCACCAACGGCTATGTGGACGATCTGCCCGTGGCAGAGGTCCGCCGGTTCGAAGCTGAGACGATGGCCTACCTCGACGTGAACGCCCCCGAGGTGCTGCGCGGCATCCGCGACAGCAAGGTGCTCTCCGACGACGCCAAGGCCCAGCTCAAGACCCAGGTGGCGACCTTCAAGGAGACCTTCCAGGGCTCCCTGAACCACGCCGCGGGAGCCTAGTCCGATGGCCAGCCTCCAGGACATTCGCCGCCGCATCCGGTCGGTGAAGAACACCCAGCAGGTCACCAAGGCCATGAGCTTGCCTTGCCGGCCTCTTTCGGATCGGAGTAACTAGCCATGGCCGGTCTCCAGGACATCCGACGCCGTATTCGGTCCGTCAAGAACACGCAGCAGGTCACCAAGGCCATGAAGATGATTTCTGCGGTGAAGCTGCGGAAGTCACAGGAGCGCCTGGTGGCCCTGCGCCCCTACGCCGGTAAGATGTTGGAAGTTGTCCGCCGCGTCGTCAGCCGCTTCCGGGGTGATGCCGGGATCCAGCCGGGCTCGGTCGCCCAGGCCTTCCTGTCTCCCCGCGAGGAGCAGCGCATCCGCGTGATTCTCGTGGCGTCGGACAAGGGCCTTTGTGGCGGATTCAACGCCAACGTGCTCAAGGCCGCCAATGCTTTCGTGGCCGGATGCACCGCCCAGATCGTCCATCTGGACGTGGTGGGGAAGCGCTCCGCCGAATGGGCCCGGAAGCGGGGGATGACGGCCGCCAGGGAATACCTCAACCTCCCACTTACGGGCCTCCAGCCCGTGGTGACAGAGATATCCGAGAGTGCCGCCGCCCAGTACAACGCCGGCGAAATCGATGCCCTCTACGTGATCTACAACTACTTCAACAGCCCCGTGGCGCAAACCCCCACCGTGTTCCGCCTCTTCCCGGTGGAACTTGAGCGGCGTGGCGAGGACCGCGCTCCCCTCGAGGTGCCGCATCTGCTGGAGCCCGATCCCAACGCAGTGCTGGAAACCCTGCTGCCCCGCTTTGTGGAGACGGAACTGCTCCGCACGCTCCTGGAGAGCAGCGCCTCCGAGCATGGCGCACGCATGGCCGCCATGGACAAGGCCAGCAACAACGCCGGCGACATGATCGCCAGGCTGACGCTGACCATGAACAAGATCCGCCAGGCCAGCATCACCAACCAGATCATCGAGATCGTCAGCGGCGCCAACGCCTGAGCTTTCAGCCCATTCCTTCGTCGAGGTAAGCCATGTCCAACACCCTTCAAGGCCGCGTGATCGCCGTTGTCGGTCCCGCCGTGGACGTCGAGTTCGACAGCCACCTGCCCGCGATCATGAACGCCCTGCTCACGGACATCACCAATGCCGAGGGCATCACCGCCAGCGTCACGCTGGAAGTGCAGCAGCACCTGGGCGAGAACCGGGTGCGCTGCGTGTCCATGCAGCCCACCGAGGGCATGGTGCGTGGTCAGATCGTGACGGACACTGGCCAGCCCATCAACGTGCCCGTGGGCCCAGAGACCCTGGGCCGCATCATCAACGTGGTGGGCCAGCCCGTGGATGAGCGCGGACCCCTCGGCCACAAGATGACCCTCCCCATCCACCGCGAGGCCCCCAAGTACGAGGATCTGAACACCTCCTCCGAGATGTTCGAGACGGGCATCAAGGTCATCGACCTGCTGGAACCCTACGCGAAGGGCGGCAAGACGGGCCTCTTCGGTGGCGCCGGCGTGGGCAAGACCGTGCTGATCATGGAGCTCATCAACAACATCGCCAAGGGCCACGGCGGCTACTCCGTGTTCGCCGGGGTGGGCGAGCGGACCCGCGAGGGCAACGACCTCTGGCACGAGATGATGGATTCCGGCGTCATCAACAAGGATGACCTGAGCAAGTCGAAGGTGGCCCTCATCTACGGCCAGATGACCGAGCCCCCCGGAGCCCGCGCCCGGGTGGCGCTGACCGGCCTCACCGTCGCCGAGTATTTCCGCGACGTGGAAGGCAAGGACGTGTTGCTGTTCATCGACAACATCTTCCGTTTCACCCAGGCCGGCGCCGAAGTGTCCGCGCTGCTGGGCCGCATGCCTTCCGCCGTGGGCTACCAGCCGACGCTGGCCACGGAAATGGGCGAGTTGCAGGAGCGTATCACCTCCACGAAGAAGGGCTCCATCACCTCCGTGCAGGCCGTGTACGTGCCCGCGGATGACTACACGGATCCCGCACCCGCCACCACCTTCGCCCACCTGGATGCCACCACGAACCTCAGCCGTGACATCGCCAGCCTCGGCATCTACCCAGCCGTGGATCCCCTGGCCTCCACCAGCCGCCTGCTGGATCCCCGCGTGCTGGGCGATCTGCACTACAACACGGCCATGCGAGTGAAGGCGATCCTCCAGAAATACAAAGAGCTGCAGGACATCATCGCCATCCTCGGCATGGACGAACTCTCCGATGATGACAAGCTCATCGTGTCCCGTGCCCGCAAGATCCAGCGCTTCCTCAGCCAGCCCTTCTTCGTGGCCGAGCAGTTCACGGGCATGCCGGGCAAGTACGTGAAGCTGGAGGACAGCATCAAAGGCTTCGGTGAGATCTGCGATGGCAAGTGGGATCACCTGCCCGAACAGGCCTTCTACCTCGTCGGCACCATCGAAGAAGCCGCCGAGAAGGCCGAGAAGTTGGCGGCAGTCTAGTTTTACCATTCCCCTGCTCGGAATCCGCTTTGCGGATTCCGAGTCTTAAAAAGAGATTGCCATGTCTCAGACCATCAAGCTGGAAGTCGTCACCCCCGAGCGGCCGGTATTCTCCGCCGAGGTGGCCGAAGTGCAGTTCCCCACGGCTTCGCGCGGCTACTACGGCATCCTGCCGGGCCACACGCCCCTGATGACCGAGGTGGGCGATGGTCTGCTCTACTACGTCCAGGATGGCCAGCGGCACTGGATCACGGTCTTCGGCGGCTTTGCAGAGGTGGGCCCCGATCGCGTCACCATCCTGGCCCGCGAAAGCGAGACCGCGGACATGATCGACCTGGAGCGGGCCGAGGCCTCACGCCGGCGCGCGCTTCAGCTCCTCAAGGAGGCTCAGACCGAGCAGGACCTGACCAAGGCCCAGGCCAAGCTCGACGCCAGCCTCATCCGCCTCCAGGCCGCAGGGCATCCGGCGGGACACGGGTTCTAGGAAGGCCTCCCCCCCGATCTGATGGGGGTGGCGTTCAGGGAGTCTGTTCGAACCGGAAGGTGACGCCTCCCCCAGCTTGGCTGAGGGAGGCGTCAGCCTTGTGCCTGTTCGGGCCCTTGTCGCGTCCCAGGGACCCTTTCGCCGCCCAGGGGGTGGCAGGTCCGTGACGCGCCACAGGTGCCTGCTTACGCCAGGGAAGCATGCATCCGGCAGGGTGACTGCGAGGTGTCCCAGGGAGGTGGGTGGGTTCCGCTGGGAGATCGTTGTGCCAAGGGCATCGCCGATTCCCGTCGCGACGTGAATTTGGGGGCGGGTGGAATCCTAGTCTCAGTGTCACAGATCACAAAACACCCCTTGGTATCTATATTAAAAAATATAATATTATTTTAAAAAATCAATTTTTTACAATAAAATAATAATTTAAAATATTGAAATAATTGATGATATAAAATCACAGTCAGTGTCACAAGTTCGTCCATTTTTATTTCTAATATGGTTATATGAATGATAAAAAACAAAACCCAAACACCCCCGAGGTGAGCTAAGTTTTGGCGAAGGTTCCCGATGCAGGAGTCGGCTTTCCGAGGCGGATTTTCTTCAGGCACGCAGCCAGGACATTGCAAAGGATTGCGAGATGAGGCGAAACATGAAGCTACGCACCCCAGTGGCCTTGCTGGCCACCTTGATGACAGTGGCGGCCTGGGGCCAGGAAGTGAGCGTCTACGGGACGACGATGGCGCAGGTGTGGAAGTCGGAGGTGCCGGGGTTTGACACAAAGACCTACACGCCGGCGACCCAGTTTCTGGGGATCGACGCGACGAAGCTGGGGACGGACAACCTGTCACTGCACCTGTATGGGTGGGGGACGAGCGACCTGGGGTATGTGAAGGCCTCGGGGGGGAAGGCGGACGGCGAGCTGACCTACGGGTACCTGGACTACCGGTTCGACCACGCGAATGCCGAGGTGAAGGCGGGCCGGTTCGCGATCAACCAGGGCGGCGGCTTCGAGCAGGTGGATGGCGTGAGCGCGCGGACGGATCTCCGCGGGGGGTTCACGATCTCGATGTTCGGGGGCAAGCCGGTGCTGTACCGTCCGGACGATCCGATGGCCTCGAAGGACTATTCCTACCAGCGTGATTTCATCTTCGGCAGCCGGCTCGGGTGGCGGATGAAGCGGATGGGGGAGATCGGGATTTCGTTTTTGCAGGATGGGACGAAGCCGGCGAAGGACCTGACGATCCCGCAGCCGGTGGACTACACGCGCAAGCAGGTGGGCGCGGACATCCACCTGATGCCGAGCGCGTCGATCGATTTCATCGGGCGGACGATTTTCGATGCGGCGTCGCATGCAGACCAGCCGGCAGGAGTGGAGAAGCCCTCGAACATCGCCGAGCATGACTACACGGTGCGGGTGAAGCTGCCGGGGCAGTTCTCGTTGTCGGGGAACTTCGTCGAGCGGAACTTCTACGCGTATTTCGCGGGGACGACGATGCCGTCGTTGTTCCGGCAGGACGAGAACGACAAGTTCCGGGGGTACGGAGCGAACCTGACCTGGGGTGCGCCGTCGAGCCTGCAGGTGGTGGGGGACTACCGGCACACGCACCGGGAGACGTTCGGTGATGCGAATCGGTTCGGTGCGGAAGCGCGTTGGACGCCGGCAGACAAGTTCCTGACGGGTTTCGGGGTGCACCGGGTGAACGCGACGCAGGCGGTGGTGGTGGATCCGAGGGTGCCGTCGTACAGCCTGTCGAACACGGAGTTGCGGGCCTGGGCGATGTATGTGGCGGACCGGGTATCGGCGAGCGTGGACGGAATCGTGCAGAATTTCGATGACAAGAAGAATCCGAACCTGAATGGACAGACGTCGCTGTATGAGCTGGTGGCGTCGCTGGGGTATCAGGTGACACCGGCGCTGAAGGTTTCGGGTGATCTGGGGTTCGGAACGACGGCTCTCGCGAAGAGCGAGGCCACGGGGCTTCTGCGGGCGGAATACCGCTTCGGCATGGGCAAGAAAGGAGGCCGTTGATGGCCCGCAAAACGATTCTCCAGATTTTCGCCATTGTGCTGGGCCTGGGGCTGCTGACGGCCTGTGGGGCCGTCTCTCCGGAGAGCAGCTTCGTGGCGACGCATCCTGAGGAGTTGGGGCCGGGGCGTCCCCTGTGTTCCGACTGCCACAGCGACGAGACGATGAAGGGGAGCCTCAAGCCCTACGCGGCCTTCGACCACACACCGGACTTCGTGAAGGATCACCGGCTGCTGGCGGGACAGGATGCGAACACGTGCGCCGTGTGCCATGCACCGTCGTTCTGTTCGGATTGTCACGGCGGGAAGGTCGTGATGAGCCCTGGGACGAAGCTGGGCAACCGTCCGGACCGGTTTTCGCCGCACCGGGGGGATTACATGACGCTGCACAAGATCGACGGGAAGCTGGATCCATCGAGTTGCTTCCAGTGTCACGGTCGAGCCAACAACGACAAGTGCAGGGTTTGCCACCAGTAGGGACTTTGACGAGCGCCGAAAGGGAATCCAATGAACAGAGCTAAACAGATGGTTGGAACCTGCTTCGCGGTGGTCCTCGCGCTGATGGTGTGGGGGTGCAGTGGAAGCGCGACCAACGCGCCGCAGTTCAACGGGGCCACCGGGCAGCATCCGGCGGGTTGGATCCAGAACCACTGGGTGGAGTTCGTGAAGAACCCGTCGCAGTGCACGGCGTGCCATGGATCGACGAAGGATCCGGCGACGGCGGGTGGGATCGCGAAGGTGAGCTGTTTCACGTGCCACGCCGATGGGCCCTGGCATCCGGCGGGTTGGAGCGATCCGAGCCAGCACGGACGGCTGGGGGCGCAACTGGCGCCGGTGGTGACGGACAGCACGACGGTGCCGGTGATGGCGGGATTCGCGCACTGCGCGAAGTGCCACGGTTCGAACTATGACAATCCGATCGGGATCACGCCCTCATGCAAGTCCTGCCACACGAAGGCACCGCACCCGGACAAGCTGGTCTGGGGGAGCACGCCTCCGGTGGTGAGCCAGCCGAACCACTACTTTACGGATGCCGCGAACGCGCCGGAGTGCTTCAAGTGCCATGCGGGCGGAGCCAATTCCGACCTCAAGCCGGCCACTCCCGCCCCTGCCGGCACCACCCCCGGCTGCTTCAACAACACCATGTGCCACGGTGGTTGGTTCCCGCCCGCCCCAATCGAGGGTGTGCGTGTCTCCATCGGGACGAACTGACAGGGATGGTCCATCCTTCCTGTCCCATTGCGTAAGGTCCATTCATTCCCCTCAACCCCAACACTAGAAGGAGGACGACACATGAAGTCCATCCCCATCAAACGACTCGGCGGACTGTTCCTTGCCGCCGCGGTCACCCTCGCCCTGGTCGGGTGCAAGGGAGATAGCGGCCCAGCCGGCACCAATGGCACCAACGGGACGAACGGTACCAATGGGACCAACGGGAGCAACGCCACGAACGGGATCAACGCCAATGCGCTGACCGCGGATCAGTGGGTGGCGCTCCAGCCCCAGATCAACGTCAACAGCGTGACCATGGGCGGCGCGCCCATCGTGAACTTCACGCTTACCACGAAGGCTGGCGTGCCCATTCTGGGCGTCGACAGCTGGACGACGGCGACATCGAGTACTGCGGTGCCCGCCTACCGGAACTTCGCGTTTACCATGGCGAAGCTCGTGCCCGGCGCCAATGGGAGCCCCAGCAAGTGGGTGAGCTACATCGTGACAACCGTGCCCGCGATCGGCGGAACTGCGAAGCCGACGGGTCCGAGCATGGACAACCAGGGCAAGTTGGTCCAGAACGCGGACGGTAGCTACACGTATACCTTCTACCGGGACATCACGCAGGCGGCCTCGATCCTTTCTACCGCGGCGGCCGCGGGGACGGACGTGAGCGCCCTGGGCAATGTCAGCTACGATTCAACGAAGGTGACCCGCCTTGGCATCGAGTTCTACGGCCAGTTGCGTGGCTACGGCACGAGCAGCCGCTCCGCCAATACGCCGGATGGCACCGTGGCCACTTCCGACGCCAACCTGGTGTATCCCACCAACAAGGTCTACGACTTCGATCCCACCACCGGGAAGTCTGTGGATGCCAATGGCAACGCCATTCCCTCCGGCCGTGAGATCACCACGGTGGATACCTGCAACGCCTGCCACTCCAAGCTGGCCTACCACGGCGGGCACCGCCTGGATCCCCGCTACTGTGTGACCTGCCACACCGACCAGCGCCGCTTCGGCGCCCCCGGGGATGCCACCTACACCGGCACCACCTGGACCAGCGCCACGGATCAGATCCAGGGCACCTCCGAGTACGACTTCCCCGCCCTGATCCACAAGATCCACATGGGCGAGCATCTCACCATGCAGGGCTATGACATCGGCGTGGATCCGGTCTCCAGCGCGCCCGCCGGCACCGCCCCGACGATGATCAACGACATCCGCTATCCCCAGGACCAGCGGAACTGCAACACCTGCCACACCGCCTCGAACACCAAGACGCCCCAGGGCGATGACTGGAATACCAACCCCAGCCGTCTTGCCTGCGGCGCCTGCCACGACAGCATCGTCTGGGCTGACGGCACAAACCATGCAGGTGGCCCCCAGTCGGATGACTCGAAGTGCACCGTGTGCCACACCGCGGCTTCGATCCAGATCGCGCACACCCCCGTGGTTCCGCCGGATCCAAATAATGGTTGGCTCGTCCCTGCGGCGAGCGGTGGCAATAACTACACCAACGCCTCCTATGTGGCCGCCAACCAGAGCAATCTGCCGGTCGGCGCCCACACCGTGGCATGGAACCTCCAGAACGTGACGATCACCCCGGCGGGCAACCCGCAGTACGTCTTCCAGATCCTCATCGACGGGAAGAGCGTGCCGCTCGACAACCCGACGACCTCCACGGAGATCCTGCAGAGCCTCAATTACGTGGGCAGCCCGAGCCTGCTCTTGGCCTGCGCCCTGCCGCAGGACGGGATCGCCGCCCCCACGGACTACAACTTCAATGCGACGGCCTACCTGAAGAACATTTGGAACGGCACAGCCACGGGTGCGTCTGCTGGCACCTGGAGTCAGGATGCCAACAACAACATCACCGTGACCCTGACCGGGATCGTCATTCCTCCCACGGCCACCATGGTGACGGGCGGGTTCGGCTACACCTATGGGTTCTATGCTCAGCCCTTGACGCAGACGGATGTGCCTCAGGTGACCTTCCTGGGGTCGGTCGTTGCGGACTACTCCTATAACGCCACTACCCACCAGGGCGGTCTGAGTGTGCCCGCTCTCAACCAGTACAAGGTCGTTTCGGGCTTCGCCGCTCGTCGGGCCATCGTGGATACGAACAAGTGCAACACCTGCCACAAGGCCATGGGTGTGTTCGAGGATGCGGCCTTCCATGCCGGTGAGCGCAACAACGCCACCAGCTGCGCCTTCTGCCACAACGCCAACAGTGTTGGGGGCCACGGGGCAACAGGGTGGGCGCTCAACGTCAAGGAGATGGTCCACTCCCTGCACGCTGCAGCCTTCCGGAACAACAAATACTCCTACCAGGCCGCCAGTGCCGGGTGGTGGGGAACGACCTATCCCGCCATCCTCAATGACTGCGAAGCCTGCCACGTGTCGGGCTCCTACGATTTCGGCAATGCGACCAACGCGGCAGCCATCCCCAACATGCTCTGGAGCACCGCGGCCGTGGGCATTCCCCCCGCCACCGCCTACTCGGTCGACATGCACGTCGACTCGAATGGGAACGTGCTTCCGATCGGGGCCGCGGATGCTGTGATCTCGGCGTTCGTCGATCCCAGCAACCCGAGCCATTCCCCCTACGTCCTGCCGCTCGGTGGCACTTCCACCTATGGCACGTCCGTTGCCGTGAGTGTGCCCAAGACCGGCGGCACGATCAGTGTGGCCGCTCCCACGGGCCTGGGCGGTCTCGTGAACTCACCGATCGCCTCGGCCTGCGTCGCGTGCCATGACGGCAACACGGCCATCTCCCACATGGAGAGCAATGGCGGCGCCGTCTACACGCCTCGTGCGAATGTCATGACCGCGAGCTTCGGCGCTTTCAAGCAGACCGAGTCCTGCCTGATCTGCCACGGCACTGGCAAGGTCGCGGACATCAAGGCCATGCACCTGAATTTCTAGCATCGTCCCCGTCCGGGGCGCGGTCATCGCGCCTCGAACACGAATCCAGAACGCAAGCACGGATGACCCGGAGGCTTCCCAGCCTCCGGGTCATCCTGTTTATGTTTCAGGGGCGAAACAGGGCCGGAAGCGGGTCATGATTGGCTAAAAGCAATTGTATGAATGACTTGACGACATCCATAGAGACCGAGTCTATATATAAGATCTGCGTGTCATAAATCACAAACAGACCTTCCAAAGTAATTAGAAAAAAATAATAAATTAATAATAAAAAATCTAAATATTACAAATTGATGCAATACTAAATAATTAAAAATAATAATGTTATAAATGCAATATCAATGTCACGAACATGTATGAAACCGTATCCTTTAAAACCATTCAGCCATATATCAAATTTTCATTTGGACCCCCGAGGTGAGCTAAGTTTTGGCGAAGGTTCCCGATGCAGGAGTCGGCTTTCCGAGGCGGATTTTCTTCAGGCACGCAGCCAGGACATTGCAAAGGATTGCGAGATGAGGCGAGACATGAAGCTACGCACCCCAGTGGCCTTGCTGGCCACCTTGATGACAGTGGCGGCCTGGGGCCAGGAAGTGAGCGTCTACGGGACGACGATGGCGCAGGTATGGAAGTCGGAGGTGCCGGGGTTTGACACAAA
>JAJZQW010000032.1 GCA_021802985.1 Acidobacteriota bacterium | reverse complement strand
TGGGCCTGGCGTACCGACCTCGGCGATGGTCTCGGGGTGGGGGCAGGGCGACAAGGTCCTCTGCACTGCGGGTTTCGGCGTCACCGTTCCAGGGTAATCATCCTGGTTCGTCCCAGTTCGCGGGAAGCGCTTTGCCAGTCGTTTGCCACTGGCGAGTTTTGCCGCCACAAAAGTGAAAAGCCTGATCTATTAAGACCAGGCTTTTCTGTGTTTTGCTGGTTGGCGCGGGCGGTCTCGAACCGCCGACCCCTACCGTGTCAAGGTAGTGCTCTACCGCTGAGCTACGCGCCAGTGCGGAGATCCATTCTAGCGGATCGGGCGCATCTGTCGAGCGGCCTCATTCCACCGTGACGGACTTGGCGAGGTTGCGCGGCTGGTCCACGTCGCAGCCCCTCAACACCGCGATGTGGTAGGCCAGCAGTTGCAGGGGCACGGTGTAGAGGATGGGGGCGAGCCAGGGATGGACGGCGGGGATCTCGAGGACATCCTCGGCGATGGTGGCGAGCCCGGTGTCGCCCTCGGTCACCAGGGCCAGGATGCGGCCGTCCCGGGCGGCGGCCTCCTGGAGGTTGCTGAGGGTCTTCTCGCGGTGGGCGTCCCTGGGCATGAGGGCCACCACGGGCAGGTTCTTGTCGATGAGGGCGATGGGGCCGTGCTTCATCTCCCCGGCGGGGTAGCCCTCGGCATGGATGTACGAGATCTCCTTCAGTTTCAGGGCGCCTTCCAGGGCGATGGGATAGCAGGGGCCCCGGCCCAGGTAGAGGAAGTCCTCGGCGTCCTTCCAGCGGTGGGCCCACTGCAGGATCCGTGGCTCCAGGGCATTCATGCGCTCAAGGTGCGCGGGCAGCTCGCGGAGTCCCTGCAGCAGACTGGCCTTGAGGGCGGGGTCCAGCGTGCCCTTGAGCTCGCCCAGCTTCAGGGCCAGGAGGGTGAGCACGGCGAGCTGGGTGGTGAAGGCCTTGGTGGAGGCTACGCCGATCTCCGGCCCGGCGTGGGTGAGGAGGGTGGCCTCGGCCTGGCGGGTGGCGGTGGAGCCCATGACATTGCAGATGGCCAGGGTGCGGGCGCCCCGGGCCGCGGCCTCCTTCATGGCGGCGAGCGTGTCCGCCGTTTCACCGCTTTGCGTGATGCCGATGAGCAGGGTGCCGGGCGGGATCACCGGCTCGCGGTAGCGGTACTCGCTGGCGTAGTCCACTTCCACCGCCACCCGGCTCAGCTGCTCGATGAGGAACTTGCCGACCAGGCCCGCATGCCAGCTGGTGCCGCAGGCCACGATGTGGATGCGGTTGAGGTCGCGAAGGTCGGCCTCGCTGAAGGGGAGGTCCAAGGGAATGGGTTCGCCGTCCAGGGGGAGCCGGTTCAACAGCGTGTTCGACAGCGCCTGGGGCTGCTCGAAGATCTCCTTCTGCATGAAGTGCTTGTAGCCGCCCTTCTCCGCGGCCACGGGATCGTAGGGGATGGTGAGGACGGCCCGCTGGACCGGTGTTCCTTCGAGGTCGAAGATCCGTGCGCCCTCGCGGGTGAGTTCCGCGAGGTCGCCATCCTCCAGGAAGATCACCCGGCGGGTGTGGGGCAGCAGGGGCACCACATCCGAGGCCAGGAAGGTCTCGCCCTCGCCCAGGCCGATGACCAGCGGGGGCCCACTCCGGGCGGCCAGGATGCGGTCCTGGTCTCCGGCGTGGAGGCAGGCCAGGGCATAGATGCCCTTCATGCGACCCACCGCTTCCCGGAAGGCCTGGGGGAAGGCGTGGCCAAGCTTCATCAGGTGGGACACCATCACCGGGAAGCACTCAGTGTCTGTCTCGGAGCGAAAGGTCTCCCCGGCGGCCTGGAGTTCCTCGCGGAGCTCCAGGAAGTTCTCGAAGATGCCGTTGTGCACCGCCACCACCCGGCCGTCGCCGCTCTGGTGCGGGTGGGCGTTCTCTTCCGTGGGCCGGCCATGCGTGGCCCAGCGCGTGTGGCCGATGCCGATGGAGGCGGGATCGGTGAAGTCCACCTTGGCCGCCAGGTTGGCGAGTTTGCCCGAGGCCCGGACGATGTGGAAGCCGCCGTCCTCGCTGGCCAAGGCGAGGCCCGCGCTGTCGTAGCCGCGGTACTCCAGGCTGCGCAGGCCGTTCACGAGGATGGAGGTCGCCTGCTGCTGCCCGATGTATCCGACGATTCCGCACATGTCGAGCCCCCGTCCGGTGAGGGTTCCAACTTAGCGGGATCGGGGGGCCGGGGCCAATGTAGTGGGGAAGACACGGCCTGCGGCATTCCTTCCGCCACAGGGTGTGGTGATCCGGCCGCAGGGCGGGGTTGTCCCAGATCACGTTCCCGTGGCGTCCATTCCTGAGAGGCTGGAGCGGTCCCTCCCATCCGTCCGCGGGCCGGCAGGGCGCCCGGGAGGACGCATGACCAGGATTTTTCGCCGCCCCCGTGTCGGCTTCGTCGCTGCGCTGGTGATCTGCGCCGGGATGATGCGTCCGGTCCAGGCGGAGACTCCGACGCCCGGCCGCCTGGAGATCGGCTTCGAGGAACGGGTGCGCACGGAGCGGTGGAACAACATCATCGATCACGATGCGGCCAAGGAGGATGCCCGGACTCAGGACCGCTTCCGGAGCCGCCTGTGGGTCACCTGGACGCCTTCCGAAGGGTTGCGGATCGTGGCGGGGGTGGCCAACGAAAACAAGAAGATCACGCACCCGGATGTCGCGGTGAATGGACGCGAAGTCTTCGTGGAGACGCTCTACGCCGACTGGCGCATCGCCCCCCGATGGTCCATGAAGGTCGGGCGGCAGAACCTGATGCGGGGCGAGGGCTTCGTCCTCTTCGATGGCAGCGCCCTGGACGGCTCCCGCTCCGCCTATTTCAACGCCCTTGATCTGGCCTGGTCACCGGGGCGGTCCACGCTCGAGTTCATCGCGATCTCGGACCCCGGAAAGGATCGCTACCTCCCGCGGATCAACGAGGCGTCCTCCCCGGCCGAGGTGCAGCGGCTGAACGAGTGGGACGAGCAGGCCCTGGGCCTCTATTTCACGGGGCGGGAGTGGTCGGCCACCACCCTGGAGGCCTACGGCTTCCTCAAGACCGAGACCCACGACAGCCGCCCCGTCACGAATCCGCAGTTCCAGCCCGATCGCCGGGTGTGGACCTTGGGGAGCCGCGTCGTCCGCGGCCTGGGCTGGGGCTGGACGGCCATGGGGGAGTTCGCCTGGCAGTGGGGCTCCCAGCGGGCCCTCCCTGGCACCCAGGAGGCTGCCCGGGACATCGCGGCCTGGGGTGGCTACGCACGGCTTCGCAAGGCCTTCGAGGCGCCGGGCAAGCCGGTCCTGTCCCTCGGTTACATCGGCCTGTCGGGCGATGATCCCCGCACGCGGCGGATCGAAGGCTGGGATCCCCTCTTCTCCCGCTGGCCCAAGTGGAGTGAGCTCTACATCTATTCCCAGGTTCCCGAGCGGGGTGTGGCCTACGCGACGAACACCGGGATGTGGGAAGTCGAGGCTCGCTTGGCTCCCACCAGGCAACTGGAGCTCCGCGCTACCTGGTACCGCATGACGGCCTTCCAGGCCCCCGGGGGTGCCGGGCCCCTGTTTGGAATGGGCACCCGCCGGGGCGACCTCTGGGAGTTCCGGGGCGATCTGGCGCTGGATGAGCACTGGAAGGCGGATGTGGTCTACGAGCGGCTCAGTCCCGGGACCTTCTACACCGGGTCCACCCCGGGAGCCTATTTCCGCTTCGAAGTGACCTACGCGACGGCGGTTCGGCTTTAGCTACAGGTGCAGCCGCCACCCCAGGCTATCGGCCGCGCCCAGGGCGCCGATCACCAGCAGGAAGGCACCGAAGATGGGTTCCAGTACCTTGACGTTCATGCGGACGGCGGTGCGGGCGCCCAGGTACGAGAACGGGATCGACGCCAGGCCGAAGATGAAGACGATCCGCCAGGACACGTGGCCCAGGGCCACATGGACGACGGTTCCCGGGACCGCAAGGATGGCCGAGGCCACCAGGGAGCACGCGAAGGCGGTCTTGAGGGGGAGGCGAAGGACCCGCACATAGAGCGGGGCGAGCAGGAAGCCCCCCGCGTTGGCGAGGAGGCCCGCCAGGAAGCCCACCACGATGCCCACGGCGCCGCTGAGCCACCGCTTGGCCCTGGGCTCCAGGGCCGGAAGGTCGGGATGGGACGTGGTGGGATGCACGAGGAAGGACAGGCCCAGGCCGGCGATGACGAGGTTGCTGAGGAGCAGCAGGCCGGTGCCCCCCACGAACTCACTGGTCCAGGCGCCGAGGATGGTGGCCGGAAACCCCAGGAGCACGCTCCAGAACACCACCTGCCGGTCGTACAGGCCCTCCTTGAGGTAGGCGATGCTGGCCACCAGGGTGCCGGGAATGGTCGCGGGAAGAGGCGAGGCCACGGCGAAGAAGGCCGGGACACCGGCCAGTTGCAGCAGCGGGGTGGCCACGGCGCTGCCGCCCTTGCCGAAGAGTCCTCCTGCAAAGCCGACAAGCAGTCCGATCAGGAGAAGGCGAAGCGACATGATCTCATCCTATCGGGCGCGCCCCACCCCCGTCCATGAGGGCGGCAGGCGTTGGTGGGCCCGCCTTCAGGCCAGGCTGCGAATCCGGTTGGCGCGGCTCTCGATCTCGGTGATGCGGAAGGCGAAGTTGCCGTCCACCACCACCACCTCGCCCTTGGCGATGAGCTTGCCGTTGACCAGCAGTTCCACGGGGGCATCCGCGCTGCGATTCAACTCCAGGATGGAGCCGGGCGTGAGCTTCAGGAGCTCCCCCATCAGCATCTCCGTCTGGCCCATGCGGACGACGACGGGAAGCTGGATGTCGAGCAGGAGGTCCAGGTTGCCGGAATCCACCACGGGGCCCGTAGCAGCCGGGGCCTGGCGGGAAGGGGCAGACAGGGGCGCTGCGGCCATGGCCGGGGCGGGCTCGGGAGGGGGGGGAGGCGCCTCGGCCAGGCCGAGCTTGCGCTTCATCTGCTGGAGCAGCAGGTCGGGGAAGAGGAGGTGGATGGTGGTCTTGAGGGTGTCTTGGGAGGTGGCCAGGGCCACGTCCTGGAAGGCGCCGGAGCCAAGCAGCGTCCCGAGGGCACCGGCTTCCGGATCGGTGGCGCTGATTTCCACGTTGGCGATGGAGAAGGTCTCACCGGCGAGATCCGAGAGGGTCTGATTGGCGCTGCCCATGACCTGATTGAAGGTCTCGGCCAGGGCGTCCTTCGAATCGCCCACCAGCTCATCGGCCGGTGCCCCCTCGCCGCCCAGCATGAGGTCCACCAGCATGGTCCCCTCCTTCAGGGGCAGGGTGAAGGCCATGGCCCCGGTCAGCCCCTTCTGGTAGTGGGCCTTCACGACGATGACCGGGCCCTCATGGAGGGCCGCCACACCCGGGAGCGGCAGGAGTTCGCCCGGCGCGGCGCCCATCTGGAACTCGCGGCCCGTGAGCATGGAGAACACGGAGGCCATGCTCTCCGAGAAGGCGCTGCCTACTTTCAGGAAGAATTCAGTGTCGCGGGCATCCATGGCTCACCCTTCAGACCGGCTGCCGGTCACTTGGAAGACGCGTTTCTCGTTGGGGTTCAGGGCCACGAAGCCCGTGAAACGGGGAACCCCATCCACGACCAGATCCAGCTCGGCGTCGAAGCGCTTGGTGAGCGGGATCAGATCGCCCGGCTTGAGCTGAAGCACCTCCTCCATGCGGAGGTTGGTGCCGCGGATCTCCGCGGCGGCCTCCATGGGGCAGCGCTTGAGGCTGGCCATGAGGAGGCGAGCCTCCTCGAAGGTGGAGGACTTCTTGTAGCCCGTGAACATCTCCTGGTCGAACTTCGTGGAGATAGGCTCGAGGATGATGCTGGGGATGGCGAGGTTGACCATTCCGCTCACGGGGCCCATCTTCACCTCGAAGACCACCAGCAGCACCACCTCGTTGGGGGCCACGATCTGGATGAGCTGGGGACTGGTCTCCCGGGCCTGGATGCGGAAGTCGAGGTCCACGATGCCCCGCCAGGCTTCCCGCATGTCCTCCAGCAGCAGCTTGAGGATGCCGTCGAAGATGCTCTGCTCGATGTCGGTCATGGTGCGGAGCTGCTTCAGCGGCTCGCCGGGGCCCCCCAGCATCTTGTCGATGATGGGAAACACCAGGGTGGGATTCACCTCCAGGGCCAGCGCCCCCTCCAGTGGCTTGATGGAGATGGCGTTGAAGCAGGTGGGGTCCGGCACGGAGAGCAGGAACTCCTGGTAGCTGAGCTGCTCCACGGAGACCAGGTTCACCTCGGTGATGGTCCGCAGGTAGGCGCTGAGGGAGCTGGAGAAGTTCCGGGCGAAGCGATCGTGCATGAAGTGCAGGGAGCGCATCTGCTCCCGGCTCACCCGGTCGGGTCGGCGGAAGTTGTAGAGGGTGACCTTGCGCTGTGCCTGGGCTTTTTTTGCCTGGGCAGGCGGGGCGCCCCGCTCCGCTCCCGGGGTGGACGCGGCCTTGGGCCCCCCCCGGCTGTGGGACTTCAGCAGCGCATCAACCTCTTCCTGACTCAGTATCTTGGCCATGGACTACCCTTCGATGCGCTGTTCCAGGAGCTTGCCCCGGAGCCGCAGCATGGCCTTGGTATGCAATTGGGATACCCGGGACTCGGTGATGTTCAGGAGGGTCCCGATTTCCTTCATGGTCAGCTCATCGAAGTAGTAGAGCTGGACCACGAACTTCTCCTTCTTGGGCAGCACCTCCATGGCCACCCGGAGGATGTCCTTCAGCTCGGCCTCCTGGAAGAGGTGGTGGGGATCCTCGGCGTCCGGATCCGGCACGAAGCTGATGATGCTCTCGCCCTCGCCATCCTCCCCCACCTCCACGAAGGTGCCCAGGGTCACGCCCTTCAATTCGTCGAGGTTCTTGTGCAGCTCGTCCAGGCCGATGCCCAGGTGGACGGCCACCTCCTCGTCCGTGGCGGCCCGCCCCATCTGTTGCTCGAGCGAGTGGTAGGCGGTCTCGATGTCCTTCTTTTTGCGGCGCAGGCTGCGGGGCACCCAGTCCAGGTCCCGCAGGCCGTCCAGGATGGCGCCCTTGATGCGCAGCTCGGCGTAGGTCTTGAACTTGATGTTTCGCGCCGGCTCGAACTTCTCGATGGCATCCATCAGGCCCAGGATGCCGCTGTGGATGAGATCGTCCAGTTCCACGTGGGAAGGCAGCCGTGACGAGATGCGGTGGGCCACGAACTTCACCAGGGGCACATAGTCCTTGATGATCTGCTCGCGGTTGTCGCGGTCGAAGGGCTCCGGTGCCTCGGTGGGTTCCGCGGCCGGGGTGGACGCCTGGCTGACGGCGGGTGCGGAGGCGGCTGGCAGGGGAAGGGGCAGCCCCTTGCCATAGGCCTTGGCGGCAGCCAGGGCCGCCCAGGGGCGCAGGGCGGCGGGCGCCGCCTCGACAGCCCGCATGGCCTCGCCGCTCAGCGGCTGGCCGGGATCGGCGGGCTGGTTCGGAAAGGGGGTCATGGGATCCGCCGCTAGGCGTCGTCATCGGAGGCGAGCTGCCTCCAGAATGCCGCAAAGCCGCCGGGCTGCAAGGAAACCTGGCCCAGCAACTGTCCGGCCAGCGCACGGAAGGCCTGGGCGGCAGGGCTCCGGGGGAACAGGTCCACTACGCCCTTCTGCTGGCGCACGGCCTGGAGGATGAAGGGGTCCGACGGGATCATGCCCAGGACCTTGAGCTGCTTGCCCAGGAAGCGTTCCGTGGCCGCCTGCAGCTGTTCCACCGTCTCCTGCGCCTCCTCGCTGCTCTGCCCGTTGTTCACCAGCAGCCAGACGGGCTTCGAGGCCTCGCGGAGGTGCAGCACCTTCACCATGGCGTAGGCGTCCACCAGGCTGGTGGGCTCGGGCGTGGTGACCAGGACCACCTCCTGGGCCGCCATGAGGAGCTTGAGGACCGAATCGTGGATGCCCGCGGCCGTGTCGATGAGCAGCCAGTCGGCGGTCTCCGCCACGCGCTGGAGGCCCTGCACCAGCCGCAGCTCCGAGGCGGTGTCCAGGCGGGTGAGCTCCTGGATGCCGCTGCTGGCGGGGATGATCCTCACGCCGAATTCGCTCTCGACGAGGATCTCCTCCAGCACCTTCTCGCCGCGGAGCACGTGCTCCAGGGTGTACTTGGGCGTCAGGCCCAGCAGGATGTCCAGGTTGGCAAGGCCGAAGTCCGCGTCCATGACCACCACGCGCTGGCCGCGCTGGGCCAGGGACTGGGCCAGTCCGGCCACGACATTGGTCTTGCCCACGCCGCCCTTGCCGGAGGTGATCGCCAGCACGCGGGCCGCGAAGAGGGGGGCCTCCGGGCGCTGCCCCTGGGCCATGCTGCGAAGCCGGGAGGCCTGGTCGCTCATTGAACCTCCTTGACGCCGGGAAGGATGAGATCCGCCACCCGCCGGCTGGTGGCCAGTTCCAGGGCCTCGGGCACTTCCTGGCCCGTGCCCAGATAGCTGAGGGGCCGCTTCACCCGCACCAGGGTGCTGAGGATGGGGCCGTAGGTGGAGGTCTCGTCCAGCTTGGTGAAGAGCAGCCGGGTGGGGCGCAGGGGCTCGTAGCGCGCCGCGATCTCGACGAGGTCGCGGGGCTTCGTGGTGGCCGACAACACCAGGTGCGTCTCCACCTCCGGCAACTCGTCCAGGAGGTTGCGGAGCTGGCCCAGCACCTCGGTGTCCTTGGGGCTGTGGCCCGGGGTGTCGATGAGCACCAGGGCCCGGTCTTGGTAGAAGCGGATGGCGCCGCGGAGATCCTCCACCGTGAGGGCCACGTGCATGGGCACCTGCAGGATCTGCGCGTACTGCTGGAGCTGGTCCACCGCCGCCACGCGGTAGGTGTCCAGGGTGAGGAGGGCCACCTTCTGCTTGAGCTTGAGCTGGGCGTAGGCCGCCAGCTTGGCCAGGGTGGTGGTCTTGCCCACGCCGGTGGGGCCCACCAGGGCCGCCACGCGCATCTTCCCCGGGTCGAGCTGGATGGGGGAGGCCACCGGGATGAAGTCGGCGATGACCCGCCGGAGGAAGAGCCGGGCCCGTTCGGGATCCACGTTGCCCGAGGCGCCGTCGCCGTCCTGCTCCGTCAGCGCCCGCTGGGCGAACTCGCACAGCCGCAGGGCGATCATGGGTTCCACGTCGTTGGCCGCCAGGTCCCCGTAGAGGTCCAGCAGGCTCGGGGGGAGCTGCAACTGGGCCGGGGGCATGCCCTGGCGCTGGAGGCGGTTCAGCATGGTCTTCAGCTGGTCCAGCTCCTCCAGGATGGAGGCGTTGTGCAAGTCATTATCTTTTAGCGCCGCCACGGCGCCCTTGATTTCCAGCAGCTCCCGGCGGAGGGGCTGGAGATCCATGGGCGGGGCCGGAGGGCCGGCCTGAGGCCGGGCGGCCTCCCGGGCGGGGCGGGCCACCGGCGGCGGTCCCATGGGTGGGCGGAGCCCGTAGGTGAGCGGCGGCGCACCGACGGCCTGCTCCTTCAGGGCAGGGGCGGCTTCGTCCACAGCGGCGGTGACCTCGATGACCGTCTCCTCACCCAGGCCCAGGGCCGAGGGGCGCCGGCGGGTCCGGGTGGAGAGGATGAAGGCCTCCTCGCCCATCTCCTTCTTCACGATGTCCAGGGCGTCCTGCATGGAGGCGGCTTCGAAGGTCTTCACGCGCATGGGGCACCCTTCATGAAACGGTTCCCAGGTTCACCACGCGGATGTCCGCGGGGATCTCGCTGTGACTCAGCACCACCAGGTGGGGCAGCGCCCGCTCCAGGAGGCGCCGGAGGTGCGGCCGCACCACGGGGTTGGTGAGCAGCACGGGCTGGGCACCGGGCAGCATGGCGGCGATGCCGTTGGCGATGCGGGCCAGCAGTTCCTGGCTGCGGACGGGTTCCAGGGCCAGGAAGCTGCCCCGATCCGTCTGCTCGATGCCGCTCTGGAGGGTCTGTTCGATCTGGGGATCCAGCACCAGCACGCCCAGTTCCCCGTTGTCGGAAAGATGGGGCCCCGTCAGGACCCGGCCCAGGGCCTGGCGGACGTACTCCGTGATGAAGCCCACATCCTTGGTCATGCCCGCGGCATCGGCGGTGGCCTCCAGGATGCGGCCCAGGTCGCGCACGGGCACCCGTTCCCGCAGGAGGTTCTGCATCACCTTCTGGAGCACGGTCACGGTGATGACGTTGGGGATGAGGTCGTCCACCAGCTTCGGCGTGGATTCCTTCAGGTTGTCGAGCAGGTGCTGGACCTCCACCCGGCCCAGCAGTTCCGGAGCGTGCTGCTTGATGAGCTCAGAGAGGTGGGTGGTCAGCACCGTCGCGGGCTCCACCACCGTGTAGCCGATCATCTGGGCGCGGTCCTTCAGGGCCTCGCCGATCCAGTAGGCGGGCAGGCCGAAGGCGGGTTCCTTGGTGGGAGTGCCGGCCAGGTTCTCCGTGGCGGTGCCGGGGTTCATGGCCAGGAACTGGGCGGGCTGTAGGTCCGCCCGGGCGATCTCTTCGCCCCGGAGGAGGATGCGGTAGGTGTTGGGGGGGAGCTGCAGGTTGTCCCGGATGCGGACCGGGGGCACCACGATGCCTAGATCCTGGGCCATTTGGCGCCGGACGGCCTTGATGCGCTCCAGCACCGTGCCGCCCTGGTTCACGTCCAGCATGGGGATGAGGCCGTAGCCCACCTCCAGGCCCAGGGGATCGACCTTGAGGAGACCCTCCACCTTCTCCCCGGCCTCCGCCGTGGCCTTGGCCTTCTCCGCCGCGGCGGCCTCCGCGGCCACGCTGGCGGGGGTGGGCTTGGGCAGTTTCCAGGCGGCGTAGGCCATGACGCCGAAGATCGAGCCCATGACCCAGAAGGGAAAGAGGGGCAGGCCGGGCACGGCTCCGAAGAGGAACAGCACCGAGGACGCGATGGTGAGCGGCCGATGGTCCGCACCCAGTTGGCCCAGCACCTCCCCGCCCAGGCCGTTGGAGTCCGCCGAACTGCGGGTGGTGAGGATGGCGCCCCCCACGCTGACCAGCAGGCTGGGGATGACCGTCACCAGGCCGTCGCCCACCGTCAGCAGGCTGTAGGTCTGCAGGGCCTGCGTGATGGGCATGCCGTACTGCACGACCCCCAGGATGATGCCCGCCACGATGTTCACGGCCAGGATGATCAGGGAGGCCACCGAATCCCGCTGGGTGAACTTCACGGCGCCATCCATGGCCCCGTAGAAGCCGGCTTCCTCCTGGAGATCCTTGCGGCGGCGGCGGGCCTCCTGCTCATCGATGTAGCCCGCGTTCAGGTCCGCGTCGATGGCCATCTGCTTGCCCGGCAGGGCGTCCAGGGTGAACCGGGCGGTCACCTCGGCGATGCGGCCGGCGCCGTGGTTGATGACCAGGAACTGGATGGCCAGCAGGATCAGGAAGACCACCAGGCCGATGACATAGCTCCCGCCCACCACGAACTGGCCGAAGGCCTTCACCATGTGCCCCGCCGCGTCCGGCCCCTGGTCCCCGGCGTAGAGCAGGATCCGGCGGGTGGTGGCCACGTTGATGGACAGACGGAAAAGCGTCACCACCAGCAGCACCGAGGGGTAGGAGCTGAATTCCTTGGGCCGGCGCACATACATGCCCACCATGAGGATCAGCAGGCTGAGGGTGATGTTCAGGACGATGAGCAGGTCCACGGCGAAGGCCGGCAGGGGCAGGATCATCACCACCAGCACGATCAGCACGAAAACGGGCGCAGCCAGGTCCGACCGCTTGGCCAAGCGAGCCATATATGGAAGCAGACGGTCCAGGAAGGTCAACATACCGACACCCGGAGGGTCTGGGGCGAGGCCTGTGCCAAGCGGGCTGTCGGCGCTCGGCCGACGGCTATTCCCGCGGGATCTTCAAGGAATCCCAGCGCTCCGCGGGGTGGAACCGGCAGCGCCAGCCGGCCCAGCTCACCCGTTGGAAGGTGACGGCCCCCGGCCAGGGCACCCGGTCCAGCCAGGACCGCAGGGCCCGCTGGAGCCGCTGGCGCTGGTCGGGGGCCAGGGCTGTGTCGGCCCCGGTCCAGGCCCCGGGTCGCCGGGCCTTGACCTCCACCACGCGCAGCTCGGGACCGCGGCTCACCAGCAGGTCCAGTTCCCAGCGCCCCAGCTTGGCCCGCCAGGCCACCAGGTCCCAGCCCCGGAGCCAGAGCAGCCAGAGCGTCAGCCGCTCCGTACGGGCCCCCAGGCGGCGGGCCGCCTCGCCACGCCTAGACCTGGCCATGGGAATGACTCATCAAAAAGACAAATGAGCACCGCCAAGACGCCAAGACGCCAAGAACTGCAAGAGAACTGCTTTTTTCTTTTCTTGGCGCTCTTGGCGTCTTGGCGGTGAATCTTTTTTCGGACGGAGATCTCGGCATCACTCGTCCTGCCGGGGCAGCAGCAGGCTGCGCTGGACGCGCTCGAGGTTGCCGTGGAGGCGCACCTGCTTCCAGGCCAGGACCATGGCATAGCCCAGCCAGACCCAGAGCAGTCGGGGATCCGCGGGGGTCTTCTTGAGCAGCTCCGTGCCGATGTCCAGGCGAAGGCCCTGGAGGAACCAGACCACTACGCCGAACCCGATGAGCAGGTGCCCCCAGCGGATCCAGTAGGGGCGCAGGCCCTCCTTGGCCTTCCAGCGGAGCAGTAGCCAGCGGTCGAAGCGGTCGCTCTTCTCCTCGGCGAAGTGCAGGGCCACCAGCTGGTCCACCAGGGGTGCGTAGCGGTGGACCCGCAGCTCCTGGAGTTCCTCCTCGCCATTCAGCTTGCGGAGGAAGGCGCTGCGGATCTTTCCCACGCACTCCTCCCAGGGCGCCTCCTCCCGGCGGAGGGCCAGGTGCAGGCGCACCAGGCCCACCCAGAGCAGCGCCTGGGCCAGCAGCACCACCCACAGGGCCCAGCCCTGCCAGCCCTGGGTATGCACAAGCTCGAAGAAACGGGCGAGATCCATGGGGTCCAGCTTACGCGAGGGGGAGCCGGTTGTCGGCCCGGCAGGCAGAGGAAAGGCGCTGGACAAGCCCGGGAACCCCTGGTTAGATCCAGGCCGAACACCCGCCACCTGTCTCGTTCCTCTGGAGGAAGCATGGCTTCTCCCTATGAGCTGGGCCTGGACCGAAATCCAGCCAACTTCCTGCCGCAATCGCCCCTCAGCTTCCTGGAGCGGGCTGCCCTGGTGTACCCGGACCGCCTCGCCGTGGTCCATGGCAGCACGATCCGGCGCACCTGGCGCGAGATGGATGCCCGCTGCCGCCGCCTGGCCAGCGCCCTGGCCCGCCGGGGCATCGGAAAGTTCGACACGGTGGCGGTGATGCTGCCCAACACGCCGCCCATGGCGGAGGTCCACTTCGGGGTGCCCATGTGCGGGGCCGTGCTCAACACCCTGAACATCAGGCTGGACGCCGCGGCCATCGCCTTCATGCTCCAGCATGCGGAGGCCAAGGTGGTGATCGTGGATCCGGAATGCTCCGGGACCATGGCCGAAGCCATCAGGCTCTCCGGCCTGGCGCCCCTGGTCATCGACGCCCCGGATGCCGAGTACCGTGGGCCTGGAGAGGCCATCGGCTCCCTGGATTACGAGGCCTTCCTGGCCGAGGGGGATCCCGAGTTTGCCTGGTCGCTGCCGACCGACGAATGGGATGCCATCAGCCTCAACTACACCTCCGGCACCACGGGCAATCCCAAAGGCGTGGTCTACAGCCACCGGGGCGCCGCCACCAATGCCATATCCAACATCCTGGAATGGGACATGCCCCACCACGCGGTGTACCTCTGGACCCTGCCCATGTTCCATTGCAACGGCTGGTGTTTCCCCTGGACCGTCGCGGCCCGGGCCGGGGTCAATGTCTGCCTGCGGCGGGTGGATCCCCAAGCCATCTTCGACCTCATGCGCCAGGAAGGGGTCACCCACTACTGTGGCGCCCCCATCGTCCACAACCTGCTGATCAACGCGCCGGAGGCCATGAAGGCCGGCATCCGGCCCGGCGTGAAGGCCATGGTGGCCGGCGCCGCGCCCCCCGCGGCCATGATCGAGGGCATGGAGAAGATGGGTTTCGACCTCACCCACACCTATGGCCTCACGGAGGTCTACGGCCCGGCCACGGTCTGCGCCAAGCAGGCCTCCTGGGCCGCGCTGGACATCGGCGAACGGGCCCGGTTGAACGCCCGGCAGGGCATCCGGTACCACCTCCAGCAGGGCGCCACGGTCCTTGATCCCCTCACCCTGAAACCGGTGCCCTGGGATGGGGCGACCATCGGCGAGATCATGTTCCGCGGCAACATCACCATGAAGGGCTACCTCAAGAACCCGAAGGCCACCCAGGAGGCCTTCAGCGGCGGCTGGTTCCACAGCGGCGACCTGGCCGTGGTGGACCCCGATGGCTACATGAAGATCAAGGATCGCAGCAAGGACGTGATCATCTCGGGTGGGGAGAACATCTCCAGCATCGAGGTGGAGGATGTGCTCTACCGGCACCCTGCCGTGTTGATCGCCGCGGTGGTTGCCAGGCCGGATCCAAAGTGGGGCGAGACGCCCTGGGCCTACCTCGAGCTGAAGCCCGATGCCGTGGTCACCGAAGCGGGGATCATCGCCCACTGCAAGCAACACCTGGCGGCCTTCAAGGTGCCCAAGGGCGTGGTGTTCGGTCCCGTGCCCAAGACGTCTACCGGCAAGATCCAGAAGTACGAGCTGCGCAAGCGCGCGGGCAGCGCCAAGGCGGTGGAGGCCTAGGCTGGTATTGCCACGAACCGGAGGATGCCATCGGCGCCCAGGGTGCGCCGCAGGGACCCCCGATGCTCCAGGTGATTCAGGTGGGCGATGGCTTCACCCATGGCGAAGATGGTCTGGTGGCTGTCCAGCTCCCGGCCGAACAGATCGCCCAGCACGTCGGCCGCGCAGCGGGGTTCCCGGCAGGCCGCCTGGAGAATGCCGAGCCGTCCGGCGTGATGGCTGCGGAGCGCCTCCAGGCGCTCATGGAGTCCCAGGAAGGGGCGCCCGTGGGAGGGCAGCACCAGGGTCGCGTCGGGCAGGGCCTGGAAGCGGTCCAGGGAGGCCAGGTAGCGGGCCAGCGGGTCGTCGTCCGGGGAGGAGGCCGGCACGCTCACATTGGTCGTGATGGTGGGCAGCACCATGTCCCCCGAGATGAACACGCCCGCCTCTGCGCAGAACAGGCCTGCGTGCTCGGGGCTGTGCCCGTGGCCGACGTGCACCTGCCACGTGCGGCCGCCGATCTCGATCCGGTCGCCGTCGAGCATTCGCTGGTAGTGGCGGGGCAGGTGGGGCACGCCGGCGCGATAGCTGTCGCGGCTGGCCTCGATGGCCTGCAGTCGATCCTCGGGCAGACCGTGGAGGCGGAACTGGGCCAGGGCCTCCTGCTTCCAGGAATGGCCCAGGCCATGCCAGAAGACCTGGGCTCCGTAGAACTCCCCCAGGGTCATGGCCACCGGTGCGCCCGTCCGGTCCTGGAGCCAGGCGGCCAGTCCCACATGATCCGGATGCCCATGGGTCACCAGGATCCGGGTGATGTGGTTGCCCCTGGGGCCCTGCGCCAGGGTGTCCAGGAGTTGGTCCCAGTGGGCCATCGTCTCGAGCGTGCCGTAGCCGGTGTCCACGATCGCCCAGCCGCCCTCGTCCTCCAGGAGCCAGAGATTCACATGGTTCAGGGCGAAGGGCAGGGGCATGCGGACCCACTGGATCCCCGCCCCCACGGTCAGCGTGCCTCCAGGCGCGGGGAGCGATGCGAACGGCGTGTGCATGGGGTCTCCTGGCCACCGGCCCGAGGGCCTATACCTTGCCCCAGGACACTTCTCCGGCGGCAAGGAAGGCTTCGCCGTCCAGGCCCTGGTCCTCGGCCCGCTGAAGGAGGTGCTGCAGAGCCTCGGCGGTGGCCTCGGCATCCTGGAGGGCGCGGTGGGCCCGGGTGTTGGTGATGCCCAGGAAGGCGCACAGCTCGGCCAGGCTGCGGCGGGGCAGCTCGGGAATGAGCCGCTTGGCCAGCAGGCGGGTGCAGACGAGCCGGTGGCGGCGCCAGATGCCCTCGGGCAGCCACGCCTTGAGGAAGGCGCCGTCGAAGGGGGCATGGTGGGCCACCCAGACGCGGCCCTCCAGTTGGGGCGCCAACTGGAGGGCCACCCGCTCCCAGGTGGGCGCGCCGGCCAGCATGGGCAGGGTGATGCCCGTGAGGCGCTGGATTTCCTCGGGGAGGAAGCCCTCGATGGCCGCCAGGCTGGACCAGCGGTCCTCCATGACGGTGCCGGAGAGGCGCACCAGGCCCACCTCGGTGATCTCGGAGGCGGGACTGAAGCGGCCATCCTTGGTCCAGCGGGCCCGGGGACTGCCGCCGGTGGTCTCCAGGTCCAGCACCGCGAACCGCAGTTCCCGCAGGCCGGGCGAGGTGGACGCCAGCAGGGGAGTGTCGGTCATGCGCTGACCAGGGTCTTGAGCCCGTCCTTGAAGAGCACGTCCACCTTCCGGCCCAGGCGGCGCTGCACCCGGCCCAGGCCGAAGGAGGGATGGTCCATCCAGGCGCCCTCCTCCCAGCGTTCGGACACGGCGTAGCGGCGGGCCAGGGCACCGCCCTGCTCCTGGACCAGCAGTTGCTGGAACTGGGAGGTCAGGCTCCCGGGCCGGGCGCCACCGGCCTTGGCTGCCGTGGGAATCCGGGGCGTCCGGGGCTCCGGGGCGGGGCGGGCGGCTCGGAACTTGTGGACGGAGCGGCAGTTGCCACAGATGAGCTGCTCAGGCACGCCATTGGTGACCGTCAGGATCTGATGGCGGGTCTCGCCCCCGCAGCGCCCGCAGGGCGCGTCCACATCCTGGCCAGCGTAGTAGATCTTGCTCATTACCCAAGACTAGCACCTGGACGGAGGACGGAACGAATGGTGCAGGGCCGGTAGACCGATGGGCCTAGGGTTCATTAAACAGCCGTAACTATACGATAATATGTCACTTCAATCGTACAAGCCTGTGCTCTGCGCCAGCTGCCACGGCAGCCCGGCCCTTGGAGCGACCGGCCCCGGCTCCTCGGGCATGTACCTCTCCCAGGCCATCCACGGGTTCCACGCCACGCGCAGGCCATCCAGTACACAGGCAAGGCCAAGGCCATCGGCAGCTGTGCGGCCTGCCACGATTCCAACAAGGACGAAGGTTTCGCCGACTGGTCCCACGAACGCGGCACGGGCGGCAAACAGTCGGCCTGCAACGTCTGCCACACGGGATTCATAGATCCCCAGCAGGCGAAGTGGCCCCACCAGTTCCAGTGGAAGACCCGCAGCAGCGGAGGTGGAGGCGGCGACGGCGGGGACTGATCCGCCCGGACGACCGGCACCGCCCTCCGCGAAGAGGGCGGTGCTCGTTCACCCCAGGAGTGCCTTTACCTGGGCCAGGCGCTGCTCCCGTTCCTCGGCCTGGCCGCGTAGTTTGGCCACGGCGGCTTCGGGGGCCTTGGTGACGAAGCTGTCGTCGGCGAGGCGGGCCCGGAGCGGTTCCAGTTCCTTCTCCAGCTTGGCGAGTTCCTTCTCCAGCTTGGCCTGCTCGGCGGCAGGATCCTTGAGGCCGGCCAGTTCCAGGGCCACGGTGCCCCCTGCCACCACGGCCACGGCGCGGGTGGGTGAGGCCGGATCATCCTTGGTGAACGTGACGGATTCCAGCCGGGCGATGGATTTCAGGGCCTCGGTAAAGGGTGCCAGTTCCGTGATGGAACAGAAGGCGGGCACCCGCTTGGCGGGGTCCACGCCCTGCTCGGCCTTGAGGCGCAGGAAGGCGGAGAGCACGTCCTGGAGGCGGGGGATGAGGGCCGCGTTGCCGCCTTGAGTTTGCAAGATTTTTTCGTCCATCGGCCACGCCCTCAGAGCCAACAGAGCTGGCTCTGAGCTAGGTAATCGCTCCGCGATTACCGCTTCATGGATCTCCTCGGTGAGGAAGGGCACGAAGGGATGCAGCGCGCGAAGCAGGATATCCAGGAAGTGGAGGATGGCGGCTTTCTGGCCCGCCGTGCCGCTCAGCAGCTGCACCTTGGCCAGCTCGATGTAGGTGGCGCAGAAGTCGTCCCAGACCAGGTGGTAGAGCAGATCCGAGGCCTCGTGGAACCGGAATTCCTCCAGGGCTTTCGTGACAGCCGACAAACTGTCCTTCATCTTTTTGATTAACCAGAATTCGGCCTCGCCGAATTCTGGCACCGTCGCCAGCGTGACGGACTCATCCAGATTCATTTGGACAAACCGCGATGCGTTCCAGAGCTTGTTGCAGAAGTTGCGGCTGGCCTCGAGCCGCGCGGGGCTCATGGCGATGTCCGTGCCGGGGGCGGCCATGATGGCCAGGGAGAAACGCAGGGCATCGGTGCCGAACTCCTCCATGACCTCCAGGGGGTCGATGACATTGCCCTTGGTCTTGCTCATCTTCTGGCCGCTGGCATCGCGCACCAGGCTGTTGAAGTAGACCTTCCGGAAGGGCACCTGGCCCGTCCAGGTGAGGCCGGCCATGGCCATGCGCGCCACCCAGAAGAAGAGGATGTCGTAGCCCGTGATGAGGACGCTGGTGGGGTAGTACCGCGCCAAATCCTCCGTCTGGTCCGGCCAGCCGAACACGCTGAAGGGCCAGAGGGCCGAACTGAACCAGGTGTCCAGCGTGTCAGGGTCTTGAATTAATTTTTTATCTCCGCATGCGCAGCAGGCGGAGGGCGCCTCCATCTCCACATGAAGCTCGCCGCAAGAGGCGCAGGTCCAGGCGGGGATGCGATGGCCCCACACCAGCTGGCGGCTGATGCACCAGTCCTGGATGTTGGTGAGCCAGTGCTGCCACACGGCGACGTGGTGGTCGGGCGTGAACTGGATGCGGCCGTCCTGCACGGCCGCCAGGGCCTGGGCGGCGGCCTCCTTCACATCCATGAACCACTGCTCGCTGACGAGGGGTTCCAGCACGGCGCCGCTGCGGTCGCTGAGGCTGATCTTGTTGGTGTAGTCCTCCACCTTCGCGAGGAAGCCCTGCTCCTCCAGATCCGCCACCACGCGCTTGCGGGCCTCGAAGCGGTCCAGGCCCGCGTAGGCGCCGGCAGCGGCGGTCATCCTGGCGTCGAAGCCGATGATGGTGATGCTGTCCAGCTTCAGGCGCTGGCCCGCGGCGAAGTCGTTGGGATCGTGGGCGGGGGTCACCTTCACGCAGCCGGTGCCGAAGGCGGGATCCACGAAACTGTCGGCCACCACGGGGATCTTCCGGCCCGTGAGGGGCAGGTCCACGGTCTTCCCGATGAGGTGCTGGTAGCGCGCGTCATCCGGATGCACCGCCACGGCGGTGTCGCCCAGCATGGTCTCGGGCCGGGTGGTGGCCACCACCACCTCGCCGTGCCCGTCGGACATGGGGTAGCGCAGGTACCAGAGCTTGCCCTTGCGCTCTTCGTATTTCACTTCGAGATCGCTCAGGGCCGTCTGGAGGGCGGGATCCCACTGGATCATGCGGGGGCCGCGGTAGATGCGTCCGGCCTTGTAGCTCTCCACGAAGACATGGCGCACGGCCTTGTTGAGCGAGGGGTCCAGGGTGAAGCGGTTGCGAGTCCAGTCCACGGAGCAGCCCAGGCGCTTGAGCTGGTGCTCGATGGCACCCTGGTTCTTCTCCTTCCAGTCCCAGATGCGCTGCTCGAAGGCATCCCGGCCGAGCTTGTGGCGGTCGGTACCCTCGGCCTTGAGCTGGCGCTCCACCATCATCTGCGTGGCGATGCCCGCGTGATCCGTGCCCGGGACCCACAGCGCGTCGTAGCCCTGGGCCCGCTTGAAGCGTGTGAGCACGTCGTGAAGCGTGTTCACCAGCGCGTGCCCCATGTGCAGGTTGCCCGTGATGTTGGGCGGTGGGATGACAATGGACCAGGGCTCCTTGCCGCTGTTCGGCGCGGCCTCGAAGGCCTTCGCGGCCTCCCATACCTCGTACCACCGCGTCTGGGCGGTCCTGAAATCGAAGGCCTTGTCCATCTCGCGCATGGGGATCCTTGGGGCGGGTCTGGGTGGGAATTCATCCCGGCTCTGGCTCGGCTGCGCCGATCCAGAGATCGAAAAAACCTGGGAATCCGTCCGTGGCGGGGATCCGCTGGTGCCGAATGGACCAGTTTAGCGGGGCTGCTGGCGGCTTCCTAGATACGGGGGGTGGAGCGCCCTCGCCGCTCAGTCCCCGCCCAGTCTGGAGGGTCGGTGCTCCCATTCCTCCTCGGTCCACCAGGCGTGTTCCAGGCCGTCGCAGGTGAGGCCGTGGGAGGGGCAGGCCATGCAGCCGTCGCCCCGGATGAGGGTGGGATCCTCCACTGGCGGGTAGCAGGCCAGCAGGGCCAGGGCGCCTTCGCGGGCCCCGTACTCGGCCGGGGTCAAGGGGCGGGAGGGCAGCTCGCGGACGAAGGCCCGGCGCAGGCGCTCCTCGCTTTCGGGGAGCATCACGGAGTTCTCGGCGTCGAGGTGGCGCCAGAGAGAGCGGGTGTAGTCCGTGGCCAGTTCCTGCAGACGAGTCTTCGCCTCGGGCGTGATCAGCGGGCCGTCCAGCAGCCCGGCCATGGCCTCCAGCACGCCCCCCATGCGCCGGTGCTCGCCCGTGAGGGCCGGAATGGGCCCTCGATCGCTAGGCAGCTCTGCCCGCTCGATCAGGGCCTTGAACAGGACCTGTTCCTCCCGGTCGTGGTGGAAGTCCCCCGCGAAGTGCCGGAAGAAGGCCAGGAAGCGGGCCCCGTCGGCGGGATCCCCCTGCCCGGCGAGGCGGGCCAGAACGAAGGCGCGGAGGGAACCCAGCACCTGGTCGATGAGCTCGTGTTCTTCCCGGAGGTCTTCGATCAGCTGCATGGGATTCAGACGCGGGCCGGAGCGCCCTCCACCCGCATGCCCAGGGCGTTCAGCAGCCAGTGATCGTGGTTGCCGCCGGGGTTGGGGGTGGTGAGGAGCTTCTCGCCCGTGAAGATGCTGTTGGCACCCGCGAAGAAGCAGAGGGCCTGCAGCTCGTCGCTCATCTGGGTGCGCCCGGCGCTGAGGCGGATGCGGCTCTTGGGGAAGAGGATGCGGGCGGTGGCGATCATGCGCACCAGCTCCAGCGGCGGCAGGGGATCGACGTTCGCCAGGGGCGTGCCGTCCACGGCCACGAACTGGTTGATGGGGATGCTCTCGGGCGCGGGCTCCAGCTCGGTCAACTCCTGGAGGAAATGGATGCGCTGGTCCACCGTTTCGCCCATGCCCACGATGCCGCCGGAGCAGACCTCCAGGCCCGCGGCGCGCACGGCGGCGATGGTCTCCAGGCGCTCGTCGAACTTGCGGGTGTGGATGATGGTCTCGTAGAAGTCGCGGCTGCTGTCGATGTTGTGGTTGTAGACCTGGCAGCCGGCGTTCTTGAGGCGCTTCGCCTGGGCCTCGTTGAGCATGCCGAGGGTGACGCAGACCTCCATTCCCATGTCCGATACGCCGCGCACCATGTCCAGCACGGCATCGAAGTTGGCATCGTCCTTCACCTCGCGCCAGGCGGCGCCCATGCAGTAGCGGGTGGAGCCGTTGGCCTTGGCCTCCGCGGCCCCGGCCAGGACCTTGTCCACATCCTTGAGGGGCTCGACCCTCAGGGCCGTCTGGTAGCGGGCGCTCTGCGGGCAGTAGGCGCAGTCCTCCGGGCAGGCGCCGGTCTTGATGGAATCCAGGGTGCAGAACTGGATCTCCTCGGCGTTCCAGTGCTGCCGGTGGGCCGTGGCCGCCCGGTAGAGCAGCTCGGGCACAGGCAGATCATGGATGGCGCGGATCTCGGCGGGGGACATGGGCATGGGAGCTCTCGAAAAGCATCCATTGTATCGGAGAACGCGCTTTATCATCCGGGCCCGTCCAGGTCCAGGCGGTAGCCCACGTTGGGCTCGGTGATGAAGTGCCTGGGTCGGGTGGGATCGGCCTCCAGCTTGCGCCGCAGCATGGCCATGTAGATCCGGAGGTAGTGCGTGTTTCCCGCGCCACCCGGGCCCCAGACGTCCGCCAGGAGCTGCGCATGGGTGGCCACCCGGCCATTCCGGCGGACCAGGGCCTCCAGCAGCCGGTACTCGAGGGCGGTCAGGTGGATGGGGCGTTCGTCCAGCGTCACCACCCGGCGCCCGAGGTCCACCCGCAGGCCGCCACTGGCCACCACGGTCTCCCCGGCCTCCGTCTGCAGGGTCCGGCGCAGGGCCACGCGGAGCCGGGCCAGCAGCTCGGCCGCGCCGAAGGGTTTGGCCAGGTAGTCGTCGGCCCCCTGGTCCAAGGCGCGCACCTTGTCGCGCTCCTGGTTCCGGGCGCTGAGGATCACGATGGGGCGGCGGCTCCAGGCGCGGAGCTGGCGCAGCACCTCCATGCCATCCAGGTCGGGCAGGCCCAGGTCCAGCAGCACCAGATCCGGATTGTGGCTGCGAGCCAGCGCCAAACCCTCGGTGGCCGTGGCGGCGGTGAGCACCTGGTAGCCCTGGCCCACCAGGGTGGGGACGAGGAAGCGGCGGAGGGCCGGTTCATCTTCCACGATCAGGATGCGCGGCGAGCTGGCGGGGCCGCCTGGATGCTCCGTCATGGGGCCCCCTCGGGCAGGGCCGGGGGCTCCCCGGGCAGGGGCAGATCGATGCGAAAGGTGGTGCCCCCGCCTGGCCGGGCCTCGGCGTGGATCTCGCCCCCGTGGGCCTGGATGATGGCCCGGCAGATGGCCAGCCCGAGTCCCACGCCACCTTCGCCGGCCCCGGGCAGGCGGAAGAACTTGTCGAAGATCCGCTCGCGGAAGGCTTCCGGCACCCCGACGCCGCGGTCGGCCACCTCCAGGCAGAGCCGGCCGGGCTCGCTCCAGGCCCTCAGCTCCGCCGCCTGCCCAGGCGCGTGGCGCTGGGCGTTGGTGAGCAGGTTGATGAGGACCTGCTCCATGAGGGCGGCATCGAGGGGCACGAGGGGGAGATCGGCAGGGAGGTCCACCTGAATGGGCACGGCGCCGTCCCTGCGGTCCAGGCGGCCCAGGGTCGCGCCGACCACCTCCTCCAGGGGCTGCCACTCCTTTTGCGCCTGGAGGACGCCGCTCTCCAGGCGCGTGAGGTCGAGCAGGTTGCCCAGCAGGTGGGCCAGCCGCTCACTCTCGTCCTGAATCATGGCCAGCAGGTCGCGGCGGGTGGATTCCTGGAGCTCGCCCGGCAGCAGCAGGGTGCCTGCGGCGCCGTGGATGGCGGCGAGGGGCGTCCGGAGGTCGTGCCCGATGGCCCCGAGGAGGGTGTTCCGCAGGCGTTCCGTCTCCCGATCCACCTGGGCCCGGCGCGCTTCCTCCAGCCAGCGGAGGCGTTCCAGGGCCAGGGCGATCTGCACCGCGAAGGCCTTGAGCAGCTCCCAGGTGCGGGGCGGCAGGCCGCCATCGGTGCTCGGGAGAATCCGGAGCACGCCTTCACTCCGGTCCGTCCCGGTCAGGGAGAGGTAGAAGGCGCCGCCCTGGGGCAGCGGCTCGAGGGGATCCCCCTCGCGTTCGCCCACCGCGAGGCTGGGGCCCAATTCCACGGGCGGCGGCAGGTCCCGGTCCTCCACGGGTGTCGGCAGTGCGCGCCAGCCTTCCGCTTCGGGGAAGAGGAGCCAGGCTTTCGCCCTGAAGGTCCGCCCGATGTGTTCCGAGGCCGCTCCGGCGATCTCCTCCGGCGTGCGGCTCCGGGCCAGGGCGCGCCCCAGGAGATAGAGGGAGGCCATGTGGAGTTCCCGCCGCTGGACCTCCCGCGCCTGGAGGCGCAGCCGCCGCAGCAGGCCCATCACGAGCTGGGCGGCCAGCAGCATGGCCAGGAAGAAGAGCAGGTTGGGCCAGTGGCCGGCGGCCTGGCTGAAACGAGGCGTCTCCAGGAGGAAGTTGTAGAGCAGCACGCTCAGGGCGGAGGCGAGCACGCCCAGGCCCTGGCCCCAACGGTGGGCGATGAAGGCCACGCCCAGCAGGTAGACGGGGAGCACCAGGGAGAGGTTGCCCTCCCGCGGCACCAGCCAGGCCAGTCCCGTGCAGGCGGCGAGCACCAGGAAGGCGCCAACGGTGGCGTTGAAGGGCGTCCCCGGGGCCTCCTCCCAGGCCGCGTCCGGCGGATCGTCCAGTACTTCCAGGCTGGCGTCCAGGCCCCGGCGCTGGAGCTCATCGGCGGTGGAATGGCCCAGGCGGGCCCAGGGCCAGCGGTTCCGGGAACGGCCGAGGAGCAGGGCCTGGGCCTGGGTGCTCCGGGTCAGGTCCGCCAGTCCCTGGGCCAGGGTGGGGGCGCGGACGATCCGGGTCTCCGCGCCGAGGCGCTGGGCCTCCTGCAGCCAGACCTGCACCTGTTCCTCATCCTCGGTGCCCTGACCCGAGGCCGTGGCGATGTGGACGGCCAGCCATGGGGCATTCCGTTCCCGGGCCATGCGGAAGGCCGCCTGGATCAGGCGGAGGGCGCGGGCCTCTGAACCGAGGGCCACGAGGATGGGCCGGGCAGGAGCGTCCATGGGCGCTCCAGAGTACCCAGGGGCGCGGCATAAAAACCGCGTAAAAAGTCATGCCCATGCGGTCCATGCCGGTCCGCTTCCCAGCCATACTTCCGGCGTCCGACGTTTATGGATGGTGAGGTGATCTTTATGACTCCGATGCCGATCAACATTGGCAACACGGCCTTCATGCTGCTGTGCGCCAGCCTCGTCATGCTCATGACGCCAGGTCTGGCCTTCTTCTACGGCGGCCTGGTGGGCCGGAAGAACGTGCTGACCATCATGACCCAGAGCTTCGTCTCGCTGGGGTGGACCACGGTCCTGTGGTTCGCCTTCGGGTACTCGATGTGCTTCGGCCCGACCTGGCATGGCATCGTGGGCGATCCCACCCACTATGCCTTCCTGCGGGGCATCACCCTGCACACCATGTTCACGGGGAATGACGCGGGCATCCCGCTCATCGTCCACGTCGCCTACCAGATGATGTTCGCCATCATCACGCCGGCGCTCATCACCGGGGCCTTCGCGAACCGGGTGACCTTCAAGGCCTACTTCCTGTTCCTCACGGGCTGGCTGATCTTCGTCTACTTCCCCTTCGTCCACATGGTGTGGAGCCCCGAGGGCATCCTGGCCAAGTGGGGCGTGCTCGACTTCGCGGGCGGCATCGTGGTGCACAACACGGCCGGCCTGGCCGCCCTCGCCTCCATCCTCTACGTGGGCCGGCGCAAGGTGGTGGAGAACGTGCCGCACAACGTGCCGCTCATCGCCCTGGGGACCGGGCTCCTCTGGTTCGGCTGGTACGGCTTCAACGCGGGTTCCGAACTGCGCGTGGATTCCGTCACGGCTTCCGCCTTCCTGAACACCGATATCGCCGCCTCCTTCGCCGCGGCCACCTGGATGCTGGTGGAGTGGATGAACGCCCGGCAGCCCAAGTTCGTGGGCCTGCTCACGGGCGCGGTGGCGGGCCTGGCCACCATCACCCCGGCTGCCGGCTACGTCTCGCTCAGCACCGCCGCGCTCATCGGCATCCTGGCTGGCGTGATCTGCTACTACGCCGTGGCCCTGAAGAACAAGCTGGGCTGGGACGACGCGCTGGATGTCTGGGGGGTCCACGGCGTGGGCGGTTTCATCGGCGTCATCTTCCTCGGCATCTTCGCCTCCAAGGCCTGGAATCCCATGGGCGCCGACGGCCTGTTGAGCGGCCAGCCCGGTGGCCTGGCCTTCTTCGGGAAGCAGTGCGCCGCGGTGGCCATCTCCTCGGTGTGGGCCTTCGGGTTCACCTACGGGATGCTCTGGCTCATCGACCGCATCACCCCGGTCCGGGTGGCCCTGGCTGCCGAGGAGAAGGGGCTCGACACCGAACTCCATGGCGAAGAGGCCTACCCGCAGGGGCTCTGATCCAGGCTTCCAGCCTTGTTCCGCGGGCCCTGGAGGGCGGCCGTTCGGGCCGTCCTCCGGTCCTGCCTGGGAGGTCCCCGTGCGCGCGCTGCTGCTCTGCCCCTTGGCCGCGATCCTGACGGCCCAGGCCCCCCCGGCGTCCATGCCGACCCTCAAGTGGCATGGGTCGGTCTGGGCCTCGGCGGTCACCCAGGACCGGGAAACCCGGGACGGATCCCTCGTGTTCCGGCCCCTGGAGGCGGGCCAGAGCCAGTTCTCCCTCGACGGCCTGATGCTGGGGGTCGATGCCGCCTTCGCCCAGGGCTGGTCCGCCAAGGCCACCCTCCTGGCGGGGAACACCGGCAAGACCATCCAGACCGCCACCGGCGACACGGGCACCATCGCCGCCGTGGAGGCCATGCTGGTCTGGACGGGAGCGGAGGACACCCTCCGCATCGGGCGGATGATCACCTTCATCGGCATGGAATACCTGGACGGCGCGCAGAACCTCACGGCCAGCCGGGGCCTGCTGTTCACCTACTCGGATCCCTTCGGCCAGGTGGGCGTGAACTGGCACCACGCCTTCAGCCCTGTCTGGAGCGCCGACCTGTGGGCCTTCAACGGCGAGGATCGGCTGAAGGACAACAACCATGGGAAGACCGTGGGGCTGGGCCTGACCTGGAATCCCCGGGGCCAAGCCGATGACTACCTCTCGGTGCATGCCTACCGGGGCCCCGAGCAGGACGGGCTGGGGCCGGCGGCCAACACCGGCGCCGAGGGGCGGGTCCGGGAGCGGATGTGCCTCATGGGGCAGGCCGTCTGGGGCGCATCCACCCTCCAGGGGGAGGTTTCCCTGGGGCAGGAGGCCTTCGCGGCGGGAAGCATGCTCGGAAACACGGGACCCCAGACGGCCCGGTGGCGGGGCTTCGGCCTGATCCTCAAGCGGGACCTGGGGCGGGGCATCAGCCTTGTGGCCCGGGCCGAGCGCCTCGCGGACGATCATGGCGTCCGTCTGGCCCTGGACCCGACCATCCGGGCGAGCCTGGGGCTGGATGCCGGTGGCACCGCCTACGCGGGCCTGGCGGGTGCCGATCTGGTGGCCCGGTCCTTGAGCCTCGGGGTGGAGAAGAAGCACGGGCCGGCCTTCGCCCGGATCGAGCTGCGACAGGATCGCCTCAACCGGGATCTGAAGGACGCCCAGGGCGGGAGCTTCCGGGAGGGCCTGTCGGCTACGGTGAGTCTGGGAGCGGGGTTCTAGGAGCGCAGCCCGCACAGGCCGGTCTGCCCCGGGCGGTCTGTGGACGGCTGTGGGGACAGCCAAAGCGGGACCCCCAGGCATGCTAGATTGTCCCTTCGAACGCCATCCGGCGAGAGGAGTGACCGTGGCTGCCACCCCCCCCCAGACCGCGATTGCCGGTGCCCTGACCCGGGAGCAGCGCGTGGCCCTGTACCGGACCATCTACGCCGCCCGCCGCATCGACGACAAGGAGATCACGGGCAAGCGCCAGAACAAGGTGTTCTTCCAGATCAACGGCGTGGGCCACGAGGCCATCCAGGCCGCCGCGGCGATGTGCCTGCGGCCCGGGCACGACTGGTTCTTTTTCTATTACCGGGACCGGGCCCTGGCCTACGGCCTGGGCTACACCGCGAAGGACATGCTCCTCGGCTCCGTGGGCGCCGAGGCCGATCCCGCCAGCGGCGGCCGGCAGATGCCCAGCCACTGGGGCCACAAGGCGCTGAACATCTTCACCACCTCCAGCCCCACCGGCAGCCAGTTCCTCCAGGCGGTGGGCGCCGCCGAAGCCATCCTGCGGGCGGAGCAGGGCGGCCTGCAGGAGCAGCTTGGGATCCACTCCGACGAGGTGGTCCTGGTGACCACCGGGGATGGCACCTGCAGCCAGGGCGAGTTCTGGGAGGCCGTGAGCAACGCCGTGAACCTCAAGGTGCCCGTGGTCTTCCTGGTGGAGGACAACGGCTACGCCATCAGCGTGCCCAGCGAGGTGCAGTACCCC
>JAJZQW010000031.1 GCA_021802985.1 Acidobacteriota bacterium | reverse complement strand
GGATGCCCGCAGAGGCCCAGCGGTAGCGGGTCCGTGGATCCCGGTGGCGGAGCAGGACGAGCCCCACCCAGGCCACGAGACCGATCAGGGCCCCTTCCCACAGGGCGTGGAAGAGGGTGAGCCCCAGCCGCTGGAGCGCGGGATTCAGCAGGAGCGCGTTCATCGGCGCTCCTTCCGGAGGCGGTCCAGGGTGGCCTGGATCTCCTCCAGCTCGGCCGTCCCGGCGCTGGATTCGGACAGGGCCCTCAAGACCAGCGACTTGGCGCTGCCCTCGAAGGCCTTGTCCATCAGCTCCCGCAGCAGGCAGGTCTGCGTGGGGCCCTCTCCCTGGGCGGCCTGGTACACGTGGCTCCGCGCGGACTCGTCACGGGTCACCAGGCCCTTGTCCACCATGATCTGCATGAGCTTCAGCACGGTGGTGTACCCCATGTCCCGGCCCTTCGACAGATCCGCGTGTACGTCGCGGACCGTGGAGGGGCCCCGGTCCCAGAGCACCCGCAGGATGGCGAGCTCGCCATCGGACGGACGGATCGGGTCGGTGGCCATGGGATCTCCCGGGAGGGAATGGGTGGGATGATCCACAATGTACGAACCGGTTCGCAGTTGTCAACGAATCAGTTCGTACTTTCTCTGCGGGCCCTATTTCAGGGCCCGCAGCAGGATCTCCGCCAGGGGCATGATTCGGCCCGGCTCGCTGAGGGTGGCGCCCCGGGCGGCCACGAGGCGGGCGGAGGAGCGCCCCAGGACGGCGGTTTCCACCAGGCCGTGGGCCCGGAGGGTGGCGCCGGTCTGGACCAGGTCCACGATGGCGTCCGCCAGGCCCAGCAGAGGCGCCAACTCCACGCTGCTGCTGAGGGGTACCAGCTCGGCGGTGAGGCCCTCCCGGGCCAGCCAGGCCTCGGTGGCCCGGGGGAACTTGGTGGCCAGGCGCAGGTGGGGCCGGGCCTGGAGCCGTTCCAACGTCACACCCTCCGGGGCGCAGAGCGACAGGCGGCAGGCGCCGAAGCCGAGGTCCGCCAGCTCCAGCAGATCCATGTCCAGCTCGTCCAGGGTGTCCGAGCCCACGATGCCAAGCGACGCCACGCCCGCCGCCACGTAGCGGGGCAGATCACTGCCCTTGAGCAGCAGGGCCGCCACGCCGGGCGTGGCCGTGGGGATGCGGAGGATGCGGGAGCGCAGGGCCTCGGGATCCAGGGCCAGGGGTGTCCCGGCCAGGCGGGGTACCAGCTCGTCGCCGAGGCGGCCCTTGGGGAAGGCGATCAGGAGGCTGGTCATGGCTGGTCGAAGAGGTCGGGCCGGGTCTCGGCCAGGTCGAGGAGGCGAGAGAGGCGCACGCAGAAGCCCGCGGCCTGCCAGGGGCGGCCCAGTTCGGGGAACAGGCGGTCATAGCGGCCGCCCGCCGCCAGTTCCTGTTGGGCGCCGGGGGCCCAGAGGCGCAGGGTCGGCCCAGTGTAGAAGTCCAGGCCGGCCACGTCGGCGAGGTCCACGCGCAGGTCCACGTTCGCGGGCAGGAGGGGGAGCAGGGCGCGCAGGGCCCGGTCCATGTGCTCGCGCTCTTCGGCAAGCAGGCCCGCGTAGGGGCTGGCATCCAGGGCATTCAAGGTGTCTGGACCATTCAGGTCCGAGAGCAGGGCCTCGGCGTGGGCCGTGAGACGGCCCGCCGCCGGATGATCCGCCAGGGCCTCCCGGACCCGGTGCGGGGCCCGGCGCGACAGCGCCGCGACCACGGCCTTCGACAGGACGGGTGGCAGGCCCTCGACCTCCAGGGGACGCCGCACCAGCGCGGCGTTGCCCAGGTGGAGAATGGCACGCTTCAGGCCGAGGGCGGCGGGGATGGCCAGGAGCAGCCTGGCCAGCTCCACGTCCGCCTCGGCGGAGGGCTCGCCCTCGGGCTGGATGCGCTCGCAGCCCACCTCGAAGCGCTCCACCGCTTCCCAGGGTTGGGCCGGGCGGCGGAAGATGGCGCCGGCGTAGGCCACGCGGTCCGGGGGCTCGGGGAAGCGCCGGGCCAGGAGGCCTGCCAGGGCCACGGTGAAGTCCCAGCGCAGGGCCACCAGTTCGTCGCCGTCGAAGAAGCGGAGCGTGCCATCGGGGACCGGTTCCCGCAGCACCAATGAGGGGTAGATCTCGCGGTAGCCGTGGGCGGCCAGCAGGTCCATGAGGAGGCCCTCCCAGCGGCGCAGCCGCGCCGCGGCGCCGAAGAGCAGGTCGGGGAAGTGGGGGGTGCGGACGGGCATCAGGCCGTCCTTCCGGTGGCGTCTGCGTGGCGCCGCTGCAACACCTCCGCGACCTCCAGAAGGCTGGCGCCCTTGGCCAGGAGCAGGAGGTCCAGGTGGAAGATCAGGTCCGCGGCCTCGCCCAGGAAGGCCTCGCGGTCCTCGTTCTTGGCGGCGATGACCACCTCGCCGGCCTCCTCCACCACCTTCTTGGCGATGCGGTCCACGCCCTGGGCGAAGAGGCGCTGGGTGTAGCTCCCAGCCAGATCCGCCGAGGTTTGGCGCGCTTCCAGAAGGGCCTCCAGGCGACCCAGCCAGGGCAGGGTGGCCGGCCAGGATTCGGCGCCGTCGAAGCAGCTGTCGGTGCCCCGGTGGCAGGTGGGGCCCTCTGGTTCCGCGAGGATGAGCAGCGCATCGCCGTCGCAGTCCGGACGGATCTGGATGAGCCTCAGGCGGTTGCCGCTGGTTTCGCCCTTCACCCAGAGGGCCTTGCGAGCGCGGCTCCAGAAGGTGACGAAGCCGGTGTCCAGGGTGAGGCGGAGGGCCTCGCGGTTGAGCCAGGCCAGCATGCGCACTTCGCCGGCGGGGCTCTGCACGATGCCGGGGATGAGGCCATCGGGGTTGAATTGAAGCGCGTCGAGGTTCATGTCAGATCCGTACGAGGATGCCGTTGTGGGCGAGGTACGCCTTGAGCTGGGGGATGGAAAGGATGCCCTCATGGAAGAGGGTGGCGGCCAGCACGGCGTCGGCCCCATGCTCCAGGGCCTCCAGGAAATGGATGTCCATGCCCGCCCCGCCGGAGGCGATGAGGGGGATGGGCAGCTCGGACGCCCGTTCGATCAGCTGCACGTCGAAGCCGGCGCCGGTGCCATCCCGGTCCATGGAGGTGAGCAGAATCTCGCCGGCCCCGAGGTCATTCAGTTCCCAGAGCCAGTCCAGAGCCGAGCGGTCGGTGGGCTCGGTGCCGCCCTTCAGGAAGACGCGCCAGGCCAGGGCCTCGTCGCGCTTGACGTCCACCGCCGCCACCACGCATTGCCGCCCGAAGGCCTCCGCCAGTTCCGAAACCAGGGCCGGCCGCTGGGCCGCCGCGGTGTTCACGGCCACCTTGTCGGCCCCGGCCCGGAGCAGGCGCTTGGCATCATCCACGCAGGCGACGCCACCGCCGACGGTGAAGGGGATGCTCAGCTCCCGGGCCACCTCGCGCACCCAGCTCTCGCGGGTGCCGCGGTTCTCCAGGCTGGCCGAGATGTCGAGGAAGACCAGCTCGTCCGCGCCCTCCAGGTCGTAGCGTTTGGCCAGGTCCACGGGGTGGCCCAGGTCGCGGAGATCCTTGAACTGGACGCCCTTCACCACACGGCCGTTCTTCACATCGAGGCAGGGGATCACGCGCTTGGCGGGCATCAGGCCGCTCCTTCCAGGGCCGCTCGGGTGGCGGGATCGTCCAGGGACAGCACGCCTTCCATGAGGGCCTTGCCGCTGATGGCACCCACCACGCCCGGGATCTTCGTCAGCGCCTCCAGATCGGCGAGGCTGCGCAGGCCGCCGGAGGCCTGCACCTGGAACCCCTCCCTGGCCACCAGGGCGGTCGCCGCCAGGCCGGGGCCCTCCAGGGTGCCATCGCGGCCCACGTCGGTCACGAGGGCCCGATCGAAACCCAGCACCAGCAGGGATTCGTAGACATCCGACGAGGCGCAGGCGCTGGCGGTCTGCCAGCCCCGGGTGGCGATGCGGCCATCCTTCAGGTCCAGGGCCGCGATGATCCGGTCGCCCGGCAGGCCCTTGAGTTCGCAGGGCTGCTCCACGGCGAGGGTGCCCACCACCGCATCGAAGCCCAGGTCGAGCACCTCCTGAAGGGTGGCGCGGTCCCGCAGCCCGCCGCCCAGCTGGAAGCGGATCCGGGGGAATCGAGTTGGGAAGCGGGTGAAGGCCCCCTGTCGCGCCTGCCCGAAGGCGCCATCGAGATCCACGAGATGGACGCGGCGGGCGCCAGCGGCAGCGAGGCGCTCCATCCAGGCTTCCGGCGAAAGCGTGTAGAAGGTGGCCTGGGCGGGATCGCCGTGGCGCAGCCGGACCAGGCGGCCGTGCAGGAGGTCCAGGCTCGGGATCAGTTGCACGGTGCCTCCGGCGCGGGCGTGACGGCGCCCATCCAGGCCAGGGAGGCCTGGAGCAGGAGCAGGCCGGCGGGGCCGGACTTCTCGGGGTGGGCCTGAAAGCCCATGACCGCGCCCCGGGCCTCCACCGCAGAGAAGGGCCGTCCGTGACGGGCGACATAGACGGTCTCCCGGCTCGGCTCCAGGGCGTAGCTGTGGACGAAGTAGAGCCAGCTGCCCTTGGGATCCGGCAGGGCCGGGTGGGGGAAGTTCTGCTGCACCTGGCTCCAGCCCATGTGGGGCACCTTCACGCCGGGCCCCAGCCGCCGGACGATGCCCGGGATCAGCCCAAGGCCACTGGCCTTGGGGGCTTCTTCGCTGCCTTCTGCCAGGAGCTGCAGGCCCAGGCAGATCCCCATCAGGGGTCTGCCTTCGGCCACCAGGCCGGGGATCTCCCGCCACCAGCCGCAATCGCGGAGGGCCCGCTGGGCCGTCTCGAAATGGCCCACGCCCGGCAGCACCAGCGGTCCCGTTTCTCCGCCCTGGTCGGGCCGCCCGGCCCGCACATGCTCCAGGCCCAGGCGGTCCAGGGCGCCTTCCAGGGAGGCGAGGTTGCCGGCGCCGTAGTCGATGAGCGTGATCATGCGGACAGCGTCCCCTTGGTGGAGGGAACCGCGGTTCCCTCGATCTGCACGGCCTGACGCAGGGCCCGGGCGAGGGCCTTGAACAGGGTTTCGACCTTGTGGTGGGTGTTCACACCCCGCAGCAGGTCCGCGTGCAGGGCCAACCCGCCGCGCATGGCGAGGGCGATGAAGAACTCGCGCACCATCTCGGTCTGGAAGCCGTCGCCCAGCACCACCGGTGGGAGGTCCGCGTGGAATTCACACCAGGGCCGGCCGGAGAGGTCCACCACCACCCGCGCCAGCGCTTCGTCCAGGGGCACGTAGGCATGGGCGAAGCGGACGATGCCGGCGCGGTCGCCCAGGGCCTCGCGCAGGGCGTCACCCAGGCAGAGTCCCACATCCTCCACCAGGTGGTGGCTGTCCACGGGCAGGTCGCCCTGGGCCTCGACCACGAGGCCCAGGCCGCCGTGGCGGGCCAGCTGCATCAGCATGTGGTCGAAGAAGCCAAGGCCCGTGCGGATGCGGGCCTCGCCGCCGTCCAGGGATAGGTGAAGGCTCACGCGGGTCTCGGCGGTGCGGCGTTCGATGGTGGCGGTTCTCATGCGGGCTCCCTCGTCAGCATCGGCAGCAGGTCGCGGAGGCTCGCGAACTGGACATCCCCGGGCGCCGCGAAACGGCCCCGGTCCTCCCCTAGGGCCGCGAAGCGCCAGGTGAGCTCGGGGCGCAGGGCCGCGGCGGCGCGGAGGCAGCGCGCGTCGTCCACCGTGTCCCCGGCGAAGAGCACCTCCTCGGCCCGGAAGGCGTCGGCCAGCTGAAGCAGGCCTGCGGGTTCGGGCTTCCGCAGGTGCGGCGCGGCGTCGCAGACGGCGGGGAGGCGGAAGCCCAGGACCTGCCAGGCGAGTTCCAGCTCCTCCGGGGGGCGCCCCGTGAGCACGGCCAGGTCCCAGCCCGTGGCCTCCAGTTCCAGCAGGGTCGCCAGGGGCTTTTCCATGCGGATGGTGTCGACGTAGTGCCGCTGAACCACGGCCTGGGCGGCGGGTTCCAGGGCAACCATGCGGGCCTCCAGCTCGGGGAAGCCCCGGCCGGCGGCGGCTTCCAGCACCGGCACCAGGTCCCGGTCGCCGTGGGCTTCCGCCAGGGCCAGGGCTCCGGCGGTGAGCCGGAAGTCGTTGTTGAAGCCGCCCAGCCGCTTGAAGGCGCGGAAGGTCGCGTCGGACCATGGCAGTGCAGGACGCAGCTCCGCGAGGGCCCGGGAGACCGCTTCCATGAAACTGCGATCGGCATCGATCAGTACGCCGTCGATGTCCAGGGCCAACAGCCGCCGCCGTGGTCGAGGCGCGGGCGGCGGGAGGGTGCCGCCCAGGGCGCGGGTCATGCGGCGGGCGGCCACTTCATCGCCCACGGTGACCCGAGCCGCGTCGGTGCCCGGCAAACGGCGCACCTTCAGGCCCTCCGCCTCCAGGGGTGCGGAGGGGTCTGGCGAGAGGTACAGGAAATTGGCCTGGCTGGGGGCGGCCCGGTGATCGGGAAGGGCCGCGGCGATGCGGTCCCGGCGCTCCGGGAGGGCGCGCACCAAGGCCTCGAAGTCCCCGGCGAAGTCCAGGGCCACGTCCAGGGCCTCGAGACTGGCGGCGGGCAAGGAATACGGAAGTTGCAGGGTGGCCAGCCGGGCCACGAGGGCGGGATCCCCCAGCAGGTAGCCCAGGCGCCAGGCGGCGGAGGCCAGGGCCTTGCTGAAGGTGCGGAGCAGCAGCAGGTTTGGATACCGGTCCACGGCCAGCCGGTGGGTGGCCGGGGCGAACTCGGCGTAGGCCTCGTCCAGCACCACGAGGGGCGGCCGGGGCCGGGCGGCGGCGGCCTCCAGCAGAGGTTCGAGTTCTGCGGGCGAGAGCCACGCACCCGTGGGGTTGTTGGGCAGGGTCAGCCAGAGCTGACGGCAATCCAGGGCCTCGAACCAGGGCGCGAGGGGCAGGCCCTCCCCTTGGGGTACGAGGCGCACCCGGCCGCCGTGCCGGCGCACCAGCAGCGGGTAGAGGCTGAAGCCGGGCTCGGGGATGGCCACGGTGTCGCCCGGTTCGAGGCCAGCCATGGCCACCAGATCCAGCAGGGCCCCGGAGGAGGGCCCGAGCAGCAGGCCGCCCTCTGGGGCTCCCGTCCGCCGCTGAAGACGTTCGGTGAGTTCCGCCTGGCGCTCGGGGTATTGGTGGAAGGGCAGGCGCGCCAGTCGCGCCAGCAGCGCGGCCCGGGCGGCGGGGGGCCAGTCCGCGGGAGCCTCGTTCATGTGCAGGCGGAGACCCGCCTCAGGCTCCGCAGGCCGCCGGTAGGCGGGCAGGTCGTTCAGGTCGGGTCGGAGGAGGGTCATGGGGGCTCGAAATCAGGGTAGGCGAGGGCGAGGCTTCCGGGGATCAAGAAGCGGAAAGGGGCGCGAAGTAAAAAACCTGCGCCCTAGGGGTGATGATGGCGGAGGGCGGCGCTGCGGCCGTGGTGGGGCAGACCCTCGGCCTCGGCGAGCCGGGCCACCCAGGGGGCCATGGCCCGGGCATCCGCCGGAGCCAGGGCCAGCAGGCTCTGGCGCTTCAGGTAGGTGGCGACGCCCAGGGGGCTGGTGTAGCGGGCCGTGCGCCCCGTGGGCAGCACGTGGTTGGGGCCCGCGCCATAGTCCCCGAAGGCCTCGGCGCTGGAACTGCCCAGGAAGAGGGCGCCGGCGGCCGTGAGGTGCGGCGTCCAGGCTTCGGGATCCCGCACGCAGAGCTCCAGGTGCTCCGGGGCCCAGGCCTGAGCGAAGGCAATGGCCAGTTCCCGGTCCGCGTGGACGAGGCGCCCGTGGCGGGCCAGGCTCTGGGCCAGGATCTCGCGGCGGGGCGAGGCCTCGGTCCGGGCGGCGAGTTCAGCGGCCACGGCCTCCAGCAGCCTGCGGTCCTCGCTGACGAGGACGGCGGCGGCATCGGGATCGTGCTCGGCCTGGGCCAGCAGGTCCTCGGCCACCCACGCGGGATCCGCGCTGCCGTCGGCCAGCACCAGCAGCTCCGTGGGGCCGGCCAGGGCGTCGATGCCGCAGACACCCAGGAGCTGACGCTTGGCCTCCGCCACGAAGCGGTTGCCGGGGCCGGCCACCAGGTCCACGGCGGGCTCGCCGTAGGCCAGCCAGCCCAGGGCCTGGGCGCCGCCCATCGGGATCAGTTCCTCAAGGCCCAGCTCTGCCGCGCAGGCCAACACCAGGGGGTCCACGCCCCAGGCGCCGGGCAGGGTGGCCTGGGGCCGGGGTGGGGTCACGCCCACGATGCGGGTCACGCCCGCCACCTGGGCGGGGATGACGGTCATGGCCAAGGTGGAGGGATAGAAGGCCCGGCCCCCGGGGATGTAGACGCCCACGGTGCGGAGGGGGCACCAGCGCTCGCCCACGGTGCCGCCCCCGGGCAGGGGCAGTTCCAGGTCGCGCAGACAGGCGCGCTGGCCCTCCGCGAAGCGCCGGACGTTCGCGATCAGCTCGCGCAGCGCGGCCATCAGCTCGGGCCGTTCGCGGTCGAGGCGGGTGCGGGCCTCCGCGAAGGCGGAGGCGGGGATGCGGAGGGCAGCCGGATCCAGGCGGACCCCATCCAGGCGCTCCGTCCAGTCCAAGGCCGCCGGCAGGCCGCCGATTCGCACCTCAGACAGGATGGACGCCACCGTCCGCCGCGTGTCCTCCTCCGTCTCGCTGTTCCTGGTCAGGGAAGCCACCCACCGGGGCAGCTCCGCCCGGTCGGTCAGGTCAGCAATGGGGATGAAGTAACACCTATGCACCTCTCGGGTGAAGGGACCAGCTTGACAGCGCGGGGGAGGGCCCGCAAGCCGGATTCAGGCTGGCTGGGCGACGGGAGCCTGGGTGGGCTGGAAGAAGAACCGGACGTTGGCAGGCACGGCCTCCTCGGTCCATTCCCAGCAACCGGGGTCGGCGAGAATGGCCTGGGCCAGCCCCACGTGCAGGGCGTGCCCGGCGGCATGGGCCTCCACGAGGCCGAGCATCGGGGCGCCGAGCAGGGCCAGATCGCCCACCAGATCGAGCATTTTGTGGCGCACGGCCTCGTCCTCGAAGCGGAGCGACTCATTCAGGGGTCCCTCATTGCCGAAGACCACGGCGTTGTCCAGGCTGCCACCGAGGGCCAGACCCCGGGCGCGCATGGCCTCGATCTCCTGGGCCAGGCAGAAGGTGCGGGCGGCGCCCAGCTCCCGGCGGTATTTCTCGGGGGTCAGGCTCAGCTCGCGGCTCTGGCGCCCGAGGGCGGGTACCGGGAAGTCGATGACGTAGCGCAGCCGCAGGCCGTCGAAGGGGGAGACGCGGATCCAACGATCACCGTTCCGGACTTCCACAGGCCGGATGATCTTGATGAAGCGGCGGCGGCCCTCCAGGTCCTTCAGTCCGGCCTGGAGGATGGCCTCCACCCAGGGGGCGGCACTGCCGTCCAGGATGGGAAGCTCCTCGGAATCCACCTCGATGCGGAGATGTTCCACCTCAAGCCCCATCAGGGCCGAGAGCAGGTGCTCGATGGTCTGGAGCCGTACGCCGTCCTTCACCAGGGTGGTGGACAGCACCAGGTCACCGGCCAGCTCCGCCCGGACGGGAAGTTCCGTCCCGGAGGGCAGGTGAATGAAACGCAGGCCGGTGGGGGCCTCGACAGGCACCAGGCGCACCGTGCAGGGGAGGTTGCCATGCAGGCCGCGGCCCGAGATCGTGATCTCGCGACTGAGGGTCTGGGGCTGGGCGCTGCGGGGCATGGTTCGTCCTCACAGACTCTTAAGCTAGTTCCATGCCGTTTTGCTATCTAAATCATTTCATGATTTAGATAGAAGAAGGGAAGGCGGGGTTGTGGGTTCCTCCACCACACACCGTGGTCGGGGGGTCAGCGGGGCTGGGCCCGCTCCCAATCTTCGGAGGTGGTCAGCTTCAGGTTGGAGCTGGGGCTCGGGATGAGCTTCACGGTGAGGCCCAGGCGCTCCAGAAGGGAGACGTCGTCCGTGCCGGTGTAGCCGGCCTCTTCCGCGACGCGGAAGGCCCGCCGCCACGTGGCGAGACGGGCGATCTGGGGCGTCTGCGCCCGGAAGAATTCCTCCCGGGGTTCCGTGCGGAGCACCCGGCCCTCGCCGTCCACCCGTTTCAGGGTGTCGGTGGAGGGCTCCCCGAGGAGGACGCCGTCATACCGGTTCAGTGCCTCGATCGCTTCCCAGAGGGGCGTCGCGGGAGGGAAGGGCCGCACGGCATCGTGGATCATGACCGGGGTCATGGGCTGGTCGGGGAGGACCTGCAGTGCCGCCCACACGGAGGCTTGGCGCGTATCCCCGCCCTGGATCACCCAGCAGGGGACAGGAAAGGCCCAGGATTGGGCTTCCGCGAGGTGGGACGGGGGGACCGCCAAGGCAATGCCGGCCAGGGGGGGCATGCCCGGGTCGAGAAAGGCTTCGACCGTGGCGCGGAGGAGGGGCCTTCCGCCCCAATCCCGGAACTGCTTGGGCAGACCGCCACCCATGCGCAGACCCCGTCCCCCGGCCGGGATGACCAGGAAGGGACGCTGGGGATCAGCGCTGCCGGGTGATGAAGGGCTCGACACCGCGATCCTTCAGGAGCTTGGCGATCTGTTCGGCGGCCTTTTCGGCATCCCGGCGGTTGGTATAGCTGCCCACCCGGACCCGCTTGACGGTGAGACCGCCTCGGGTCATGGCGTCCTGGGTGGTCACAGAACCGAAGGTATTTTCCAGTTCCTCCCGCAGAGACGCCAGATTGCCGGGGTCGGAGAGGGCGGCCACCTGGATCACGTACGGATCGGTATGGTCGAGGTTGGGGTCCAGCGCGGCGGGGGCCCCCATGACATCTACCGTGCGGATCCGCACCCGGGCCACGCCCTGGGCCAGGAACCCCAATTCCTGGGCGCCGTGCCGGGACAGGTCCACCACACGGCCCCGGGCGAAGGGACCCCGATCGTTGACCCGGAAAATGGCCCGCTTGCCGTTCTCCAGGTTCTTCACCTCGATCAGGCTGCCGAGCGGGAGGGTGCGGTGGGCGCAGGTCTGCTTCCCGGGGTCGAAAAGCTCTCCACTGGCCGTGGGTTGGCCGGAGAATCCGTCGCCATCCCCGCCGTACCAACTGGCCATGCCCTCTTCAACATACCCATGGCTGTCTGAAGGCAGTGGCACGCCCGGGGAGCCCGGCCGGCGGGAGGTGAAGGTGGCGGGAGGCCGGGTGCAGTGCAGGGTGAAGGCGAGTGCCACCAGCACGGCCACCTGGGGTGAACTCAGGCGGGTGCGTCGGAGGAAGCCACCCGTTCCAAGGACCACGGGAACTGGAGGGTCGAAGGCCACTTGGATCTCATGGATCCAGTGCGTTGCGGCCTTGCTCCAGTTGGTGGGGTGGAAGGGGGAAAGCATCGGACTCCAAAAGATCGGGGGGCCTGATTAAAGGACACCCCCATATACATACAAAGTATGATCTTTTCTCATCCGTTTGTAAAGCCCACTAAAACGCAATAGCGATATATCCAGCGATCGCAGGGCTTATGCTTGGCCAGAATCTATTGTCGAGCGGGAATCTCGGCCACTTTGAAGGGCCTCGGCCGGTTCCCCTCGGCCCGGAAGGGGGCTGGCAGGCGCTTGGCGGCTCGGAGAGCCGCGGCCTCGGATCGGTATTCTCCCAGAAACACCTGGTAACAGGTGCGCCCATCGCGCAGGGTGATGGGGAGCAGGAAGAGATCCGGATCCAGGCCCTTGAACAAAGCGGCTGCGTGCTGGACCGTGTCGCCCTGGCAGGCAATTTCCAGGCGGAGGGTCCATTTCCCATGGAGATGTCTGCGCTGGGCCTCCCCCTGCGCCAGGGCCAGCTTCCAGGAACCGGCGGCGATGGCCTTGTATCGGTCCCCAGCGGAGGCGGGTTTGGACAGGCGGGTTCCGGCCTTAGGTTCAGGCTTGACTGCGGGCTTGATCTCAGGCTTGATTTCGACTTTGGGCGTCGTCCCGATCTCGTGTTTTTCATCCTGGTTAGGTTGAGATGCCTGAATGGGTGCTTGGACCGGAATCTGGACCGGAACCTGGACAGGCGCAGCAGCCGCGGTTGGCTTCGGAGGCTGGAGGGCCCGGCCTCTCCGGTGGAGGAACCGGAAGCCGGCCCAGGCGCCCAGGGCGAGTATCAGGACCAGCACCAGGGCCAGGGGGCGTCGGGAGGGTGGTGTTGGCAGGGGCGGGGGGCCGGGACGTTCGGTGCTGCCGAAGGCCTCGTGGGCCTCGCGCTGGATGGGGAGGGGGCGTTCCGGGGTCGCCACAGGGACGGAGACGGGCTCCGGAAAATCCGGTGCGGGCAGGTCGAGGTCGGGCAACTCGTCCTCGGGGCCGAGCCGATCCAGGGCCTCGGATAAATGCTCCAGGTTGGTGGTGTGGAGCTGGCTGGCGTGGATTTCCGAGAAGAGGGAGGGCTGAGGTTCGGGTGGCGGCTCGGGCAGGGCGGGGCTCAGGGGAGGCTGAGAAGGATCCAGGGCCATTTCGAGGGCCCGTCGATCCAGGGGCGGCAGCTCATGGAGCCGGGCCCAGCCGATCTCCCGCAGGAAGAGGGCGAAGGCCCCGAGCCGGAAGGGCTCGACGCCCGCTTCCCGGCTCAGTTCCAGCAGGGTGCGGCTGCCGTCCAGGAGGGCTGGAAGCCGGGTCAGATCCGCGGGCAGGGACAACTCCTGGAGGCGGCGTCCCTCCAGGACCACCACCTGGTTCAAAGGCCCCAGCTCCTCCAGGACGGCCTCGCGGTTCCGGAGGTTCAGCACGCCCGACAGCAGCATGAGCGGGGTGTCGAAGGGCAGGCGGACCGTGGTGGCATCCAGTTCCCGCTCTTCCAGGGCCGGGGTGTTCTCGCTATCGGCCAGGACCGCCCAGACCACCCGCTCCACCTGAGCCCGGGCCACGTCCAGCAGGTCCCGCTGGGTGATGAAGCCCATCTCGATGAGGTTCTTGCCGATGGACATGCCGGGATTCAGGTTGGCGAGCGCGTAGTCGAGCTGGGCCTGGGTGATTCGACCCCGCTCCACCAGCAGGTGGGTGAGCCGGTCCAAGGGGTGGGTGCTCGCCGCGAAGACGATATCCCCCTGCTCCAGGAAGACGGTCCGCTGGGGATCCTGGCCCAGTCGCCACAGCCCGGTGGCCCGTTTCCGGTGGCGGGCGAACAGGTCCTTGAGGGCAGGAAGGCTCATGTGACCACCCATCGCTCGAGCTTGAGTTTCCCGACCTTCACCAGCAGCGACTGCCCGGGCCGGAGGGCCAGCCGGGCCGAGGGGTCTCCGGCCTTCTGCCCGTCCAGACTGACGGCGCCCTGGATGATGAGGCGCTCGGCCTCCTTGCGGCTGGCGGCCAGGCCGCGGTCCACCAGGAGCCGGGCCAAGGGAACCTCCCCCTCGGTGGGTAGCAGCGCGATCTCCGGGGCCTCCTCCTGGCTGCGCTCGGAGAAACGGCGCACCCAGCGTTCCTCAGCCTCGCGGCCCGCGGCCGTGCCGTGGAAATCCGAGACGATCTGCCGGGCCAGGGCCTTCTTGGCGTCCATGGGGTGGCCCTGCTTGAGAACCTCGATGTCGGCGGGGAGCTTGTCCGTGAGGAGGAGATACCAGTCCCACATCAGGGTGTCGCTCACGCTCATGGCCTTGCCGAACTGGGTGTCCGGATCCTCCAGGAACCCGATGTAGTTGCCCAGACTCTTGGACATCTTCTCGACGCCGTCCAGGCCCAGCAGCAGGGGCACGGTCAGCACGACCTGGGGCTTCTGGCCCGAGGCCTCCTGGAGGATGCGGCCCTGCATGAGGTTGAAGAGCTGGTCGTTCCCGCCCAGTTCCACATCCGCCTGAAGGGCCACGGAATCGTAGGCCTGGGTCAGCGGGTAGAGCAACTCGTGCAGCGCGATGGGCTCGCGGGCCTCCATGCGCTTGGCGAAATCGTTGCGCTCCAGCATCTGGGCCACGGTGAACCGGGAGGCCAGGCGGATCCACTGCTCGCCGTGGAGCGGACCCAGCCATTCACTGTTGAAGCGGATCTTCGTCTTCTCGGGATCGAGGATCTTGAAGACCTGGGCCTTGTAGGTTTCGGCGTTGGCCAGGACTTCCTCGCGGGAGAGGGGCGGGCGGGTGGCCTTTTTCCCGGTGGGATCGCCGATGAGGCCCGTGAAATCGCCGATCAGGAAGGTGACCTCATGGCCCAGCTGCTGGAACTGGGCCATCTTGCGGATCAGCACCCCATGGCCGAGGTGCAGGTCTGGCGCCGTGGGATCGAAGCCGGCCTTGATACGGAGGGGCCGGCCCTCCTTGAGCTTCGCCTCAAGCTGATCCACCTTGTGGCAGGTCACGGTGCCCTTCGTGAGCAGGGCGAGAGCGTCATTTACCGAAGTGGAAGCGGTGGCCATGCCTGCATCTTGGCGGAAAACGGCCGCCGGCTCAATCGGGGGGAACCTCAGTGAACCCGTATTTCGAGGACCCGCCGGGGCCCGGCCTCCCCTGGTCTCCGGGCTCGATCAAAGGTGACGGCAACACTGGGGCCAGTCTTGGGCCGCCAGCGAATGCTCATCTTTCCGCCGAATTCCGAATGGATCTGGATGCCTTCGTGGCCCTGGAGGACCTCGGGCGTGAGTTCCGGGGCGGAGGGCAGATCGGGCTGCCAGGCCTTGGCCGCCGCCAGGAAATCCGCCTCCTTGGGCCAGGTGGCAGCCAAGTCGGGATTCGCGGCGTACAGGGCCTTGCACCCCTGCTCGGTGCGGAGCTGCTCCACCACCTGGCGGAAGTCGTCCCACTCGGGACGCATCCGGTCGATGGCGATGCCCATCACCTTGTTCTTGAACCCTCCTGGGTCGTTCTTGAGCCTGTGGCCGATGTATACAGCGCCCCCCACGCAGGTGGCCAGGGCCAGTATGGCGACGACACCGCAGCCGAGGAGGACCTTGGCCCAGGTGGGCATGCCGACCTTGGTGGGTTGGCCGTAGCCGCCGTTGTCCCAGGAAGAATCGGCCATGGCGGCCTCCTACAGAAGGTTGCTGGCCAGCTCCGCCAGTTTGCTGCGCTCGCCCTTCATCAGGGTGACGTGGCCGGAGATGTCCAGGTGCTTGAAGTGCTCCGCCAGGAAGCTCAGGCCGTTGGTACTGGCATCCACATAGGGGTTGTCGATCTGGTGGGGATCGCCCGTGAAGATGACCTTGGTGCCTTCGCCGGCCCGGGTGAGGATGGTCTTCACCTCGTGGGGGGTGAGGTTCTGAGCCTCGTCCACGATGAGGAACTGGCTGGGGATGCTGCGGCCGCGGATGTAGGTGAGGGGCTCGACGCTGAGATAGCCGGCCTCCTCCAGCTGGGCCGCGGTCATGGTGGTGCGCCGCCGGGCGTCCATGTTGGCCGCCACGATGAACTCCAGGTTGTCGTAGATGGGCTGCATGTAGGGACGGAGCTTCTCGCCGATGTCCCCCGGCAGGTAGCCGAGGTCGCGGCCCATGGGCATGACGGGCCGACTCACCAGCAGCTTGTGATAGCGCTCGTCGTCCACCACCTGCTGCAAGCCCGCCGCGATGGCCAGCAGGGTCTTGCCGGTGCCGGCCTTGCCGAGCAGGGTCACCACCTGGACCGCGTCATCCAGCAGGAGGTCCATGGCGAACTGCTGCTCCCGGTTGCGGGGCTTGATGCCCCAGGGCGGGGCCTCCAGGCGTCGGAGCGGGTGGAGCAGGCCGTCGGCGGCCATCAGCCGGCCCAGGGCCGTGTGGCTGGGGTTCGTCCGGTCCACCAGGGTGGCGAACTGGTTGGGCTCCATGTGGAGTTCGGGATCCGGCGGGAGGCCGCCGTCGTAAAGCAGGTCCACCTGGGCCGGGTCCACCTCCCAGGTGCGGTGGCCCGTGTAGAGTTCGTCCATCTCCACGCGGTCCGTGGTGTAGTCCTCGGCCTGGACACCGATGGCGTCGGCCTTGATCCGCAGGTTCGTGTCCTTGCTGACCAGGACCACGTGCTCCTTGATCGTGTGCAGCAGTTCCCGGGCGCAGGCCAGGATCTGGTTGTCGGCCTTGTGCTTGTCGGCGGACAGGATGCCCAGATCCAGGCTATGGGCGGCCACGTCCACCTTCAGGGAACCGCCGCCCTCCAGGGGCACGCCGCGGCTGAGGCTGCCCTTGGTCCGCAGGCGGTCCAGCATCCGGGACACGGTGCGGGCATTGCGCCCCACCTCGGTCTGGTCCTTCTTGAAATGATCGATTTCCTCAATGACCACGATGGGGATCACCACATCGTGCTCCTGGAAGTGCAGGATGGAATTCGGATCGTGCAGGAGGACGTTCGTATCCAGGACGAAGACCTTCTTGCTGGATGGTGGGACCAAGGGACCTCCAGGTTTGGCCGGAGCCTACCACCAAGCGCGTGGGCTTGCACGGCTAGGCTTGGCCTCGCCTCGGTGCCAAGATGACCCATCCCCAGGAGGCCTGTCCAATGAGGTTCGCGCCCATGGTTCTCGCACTCAGCACGATCCTTTCCGCCCAGACGCCGCCGGTCTATCCGCAGACGCGGAAAGATGCGGTGGTGGACGACTACTTCGGCACCAAGGTCCCGGACCCCTTCCGCTGGCTGGAGGATGACCATTCGGCCGAAACCAAGGCCTGGGTGCCGGCCGAGAACAAGGTCACCTTCGACTACCTGGCCCGGATTCCCCAGCGGGAGGCCATCAAGGCCCGGATGACGAAGCTCTTCGACTACGAGAAGTTCTCGGCACCCTCCAAGCGGGGGAAGCACTACTTCTACTTTCACAACTCCGGGCTCCAGAACCAGTCGGTCCTCTACGTGGCCAGCAGCCTCAAGGACAAGGGCCGGGTCCTGCTCGACCCCAATACGCTGAGCAAGGACGGCACCGTCGCACTGAACAGCATGAGCCTCTCGGAGGATGGCAAACGGCTGGCCTATGGCTTGTCGGTGAGCGGATCCGATTGGGTGACCTGGAAGGTGCGGGATGTGGCCACGGGCAAGGATCTGAAGGACGAGATCAAGTGGTCCAAGTTCAGCGGCGCCTCCTGGAAGAAGGATGGCTCGGGTTTCTTCTACAGCCGCTACGACGCCCCCAAGGCCGGGGACGCCCTGACGGGCGTCAACAAGTTCCAGAAGGTGTACTTCCACAAGGTCGGCACGGCCCAGGACCAGGACCAGCTTGTGTATGAGCGCAAGGACCAGCCCGACTGGGGCTTCGGCGCGGACGTCACGGAGGATGGCCGGTGGCTGGTCATCTACCAGTCCGAGGGCACTGACCGGAAGAACCGGCTCTTCCTGAAGGACCTCACGAAGCCCGGAGCGAAGGTGGAGCCCTGGCTCGACCAGTTCGACGCCCAGTACGGCGTGGTGGGCAACGATGGCGACCTCTTCTACGTCTGGACGGATAAGGACGCCCCTCGCAGCCGCCTGGTGGCCATCCCCTTCCACGGGAAGGGTGCCTGGCGCCAGATCATTCCGGAAGACAAGGGCATGGCCGTGCTCACGGGCGTGGGCATGGTGAACAATCAGTTCGTGGCCAACTGGATGACGGATGCCCATGAGCAGCTGAAGATCTATGGGTTGAACGGCAAGCTGGTGAAGGACGTTCCCTTGCCGACCCTGGGTGCAGTGAGTGGCATCTCCGGCCGCCGCCACGATTCCAGCGGCTTCTACAGCTTCACCAGTTTCACCTATCCATCCACCATCTATCGTTACGACTTCAAGACGGGGAAGAGCACGGTCTTCCGGGCGCCTAAGGTCGATTTCAAGCCCTCCGAGTACGAGACGAAGCAGGTCTTCTACCCCAGCAAGGACGGCACGAAGATCCCCATGTTCCTGACCTACAAGAAGGGCCTGAAGCTGGACGGCCAGAACCCGACGTTGCTCTATGGGTACGGCGGCTTCGACATCTCGCTCCCTCCGGCCTTCTCTGTGGGCAATCTGATGTGGATGGAGATGGGCGGCGTCTACGCCCAGGCGAACCTGCGGGGCGGCGGGGAGTACGGCAAGGCCTGGCACGACGCCGGCCGCCTGTCCCACAAGCAGAACGTGTTCGATGATTTCATCGCCGCCGCCGAGTGGCTCATCGCGAACAAGTACACCTCCACACCCAAGCTCGCCATCAATGGCGGCAGCAACGGCGGCCTGCTGGTGGGCGCCTGTCTGACTCAGCGGCCCGACCTCTTCGGCGCGGCGGTGCCCCAGGTTGGCGTCATGGACATGCTGCGCTTCCACAAGTTCACCATCGGCTGGGCCTGGAAGAGCGACTACGGCAGCAGCGAAACGAAGGAGGGTTTCGACACCCTCATCAAATACTCGCCGCTGCAGAACCTGAAGCCTGGCGTGGCGTATCCGCCCACTCTGGTGACCACGGGGGACCACGATGACCGGGTGGTGCCTGCCCACAGCTTCAAGTTCGCGGCCACGCTGCAGGCGGACCAGGCCGGACCCGCCCCGGTGCTCATCCGCATCGAGACCAAGGCGGGGCATGGCGCGGGCAAGCCCACCACCAAGATCATCGAGGAACGCAGCGACATCCTCGCGTTCCTGGTGAAGAACCTCCACATGACTGTCCGCTAACGAGCCCGGGCTTCCGTCTCCGGTCCCCCCTGGGCCGGAGACGGAAGTCACAAGGCGGATTGATTTTGTTCAAGCCTTGAAATACATGTGTTTATTTTCGCTTTAGGCCGAGGTTCAGGTAGCCGATAAAGCTCCTAGTGACTGGCCTGAAGTGGTTTCAGGACAGCCCTGAGGAGACTGATCCATGAAGCTTGTGACCCTTCTGTCCGCCGCTGCCCTGCTGTCCATGCCCCTGACGGCGGGCGATTACGATGCCATCGGCAAGGCCATCCGGCACACCTGGCCTCAGTGCGGGACCATCGCCGTGGTCTGCGACGCCGCTGCCAGCAAGGGCGCCGTGGATTCCTTAGCCGGCTCCCTGCCCGGCATCAAGCTCATGGTGGTGGACGTGAAGGGCCCGCAGGAGATGGGCAAGGCCATGGGCACCCTGGGCGCCCGGAAGCCCGATGCGGTGATCCTGCTCGCCGGGGACCATGTCGCCGGGGATGGCAGCAGCGCCGCTTCCTTCCTCATCCAGCGCATGGCCGCCGCCAAGGTGCCCACTGCCGCCACCACGGAAGCAGGCGTGAAGCAGGGCGCCGTCATGGGCGTGGGCCCCGGCACGGGGGGTCGGCTCCTGGCGAATGCCAAGGCTGCCAGCGCCACCGGCGCTGCCGTCCCGCAGGGTGCCACCCAGATCTAGGAACCGCGTACCACCGACCGGCCAGGCCTGAGCAGGGCCTGGCCGGTCGGCAGTACGGCGCTACTGTGCCTCGATGGCCTGCAACAGAGCGGTGTCCTTGGGGAGCTGACCCACGTCGGCCAGGCGCGGGACCAGGCGCTTCCAGAAGGGCTCGGCGGCGAAGACCCGCTTGAAGAGGGGCAGGGCCTCGTCGAGCTTCCCGCTGGAGGCCAGGGCCACGGCCTGCCAGAAGGGCATCTCCCACACGCCGGGGGCCAGCTTGGAGGCCGCCCCGTAGGCGGCCTTGGCCTCGGCCCACTTGCCGGCGGTCACGAAGCCATCGCCCTGGTCCATGAGGATGTAGGCGCGGCGCAGCTGGACGAGGCGGGTCAGCTCCTTCAAGGGGTCGGGGCTGTCCTCCACCCGCAGATCGAAGAGGCGGTCGTTCCAGGGCTGGCCCGAGGCCTTGCCCTTCACGATGAGGATGGCGGCGCTCTGCTGGCCGCGGATGTCGCCGCCCTGGGCCTGTGCCGCCCGGAGCGCCGCCAGCATCCGGTCCGCCAGGTCACCCTTGGCCGCGCGGAAGGCCTTGGCCATGGCCGGCCAGACCGTGGCCTTGTCCATGAGGTTGGCTTCCACGGTGAAGCCGTCGCCCACCTCGTCCCCGGCGGCCTGGATGCACTTCGCGCCCGTGTGGGCCGCGGCCCGGCCCTGGGCATCCACCATGGCCACCTGGCGCACCTCGCGGTCGGGATCCCCGGCCAGCAGGGCCTTCAGGGCCTCCGGCGCCGACTTGCCCGCCCGCATCAGGGCCAGGCCCATGGCGCCGTACGTCGGATCGGTGAAGCTCTGGGTGGCCACCGCCCCCACCCCGGCTTCCGCCCAGGGCACCGAGGATCCCACCGAGAACCAGTGGCTCTGCACCGCCACGCCAAGTTCTCCCGTGGCGGCGTCCCGGGCCACGATGGAGTAGGTGTGCACCGGGCGGCGCGGGACTTCGGCTGCGCCGACAGGAAGGGCCAGGATGGAAAAAAGGACAAGGGCGGGGAGACGCATGGGGACTCCGTCAGTGAGGGGGATGCGCCCCCAACCAAGGGTTCAGGCTACCGCGACTGGTCCGTGGACTGGCAATGCGCGGGCCACACCTTCTAAGGGGCGGGCTGTGGCCCGGCGGTGGCGTGGGGAATCTCCACCACGAACACGCTGCCCCGGGGCAGGTTCTCCTCCACCCAGATCCGTCCCTCGTGGGCTTCGGCCACCAGTTGGCAGAAGGCGAGGCCGAGGCCGGAGCCGGAGCGAGTGCTGGCTCCCGTTTCATCGAGCCGCACGAATTTCGCGAAGATCCGTTCGCGCATGTGTTCCGGAATGCCTTGACCCTGGTCGCTGACTTCCAGCCGCACGCCCTTCTCGGTAGGTCGGGCCTGGATGTGGGTGTTGCTTCCGGCTGGAGAGTATTTCAGGGCGTTCTCGATGAGGTTCAACAGGAGCCTGCGGAGGAATTCCTGATCGGCCTCGACCTCCAGGTGATCCGGGCAGTCCCATGACAGCCCATGGCTCCGGCTCTGGGCCTGGGATTCCAGCTCCTTGAGCAGGGCGGGGATCCAGGTGACGAAGGGGATCCGGGTCTTGCGAAGTTCCAGGCCCACCTGCTCGGCGCGCCCGATATCCAGGATGTTCTGGATCATCCGGCCCATGCTGTGGGCGGTGTCCCGGAGCCGCCGAACCTGCACCTGGGAGGTGGGATTCTTGTGCTCTCTGTCTTCGAGGAGTTCCAGGCCCACCTGGATGGCGGTCAGGGGATTCTTGAGGTCATGCACGATGAATTCGAAGAGCTGTTCCCGCTGTTTCTGGAGGTCGAGCAGGTTGTCCCGTTCCTCCTGGATCTCCGCCTGGAGCCGCTTGAGGCGCATGAGGCTCCGGATCCGGGTGATCAGTTCCGCCGACAGGACGGGTTTCCGCAGGAAGTCATCGCCCTTGACGCGCAGGGCCTGGGCGTGGATCTCCGGGCGTTCGTCCCCAGTCAGGAAGATGATGGGCAGCAGTTCGCCGTTCGGCAGTGCGCGGATGCGGTGGCAGACTTCCAGCCCGTCCATGTCGGGCATCTGGATGTCCAGGAGTACCAGCTCTGGCTTATAGGTCGGCAGCAGGGCCAGCGCTTCCTCGCCCCCGGCGGCCGTTTCCACCTGGTAGAAGCCGTGCTCCAGCATGGCGCGAACGCTCCGGCGGGCCAGGGCGTCGTCGTCCACCACCAGGATCCGAGCGCCGTGATCTGCCCGGCGAATGAAAATGGCCTCACCATCCATTGTTGACCTCAGACGGTTATTCGGGAGCATCGTAAAAATGCTTGAATTAGCGTCATGAGATTGGAAAAAAAATATAAGTCAATAAAAAACGGTCCGGCCTGCAGGATCGGCGGCCGAACGGTAGAACCTGCAGGCCGGGATCTGGATCGGCGAGTCGAGGTCTATCTGGGAGGCTGGTGGGGCCGGGCTTGTCGCATCTGCGAGCACCCTATCCCTTCACCACCCCATCCACGTACACCCACTTTCCGTCCTCACGGGCAAAGGTGCTGGTTTCAATGTGGAGGGAGCGGCGGCCGTTGGCCTGGAGGCTGGCATGGAAGGTGACAACGCCTTCGGTGTCCTCTGGGCCGCCCTTCAACTTGGCAACAATCTTGAGCCCCACGCACTGGACCGACTTGCAGTAGGTGGCCAGTTCCTCGCGGTTCTCTTCCCCCCGCTTGGCAGCGCTGCGGGTGGTGATCAGGTAGTCCACCTTGCCGAGGGCGTAGGCGCTGAAACGGGAGCGCATGAGCTGCTCGGCGGTGGCAGGGGCCTGGGCGCCCTCGATGAAGGGGCCGCAACAGCGGTCGTAGGGTTTCTTGGAGGTGCAGGGGCAGGGTCGGGACATGGGGGCCTCAGCGGGTCTCGATGCCGGGGGCGATGGTGACCTGGAGCTTCTGCTGGGCCTTGGCCGCGCCCAGGGTGAGGGTGGCGGTGTAGGTGCCGGGGCGCACGAATTTCTGGGCCCCGAGGCCGCCGTACTCGGTGAGCAGGTTCTTGGTGGGGCGCAGGTTCCAGGCGACCCGGCCCAGGCCCGGGGTGCGGGGCAGGGCGAAGGTGGCCACGGGTTGGCCCTCGGCGTTGGTGATGGCCAGGCTGGGGGCCTCGTCACCCAGATCGCGGATCCAGTAGGTGAGGATCGCGCCCTCTGGCGGGTTCTCGCCGCGGTAGACGCCCTTGCCGGCAGATTCCTCCCAGCCAGGCAGCAGGTAGGCGCCCTGGGCGGGACGTACGGGGAAGAGATCGAGCGGCTTGGCGGCGGTCTCGGCGGTAAGGGCCTCCAGGGGGGAGATGTCATCCAGCACATAGAGGCTGCGGCCGTGGGTCGCGATGGCCAGGTCGTGCTCGCGGGGCTGGATCTGGAGATCGTCCACGGCCACGGCGGGCAGGCCACCGAACTTCACCCAGGAGGCGCCCCGGTTCAGGCTGGCATAGAGGCCGGCCTCGGTGCCCGCATAGAGCAGGTCCGCGTTCACGGGATCCTCGCGCACGACTTTCACGGGGACATCCGTTGGCAGGTTGGCCGCGAGGCTCTGCCAGGTGAGGCCGCTGTCGGCGGTGCGGTAGACGAGGGGTGCGTAGAGGCCCGCCCGGTGGGCGTCCACGGCCAAGTAGGCCACTTTCGCATCATGGGAGCTGGGATCGATGCGGCTGATCCACTGGCCCCGGGCGGGGGCGGGCACATGGGCCGTGAGGTCCGTCCAATGGGCGCCGTCGTCTTCGGTGATCCAGAGTTTGCCGTCGTCCGTGCCGGCCCAGAGGAGGCCTGCCTTCACGGGCGATTCCGCCAGGGCGAACACCACGCCGTAGGTTTCGGCGCCGCTGCCGGTGGCGGTGGTCTTCTGGGGATCCTGGGTGGAGAGGTCGGGGCTGATGAGGGTCCACTTTTCGCCCCGGTCCGTGAGGCGGAAGACGCGGTTGCCGCCCAGGTAGAGGACACCCTTGTCGTGCCGGCTGCCGAAGAGGGGCGCGTTCCAGTTGAAGCGGAAGGTGGGCTGCCCTTCGGCGGGATTGGGCTGGAGCAGCTTGAATTCGCCCGTGCGGAGGTTGAAGCGATGCAGGGCGCCACCCTGGCTCTCGGCATAAATCAGGTCGTGGTCCTGGGGATCGAACACGCAGGAGAAGCCGTCGCCGCCGCCGATGTTGGTCCAGTCGCAGTTGCGGATGCCATCCTTGGACGGCGTACGGCTGGGGCCGACCCAATTGAGGTTGTCCTGCAGGCCCCCGGCAATGCGGTAGGGCGTGCTGTCGTCGAGGGTGATGCGGTAGAACTCCCCGGCCGGGATGTGATCCAGGTGGATCCAGTTCTGGCCGGCCTCGTAGCTCTGGTATAGGCCGCCATCCGTGCCCAGCAGGAGACGCGGCGTGACGGGGGAATGGACGGGCTCACCCGGCTTGGGCGCTTCGGCCTTCGGGGGATCGGCCTTGGGGAAGGCGAGGGCGTGGCAGTCCGCATGGACCTTGCCAAAGAGATCCTCCCGGAAGCTGTGGCCGCCGTCATCGGAGACATGCAGCATGTACCCCGCGATGTAGACGCGTTGCGGATTCGCGGGGTCGATGCGAATCTGGCTGAAGTAGAAGGGGCGCGGATCCAGCGCGTTCACGCGGGCCCAGTTGGCTCCACCATCCTCGGAGCGGAACACGCCGCCCGAGCGGCTGAGCAGATCGTCAATGCCCACGGTGCCGCCCTGGTCGCTCTGGATCACGGCCATCACGATCCTGGGATCGCTGCGCGAGACATCCAGGCCGATGCGGCCGGTGAGCGTCGGCAGGCCCTTCTCCAGCTTCCGCCAGGTGGTCCCACCGTCGGTGCTTCGATAGATTCCGCCTACGTCCTGCCCATTCGAGGCGGCCGCGCCGTAGGTGAAGGACCAGGGCGTGCGCTGCCGGGCGTAGAGGGCGGCATAGAGGGTGTCGGGGGCAGCGGGATCAATCGCCACATCGCCACAGCCCACGCGGGTATCCAGGGCACCGGGAGCCTTCAGGACGGCCTTCCAGGTCTTTCCGCCGTCGGTGGTCTTGAAGAGGCCGCGTTCACCGCCGGGCGTCCAGAGGTCGCCCATGACGGCCACGTAGGCCGTGGCGGGATCCTTGGGATTCACCACGATGCGGGCGATGGCCTTGCTGCCCGCCAGGCCCGCTTGGGTCCAGGTGGCCCCACCGTCCGTGGAGCGGTAGACGCCGTTGCCCCAGCCGGAGCTGTTGCGGTCATTGGCCTCACCCGTGCCCACCCAGAGCACCTTCGGATCCGAAGGCGCCACGGCCAGGGCGCCGATGGAGGCGACCGGCTGCTTGTCGAAGAGGGGCGCGAACGTGGCGCCCGCGTTCGCGGTCTTCCATACGCCACCGGTGGCGAGGCCCACGTAGAAGGTGTCGGGGCTGGCAGGATCCACGGCGATATCGGAGACCCGGCCGCCCATGATGGCGGGGCCGATGCTGCGGGCCTTCAAGGCCACCAGACGGGCCGCGTCCACGGCGGTCCCTTGCGGTTTCGGGATGGATACCGGGGCCTTGGCCTTCTGGCCAGCCAGCAGCGAGGCGCAGCACAGGAGGGCGGACAGCAGGCGCGGGATGCGAGCGGGCATGGACACCTCGGATGGGGAGTCGCCAGCATACCGCAGGAAGTGAGGCATCTGCCTCTCTGAACCTGGAATCAACCCTTCATGGGGATGTGCAGCCCGATCGTCTCGGCATGCTGGCGGGCCTCGTCGTAGCCGGCGTCGGCGTGGCGGAAGACGCCCGTGGCGGGGTCGTTCCAGAGCACCCGGGCGATGCACCGTTCCGCGCGCTCGGTGCCATCGGCCACGATGACGACGCCGGCATGCTGGCTGTAGCCCATGCCCACGCCACCCCCGTGGTGGATGCTCACCCAGGAGGCGCCACCCGCCACGCTGGTCATGGCATTGAGGAAGGGCCAGTCGGACACGGCGTCCGAACCGTCCTTCATGCCCTCGGTCTCGCGGTTGGGGCTGGCCACGGAACCGCTGTCCAGGTGATCGCGGCCGATGACGATGGGGGCCTTGACCTTGCCGGTGCGGACCAGCTCGTTGAACTTGAGGCCCGCCAGGTGGCGCTCGCCGGCGCCGATCCAGCAGATGCGGGCCGGCAGGCCCTGGAAGGCGATCTTCTCCTGGGCGGCCTTCAGCCAGCGGATCAGGCCCTCATTCTCGGGGAACAGCTCCATCATGGCGGCGTCGGTGACGGCGATGTCCTCGGGGTCGCCGCTGAGGGCCACCCAGCGGAAGGGGCCGATGCCCTTGCAGAAGAGCGGCCGGATGAAGGCGGGCACGAAGCCCGGGAAGGCAAAGGCATTCTCCAGACCGGCACGCTGGGCCTGGGCCCGGATGTTGTTGCCGTAGTCGAAGGTGATGGCGCCGCGGCGCTGGAACTCGATCATGGCCTCCACGTGGGTGCGCATGGAGGCGAGGGCCTGCTGCACGTAGGTTTCAGGATCTGACGTGCGGAGGGCCGCGGCCTGGTCCAGGGTCAGGCCGGCGGGGATGTAGCCGTTGTACTCGTCATGGGCGCTGGTCTGATCGGTGACGAGGTGGGGCTGGAAGCCCCGTTTCAGGATTTCGGGCAGCACCTCGGCGGCGTTGCCCAATAGACCAATGCTGCGGGCCTCCTTGGCATCCACGTACTGATGCACCAGGGCCAAGGCGGTGTCCAGGTTGTCGGTCCACTCGTCCAGGTAGCGGGTCTGCAAGCGCTTCTCGATGCGGGTGCGATCGACTTCGACGCAGAGGGCCACGCCGCCGTTCATGGTGACGGACAGGGGCTGAGCGCCGCCCATGCCGCCCAGGCCGGCGGTGAGGGTCCAGGTGCCGGCCAGGGTGCCGTGGAAGTGCTGCCGGGCGGCCTCGGCGAAGGTCTCATAGGTGCCCTGGACGATGCCCTGGCTGCCGATGTAGATCCAGCTGCCGGCGGTCATCTGGCCGTACATCATCAGGCCCTTCTGGTCGAGGTCGCGGAAGTGCTCCCAGGTGGCCCACTTCGGCACCAGGTTGGAGTTCGCGATGAGGACGCGGGGGGCCTCCGGGTGTGTCTTCACCACGCCCACGGCCTTGCCGCTCTGGATCAGCAGCGTCTCGTCGTCGTTCAGGTGCTTCAGCTCCTTCACGATGGCGTGGAAGCAGTCCCAGTTGCGGGCCGCCTTGCCCAGGCCGCCGTAGACCACGAGATCCTCCGGCCGCTCGGCCACCTCGGGATCGAGGTTGTTCATGAGCATCCGCAGCGCCGCTTCCTGCACCCAGCCCTTGCAGTGCAGGTGATGTCCGTGGGGGGCGGTGATAACAGGGGCGTCGGTGGTCGTGGTCATGGTGGACTCCCGGAAAGCTCCCCAGTTTCCCACGGCCGGCGAGCGACCGGGATCAAGAGCTACTGGTTGATCAGCCCCATCATGGCTTCGGGGTAGCGTGATCCAGCGGCCGCCCCAAGGGGGAACAGGCGGTCGATCTCGGCCAGTTCCTCGTCGGTGAGGATCAGGTTCAGGGCCCCCAGGTTCTCGTCCAGGCGGGCGGGGCGCTTGGTGCCCGGGATGGGGACGAGGTGGCTGCCCTGGGCCAGGACCCAGGCCAGGGCGAGCTGGGCGGGCGTACAGCCCCTGGCGGTGGCGAGGGTCCGGACGTGAGCCACCAGGTCGAGGTTCTTCTTGAAGTTGTCGCCCTGAAACCGCGGCGAATTCCGGCGGTAGTCGTCGGGCTCGAAGTCCTCGAAGCGCTGGATCTGGCCCGTCAGGAAACCGCGGCCCAGGGGGCTGTAGGGCACGAAACCCACGCCCAGATCTCCGCAGGCGGGGAGGAGGGCTTCCTCGGGATCCCGCGTCCAGAGGGAGTACTCGGACTGCACGGCGCTGATGGGGTGCACGGCGTGGGCCCGGCGCAGGGTGGCGGCGCTGACTTCGGAGAGACCAAGGAAGCGCACCTTGCCGGCGGTCACCAGATCGGCCATGGCGCCCACGGTCTCCTCGATGGGCACCTGGGGATCCTTCCGGTGCTGGTAGTAGAGGTCGATGACGTCCACGCCCAGGCGGCGGAGGCTGCCCTCACAGGCGCTGCGCACGTAGTCCGGCCGTCCACAGACGCCCCGGACGGTGGGGTCGTTCGGATCGCGGACGATGCCGAACTTGGTGGCGATGACCACCTGGTCCCGCACGCCGGCCAAGGCCTTGCCCACCAGGATCTCGTTGGTGTGGGGCCCGTACATATCAGCGGTGTCGAAGAACGTGACGCCGCGATCGAGGGCACGCTGAAGCGTGGCGAGGGCCTCCGCCTCGTCCCGGCCGCCGTAGAAATCGGACATCCCCATGCAGCCGAGGCCGAGGGCCGAGACCTCCAATCCCTGGTTTCCGAGCTGGCGCATCTGCATGGGAGCCTCCGGGGTGACCAGGATCGGCGTGTTCCGGAGGCGGCGCAAGGGCACCGCCTCCGGAAGCAGCTTCATCAGCGGTGGTCGATGAGGTCCGCGGCCTCGAAGCGCACCTTGGGCACGCTGGCGTATTTGTCATCTGCCGACCGGTAGCCGGCGGGGCAGGCCGCCAGGGTGCGGTAGCCGGTGCCCTTGAGCCCCAGGATCTCGTCGTACTTGGCGGGCTCCAGGCCCTCGATGGGACAGGTATCGATGCCAAGCACGGCGGCGGAAGTCATGAAATTGCCAAGGGCGATGTAGGCCTGGCGGGCGGCCCACTCGCCGATGACGGCATGGCGGGCCCCGTTCACGAGATCGCCCATCATGTAGCCCTTGTAGCCGGCCAGGCTCTCGGGCGTGACGCCCCGGACCTCGGCAATGCGGGCGATGAAGCCATCGACGTCGGCTTCGGTGATGTCCTCCTTGGCCAGGAACACCACGAGGTGGCTGGCGTCCTCGATCTGGGACTGGTTCCAGGAGGCGGGCCGCAGCTTCGCCTTGAGCGCGGGATCGGTGACCACCACGAATTTCCAGGGCTGGAGGCCGTAGCTGGAGGGGGTGAGGATCAGCGCCTGCTCCAGGGCGGCCCAGTCGGCGGCACTGATCTTCTTGGTCGCGTCAAATTTCTGGTTCTTCGCGGAATGGCGTGAGGTAGAGGGACACCGGCAAGCCTTTGAGACCCTTGTGTTTGCTGAGAACGCGAGGGAGGCCACCGGTGTCTTGGGAG
>JAJZQW010000030.1 GCA_021802985.1 Acidobacteriota bacterium | reverse complement strand
TAAAATCACCGGGGCCCTGGACCGCTGGGACCTCCGGCCCGAGGGCCTCGTCTGCTTCGACGCAGGGGCCAGTACGGGCGGCTTCACGGACTGTCTGCTCCAGCGCGGGGCAACGCGGGTCTACGCCGTGGATGTGGGCACCAACCAGCTTCACTGGAAGCTTCGTTCCGATCCCCGGGTGGTGTCCCTGGAGCAGGTGAACCTGCGGACCTGGGACCCGGCGCGGATTCCCGAGCGCTGCGCCCTCCTGGTGGCGGACCTGAGCTTCATCTCTCTCCGGTTGGCCATCCCTCCGGTCCTGCCCAGCCTGAGGGAGGGTGCCACGGCCGTGCTGCTGGTGAAGCCCCAGTTCGAGGCGGGCCGCGACGATGTGGGGGCCGGCGGCATCGTGCGGGATCCCGCCATCCACCGCCGGGTGCTGGAGGAGGTCTGGGCCTTCTTCGCCGCCACGGAGCTGAGGCCCCAAGCCCTGGTCGAGAGCCCCATCAAGGGCGGCGAAGGCAACACCGAGTTCCTGATGCGCCTGGGCCTTGGGGTCGAGTCTGGTGACCTCTCCCGGGAACTGGCGGCCCTGGGGCTGGGCTGACGCGTCAAATGGAGGGATCCAGCCAGGGCAGCACGGCACTGGGCCGCCCTGGTACGTTGCCCACCCGCACGGCGACGACGACGATCCAGCCCGCCGGTCGCCGGAGGGACCGCAGGTCCAGGGTCAGGGTGTCGCCAGGTCCGGGCAGATCCGGCCGGCGCCGATCCAGCACCACCTCGCCGCGGCTGAAGACCTCATCAGGCGTGGGCCGGGTGAGCCCCAGGGGCAGGTAGAGCACCCGGACCTGCTCCACCCCCACCAGGGGCAGGCCCTGGACATCCCGGGTGGGCAGGGTCACCGACAGGGCCCGCAGGGAGGTCATCTGGACCGTCGCGGCCTGGGCCGCCGCCCGGGGACGGGGGATGGGGTCGCCCTTTCGCCCGCAGTGGACTGTCAGGACGGCAAAGGTGAACGCGAGCAAGGTGTTTGCTAGGCTGGAGAATCGCATCGCCCTCCATCATGACCGATCCTGCAGAACCGAGGATGACCCCATGCCCGTAACCAAAGTGCTGATCGCAAACCGGGGCGAGATCGCGTGCCGGGTCATTCGTACCTGTCGGGAAATGGGGATCCGCACCGTGGCGGTGTTCTCCGAGGCGGACCGGGCCGCCCTCCATGTGCGCATGGCGGACGAGGCCTACTGCATCGGCCCGGCCCCGGCCCGGGAGAGCTACCTGGTGGTGGAAAAGCTCCTGGATGTCTGCCGGCGCAGCGGCGCCGATGCCGTGCATCCCGGCTATGGGTTCCTGTCCGAGAACGCCGAAGCCGCCCGGGCCTTCGAGGTGGCAGGGGTGACCTTCATCGGCCCGCGGCCCGACTGCATCGTGAGCATGGGCTCCAAGACCGCGGCCCGCGAGGTGGCCATCGCCGCGGGTTGCCCCGTGGTGCCGGGCATTCAGGAAACGATGAGCGACGAGGACCTGCTGGTCGCGTCGACGAAGATCGGCTTTCCCGTGATGCTCAAGGCCGCCATGGGCGGCGGCGGCAAGGGGATGCGCCTGGTCCACAAGCCGGAGGAGTTCGCCTCCTCGCTGGCCCGGGCCCGGGGCGAGGCGCTGTCCTCCTTCGGCGACGACAGCGTGTACGTGGAAAAGGCCATCGTCCAGCCCCGGCACATCGAGATCCAGATCTTCTCGGATGCCCACGGCAACCACGTCTACCTGCACGAACGCGAGTGCTCCGTCCAGCGGCGGCACCAGAAGGTCATCGAGGAGGCACCCAGCCCCCATGTCACTCCGGAGATGCGCAAGGCCATGGGCGAGGCCGCCCTCAAGGTGGCCCGGGCCGTGAACTACCGGGGGGCCGGGACCGTGGAGTTCCTGGCGGACGCCGATCGGAACTTCTACTTCCTGGAGATGAACACCCGCCTGCAGGTGGAGCATCCCGTCACCGAATGGATCACCGGCCTGGACCTGGTGAAGTGGCAGATCCTGGTGGCCCGGGGTGAAAAACTGCCCCTCACCCAGGAGGAGATTCCCCTCCACGGATGGGCCATGGAGTGCCGTATCTACGCCGAGGACCCCGACAAGAACTTCATGCCCAGCCCGGGCCGGATCACCTACCTGAAGGCCCCCAGCGGCCGGAACGTGCGGGATGACAGTGGCGTCTACGAGGGCGCCGAGGTGCCCATGTTCTACGACCCCATGATCAGCAAGCTGAGCACCTGGGGCCCCACGCGCATCGAGGCCATCGACCGCATGCGGGCCGCCCTTGGCGAGTACCGCATCGGCGGCATCCGGCATAACATCGCCTTCCACGAAGTGCTCATGGAGCACGAGCCCTTCCGTCGGGGCGATCTGAACACCGGGATGCTGGACAAGCCCTTCTGGAAGCGGAAGGGGCCGGGCCCGGACCTGCAATTCGCCGTGGCGGCGGCCCTCCTCTTTGAGCTGGAAACCGAGGAACGCAGGGCCGCCCAGCCCGCGGGTTCCGGTGAGGGGAAGCCGGATGCCTGGAAGCACTGGGGCCGGTTCAACCGGCTGTGAGGGACGATCCGATGGCTACGCAGCAGAAGCGAGGCGCTGAATGAAACGAACCCTGACCTTCGGCAAGGACCAGCACGAGGTGGAATTCCTCCGCCAGGACGGCGCCATGACGCTCGTCTGGGAGGGCGAAGCCCATCCCATCGACATCCTGCAGGTGGAGCCTGGCTGCTACTCGATCCTCATGAATGGGAGGTCCGTGGAGGTGCTCCTGGATCCCGCGAAGTCCCAGGATCCCGACAGCCACGCCTATCGGGTGCTGGTCTACGACGGCGTCTACGAGTTCGCCCTGGCGGATCCCCGCCGGGCCCTCCTGGCCGGTGGCGGCGTCGGGGCCGGGGCCGGGGGCACCCTGACCTCCCCCATGCCCGGCAAGGTGGTCAAGATCCTCGTGGCCGCCGGCGAGGCCGTGCAGGAAGGCCAGACCCTCCTCATCCTCGAAGCCATGAAGATGCAGAACGAGTACAAGAGCCCTTCCGCGGGTACCGTCGCCAAGCTGTACGTGCAGGAGGGAAGCACCGTGGAGACGGCTTCGCCGATGGTGGAACTCACGACCATCCAGCAGCCCGCATGAAGGGACGGGGGGCACCGCGCCTCCCGTCCCGATTCCAACAGGAGCCCCCATGTCCCTGAAAGACGAGTTCAAGGCCTTCGTGATGAAGGGCAACGTGGTCGATCTGGCCATTGCCGTGGTGGTTGGCGGGGCCTTCGGCAAGATCGTGTCGGCCTTCGTGGACGGCATCGTGATGCCCCTGGTGACCTACGTGCTCCCGGCGAACATCAAGTGGGAGGAATGGGTCCTCGGCAAGTTCCGCATCGGCGCTGTCCTGGGCGCCACCGTGAACTTCCTCATCATTGCCCTGGTGGTCTTCCTCGTGCTGATCAAGTTCCTGGGCCGGTTCATGAAGAAGCCTGAGGCTCCCATCGTCCCTACCACGAAGGAGTGCCCCGCCTGCCTGGAGCAGGTGCCCCTCAAGGCCACCCGCTGCAAGCACTGCACCAGCCAGCTGGCATGAACGAGGGGGACCGCCCGGTCGCTTCGCGCCCTCTGGATCCCCCTCGTGCTCCCCACGCGCTGACCGGGCAGGGCCCGGTCAGCGTGTCCAACCCGGTTGCACCACCTGAAGGGGCCCATCCGCGGCCCCTTTCCCTTGTGGGATCAACCCTTTCCATGCTGAACTGAACACTCAACCTCGGGGGCGCTTGGGTGCGTCCCCCCGACGCACGAGGGCGCCGATGAGCGAGCAGGCACCGCTGAAAAAGTACTCCGTCTTCCTCCCGAAGACGGACTTTCCGATGAAGGCGGACCTGCCGCAGCGCGAGCCGAAGCGCCTGGAACGCTGGAAGGCCGAGCACCTGTACGAGCGCATCGAGGCCCGGCGCAGGGCCGACAACGCGGCGGGGAAGGGCCAGGGGCGCGAGGTCCTGCACGATGGCCCGCCCTACGCCAACGGCGCAATCCACATGGGCCACGCCCTGAACAAGATCCTCAAGGACGTGGTGGTGAAGTCGCGGTCCATGGCGGGCTACGAGTCGCCCTATGTCCCGGGCTGGGATTGCCATGGCCTGCCCATCGAACATGCGGTCGAGAAGGATCTGGGCCCCAAGCGCCGGGAGCTGAGCCGGGCCGACTTCCTGCAGAAGTGCCGAGCCTACGCGCAGAAGTGGATCGACACCCAGCGCACGGCCTTCCAGCGTCTCGGGGTGCTGGGCGCCTGGGACACTCCCTACCTCACCATGGCGCCGCGCTACGAGGCCGAGGTGGTGCGGCAGCTGGCCAAGCTCTTCGAGAGCGGCGCCGTCACCCGCAAGCTGAAGGTCGTCCACTGGAGCTACGGCGCCCGCACGGCCCTCGCCGAGGCCGAGGTGGAGTACGCCGACCGGACCAGCCCCGCCATCACCGTGGCCTTCCCCGTGCCCGATGCCGAGGCCCGGCGGATGGAACTGCCCACGCCCCTCGATCTGCCGATCTGGACCACCACGCCCTGGACCCTGCCCAGCAACCTCGCCGTAGCCATGCACCCAGACCTGGAGTACGCCATCGTCCGCACCGGGGACCGGCACTACGTGGTGGCCGTGCCCCTGCGGGAGGACCTCGCGAAGAAGCTGGGGCTCGAGCTGCACACGATCGAAATCCGCAAGGGGAAGGAATTCCAGACCCTGGTGGCGCACCACCCCTGGCTGGACCGCCCCAGCCCCGTGCTGCTCGGCGATCATGTCACCGCCGACACCGGCACGGGCCTGGTGCACACCGCCCCGGACCACGGTGTGGACGACTTCAACCTGGCCCACCACCTGGGCCTGCTCCAGCTCGTGGGGCCCGATGGCAAGTTCCTGCCAGCCGTGAACGATCCCGAGCTGGAGGGGAAGAACATCTTCGACGCCAATCCCCTGGTGGTGGAGCGCCTGAAGCGGGAAGGGCGGCTCCTGCACGAGGAGACCCTGACCCACAGCTACCCCCACTGCTGGCGCACCCGGACGCCCATCCTGTTCCGGGCCACGGAACAGTGGTTCATCACCATGGATTCCGAGCTGGCCGGCAAGGGGCGAAGCCTGCGGGAGCTGGGCCTCGAAGGCGTCGAAGCCACCCAGTGGGTGCCTGCCCAGGGCGAGAACCGGATCTACGCGATGATCGAGGGACGGCCCGACTGGTGCATCAGCCGTCAGCGCGCCTGGGGCACCCCCATCACCGTGCTGCGCTGCGAGGCCTGCGGCGAGCCCCTGGTGCATCCCTCCATCTTCGAGACGGCCGCCGCCGCCATCGAGCAGGGCGGCATCGAGGCCTGGTCCGAGCTGCCGGTGGAGCGCCTGGTGCCCACCGGGGCCCGCTGTGTCTGTGGATCGAGCGCCTTCCTCAAGGAGACGGACATCCTCGACGTGTGGATCGATTCCGGCGTCAGCGCCTCCGTGGTCTGCGCCTCCCAGCTGGGGGGACTGAAGCCCGAGGATTACGGTCAGTTCATCTACCTGGAGGGTTCGGATCAGCACCGGGGGTGGTTCCACAGCTCCCTGCTCTTCAACCTGGCCGCCACCGGGCTGAAGCCCTACAAACAGGTGGTCACCCACGGCTTCGTGCTGGACGGCAAGGGCCAGAAGATGTCCAAGAGCCTGGGCAATGTCATCACCCCCGAGGAGATCCTCAAGACCCTCGGCGCCGACATCCTGCGCTGGTGGGCCGCCAGTTGCGACTACAGCGAGGACATGCGGATCTCGAAGGAGATCCTCGACCGCAACGCCGACGCCTACCGGAAGATCCGCAACACCCTGCGCTTCCTCCTGGGCGCCCTGGACGGCTTCGACCCGGCGAAGGACGTCGTGGCCGAGGCGGACCTGGCCCCCCTGGACCGCTGGGTGCTGGGTGCCTTCGGCCGCATGGCCGACGAGGTGCGGAAGGCCTACAGGGACTTCCGCTTCCATGACGCCACCCAGGCGCTTCACGGTTTCTGTCAGCTGGAGCTGTCAGGCCGCTACTTCGAGATCATCAAGGACCGGCTCTACTGCGACGCCCTGGACTCGCCGCGCCGCCGCAGCTGCCGCCATGCCTGCCGGGAGCTGGTGAAGGGGCTTTGCACCCTGCTGGCCCCCGTCATGAGCTTCACCGCCGACGAGGCCTGGGAGTCGATCCCGGGCGTCGAGGGGAGTGTGCATGAGCAGCAGTTTCCTTTACTCAGCGGCTCCGCCGCTGAGTTAGGGTGGGGAAAGCTATGGGAGGTGCGAGAGGCTGTTCAGGCGGCGATGGAACCCCATCGGGCCGCCAAGACCATCGGTACCAGCCTGGATGCAGCGGTGGACATCACGCTTGGAACCCAGACCGATTGGGATCTGATCGATTCGATTGGAGAATCCCTCGACGACCTGCTCGTCGTTTCTTCTACCGCTCGAATCGCAGATTCGAGCGCCAGCAATGCTCCCATCGTCACCGTCACGGTCCATGCCGGCCCCAAGTGTCCTCGCTGCTGGAACCACAAGGGCGGCCACGGGAAGGGCGAGGATGCGGCGCTCTGCGCGCGCTGCGCGACCGTGGTGGGGGCCTGATGCGCCGGCTGTTCTGGCTGCTCCTTCCCGCCAGCGCCCTGGCGGCAGACATGGCCTCGAAGGCCTGGGTCCTAGGCTTCCTGAAGGAAGGGGAATCGCATCGCGTCATCGATGGATTCTTCAACCTTCGCCTGAGCTTCAACAACGCAGCCATCTTCGGGAGCCTCTCCTGGATTCCGGAACACCTGCGGTTCGCCCTGTTCAACGTGGCGGGGCTCGTGGCGCTGATCTATTTCGGCCGGATCTTCCTGGCCCGGGAGACCCGTCCCATCGACCGCGTGGCCCTCGGCCTCATCCTGGGTGGGGCCCTGGGGAATGGCCTGGACCGGCTGTTCCGGGGCTACGTGGTGGACTTCCTGGATTTCGTCTTCGGGTCGTGGCACTACTGGACCTTCAACCTGGCCGACAGTTTCATCCTCGTGGGCTTCATCCTCTACCTGCTCGGGCTGCTCCGCGGGCACGGTGCGGCCGAGGCGCAGGCATCCGCGAAGCCGTGAAGCCTATAACTCCCGGTGGATCCGGCCGATGAGGCCGGGTCCCTCGAAGATGAGGGCGCTGTAGATCTGGGCCAGGGCGGCGCCGTCGTCCAGGGCCTCCCGCACGTCCTCCGCGCTGCCGAGCCCCCCGCAGGCCACCAGGGGAAGGCGGCCGCGCAGGGCGGCCAGGATCCGCCGCCGCACCTCGCGGGCCTTCGTCTTCAGAGGCACGCCGCTGAGGCCGCCGGCGCCCTTCGCCTCCACTTGGGCGCGCAGGGGCTCGGCCACCACACCGCGATCCAGGGTGGTGTTGGTGGCGATGAGGCCGGAGATGCCGGAGGCCACGGCCACTTCCACGATGGCGTCGAGATCCTCCGGGGCCAGGTCGGGGGCCAGTTTCAGCAGCAGGGGCTGGCGCTCCAGGCCCATTTCCTTCCGCAGATCCAGCATTCCCGCCAGCAGGGGCTGGAGGGCCTCGGGGGCCTGGAGGTTGCGCAGGCCCGGCGTGTTGGGGCTGCTCACGTTCAGGGCCACGTAATCCACGCGGGGGGCGATGAGCCGGTAGGCGTCACGGTAGTCGTCCAGGGCCTGGGCCTCAGGCGTCTCCTTGTTCTTGCCCAGGTTGCCGCCCACGATCAGGCCCTCGGGACGGTTCCGCAGGCGGGCCGCGACCACCTCGGCCCCCTCGCTGTTGAAGCCCATCCGGTTGAGGATCAGCCCCGCCTCGGGGAAGCGGAACAGCCGCGGCTTGGGGTTGCCGGGCTGGGGCCGGGGCGTCACCGTACCGATCTCCACGTGACCGAAGCCCAGGGCCTGCCAAAGCGGCAGCAGGGTCGCGCCCTTGTCCAGGCCCGCGGCCAGGCCCAGGGGCGAGGGGAAATCGAGGCCGAAGGCGTTGCGTCGCAGATCACGGGGCAGCACCGGTGCCTGGAGGGCAGGCCAGTCGCAGGCCCGTTCGCCCAGGCAGAACGCGAGGTTGTGGGCGGTCTCGGCGTCCATCCGGAAGAGCAGGGGGCGGACGAGCCGGTACAGCGACATCAGCGGACCGTGATTGTGGCCGTCACCGTCAGCTCGGGGAAGTCGTCGCGCTTCACCTGCACATGGTAGGTGCCATAGCGGGCGGGGGCCGTGTAGAGCCCGGCCGGGGTGATGGCGCCGCCGTCCGGTTCCACCACGGACCAGCTCACCGGCTGGCGGAGGGGACGAATGCCTTCGGGGTAGTTGATCTCCGCCTGGAAGGCCTGGGTGGCGCCTGGAATGAGGGAAACGGCGGTGGGACGAAGGACGAGGGCGGGCTTGAAGGGGGCAGGGGCGGCGGGCACGGTGGCTTTCGGGGTCGAACAGGCCAGACCCAGGAGGAGAAGGGAGAAGGGGAGTTGGTTTTTCAGCATGGTTGGCTCCTAGAGGTCAGTCATTTCGGTGACGTGATCCATCACCAGGGGCGGTTCGGTCTTGGCCTGGACATCTTCCTTCGTGACGCCGGGCGCCACTTCCACCAGCCGCAGGCCCTCGCGCCCGGGGACCACATCGATGACGGCGAGATCGGTGATGATGCGGTGGACGCAGCGCTGGCCGGTGAGGGGGAGGCTGCACCTGCGGAGAATCTTGAACTCGCCGTCCTTGTTGGTGTGGTCCATGACGACCACCACCCGCTTGGCCGCGGCCACCAGATCCATGGCGCCGCCCATGCCCTTCACCATCTTGCCGGGGATCATCCAGTTGGCGAGGTTGCCCTCCATGTCCACCTGCATGGCGCCCAGGATGCTCAAATCGATCTTGCCACCCCGGATCATGGCGAAGCTGTCGGCGCTGTTGAAGAAGCTGGCGCCGGGGGCGGTCGTCACGGTCTGCTTTCCGGCGTTGATGAGGTCCGCGTCCACCTCCTCCGGCGTGGGGAAGGGCCCGATGCCCAGCAGCCCGTTCTCGCTCTGGAGGATGACTTCCATGCCCTCGGGGATCACGTTGGCGATGAGGGTGGGGATGCCGATGCCCAGGTTCACGTAGAACCCGTCCCGCAATTCCTGCGCCGCGCGGCGGACGAGCTGGTCACGAGTCAGGGCCATGGGCTCCTCGAAGATGGACCAGGATAACCCGGATCGCGCGGAGGTTATTTCCCTGCCGGATCGTCAAGGACCCGCACCGACACGATCTTCGCACCGAGTTCGAGGTCGTCGAGGAGCTTCAGGTCGTGGCCGGGATGCTCGACCTCGCCCAGGCGGGTGTATTTGCCGGTGAGGTGCGGCGTGGCGTTGGTGGTGATGAAGAACTGGCTGCCGCCGGTGTCCTTGCCCGCCAGCGCCATGCCCACGCTGCCGGGGCCGTACCAGGCCAGGCTGTCCTCGCAGCGCACCGTGTAGCCCGGGCCGCCGTCCATGGTGTCGTAGGGGCTGCCCATCTGCACCACGAAGTCCGGCACCACCCGCGGCACCAGGTGACCGTCGAAGTAATGCTTCCGGGCCAGCAGCACCAGGTTGGCCACGTTCATGGGGGCGATGGTGGGATCGAGTTTCAGGGTGACTCCGCGCTTCCCGCTGAAGGTGATGCGGAGGCGCACGGGTTTCCCGCGCTCGGCGAGGCGGATGGCCTCGTTCAGGATGGCCTCGTCCGTGGCCGTGGGCTTCGGTGTCGTGGGCCAGGGCGTGGCCGGATCCAGCTTCCGCAGCGCCTGCCAGGCCTCATAGCGACAGCTCCAGCAGGGATGCAGCAGCCAGGGCGTGAGCTGGGCCTTCTGCGCCTCCGGGCTCAGCTTCCAGCGGGCATAGCTCTGGATGAGCGTCTGCTGCGCCTCGAACTGTGTGTCGTTCCAGCAGCGCTCGGTCAGGGCAGCGAGGTCAGCGGGGGCGGCAGGAAGGTCCTCGATGGCGGCGGCGCGGGCGATGGCGTCGGGCCCCTGGAGGAGCCTGCCACGCAGGGCATCGGCCGCCACCGGATCCTGGTGGCGGAGGGCAGGGAGCAGGGCACCCAGGAGCATCGAACTGGTTGCGCCCAGAGGCGGATCCTGCCTCAGGGCAGCCTGGATGCCCGGCAGGGGAGCGGCGCATTTGGCCAAGCCCTGATAGCCGTACCAGAGGGAGAGGGGATTCATCGAGCAAGGCCAGGGGGCCCTTCCGACCTGGAAGGCCTCGACTGGGGCCGGATCCGGCAGGCCCTCGGACAGGCGGGACAGGACGCCGGTGCAGGATTCGGCAAGCGCGGTGGAGGAGGGCTTCGCCAGTCCGAATGCCTTCCACGCCGGGGAGTCCGCCTCAAGACGCTTGAACCCGGTCAGGGCCAGGCTGCGGCGCTGTTCCCACGGGGCCCGGTTCCATGCATCCATCATCGCCAGCACGCTCCCAGGTGTGGTGGGGATCGGTGGCAGCAGGGCCTTCTCCTTACCTGCCATCACCAGCCGCAGGCGGGCGGCCTGGGCGCGGACGGGATCGACCTTGCCCGCCGTCTGGAGGGCGTCGAGAAAGCCTTGAAGCGCGGGCGTGACCTCACCGCCCTGGAGCCGGGCGGTGGCGAGCTGGGCCTCCAGGTGCAGGTGGGCGGGCCAGGTCCTGGCGTCGACGGTGGTAAGGCCGTCCAGTGCCGTCAGGGCTTTTGGGCTCTTCAGGCGGTTGAGGAAGAAGAGGGCCGTGAACCGTTCCTGGGGCGTGCGGGCGGTCTTGGCCTTGGCTTCCCAGGCCGCCGCCGTCGGCTGTTCCAGCTCGGGCGGCAGGAGGGCGGGGGCCCCGGGCGCCCCGATGCGGGCCAGGGTCAGGTCCAGCCGCGCGCGGTCGGCGGCAGGAAGCGCCGCCCGCTGGGCCTCAGTGAAGGTCGGAGGCTGCCGGCGCCACTCGGCCCGGATGGCCTCGCGGGGCGTGAACTGGGGCGGATTCCCGAAGGCGGAGGCAGTCGCCAGCGCACAGAGGAGCCATTTCTGGAAAGATGGAGGCACGAGGTTCATGTTGGCTCGCAAGGGAATGGACATTCTACGGGAAGAGCTGCGCCGGCGCGTGGCCAGCGGACACGTCGGGCCCCACGAGGTGTGGATCCGGTGGCCCCGACAGCTGGGGGACGTCGTATTCGCGCTGCCCTTCTTCGGGGCCCTGCAGACGGCCTGGAACGCGGAGGCCGAGGCCCTGGGCGTGAAACTCCGCTGGGTGGCCGTGGGCCACGCCATCGGGGCGGCGCTCTTCGCCGAGGCCGCGCCGGACTTCATCGCCGAATCCATCCTGGAGTCGGGCGGGGTGGGCAAGCCCGATCCCTGGCACCTGGTGCGGCGCTGGCGGAAGGCACCGCCGCTCTGCGTCATCAACCTCAGCCAGAGCGTCCGGCTGGCCCTGGGGGCCTGGCTGGCCCGAGTGCCCATCCGGGGCGGCATCTCCGACAACCACCTGAGCCTGCTCTACACGCACCACTTCAAGTACCGAGACCTGCCTGTCCACCTGGTCCGGCGCTTCGAGCCCCTGCTGGAGCAGCTGACCGGACAGCGGCGCCTGCAGTGGCTCAAGATCGGACCGGCCAACCTGGGCGGGGCCCGGGGCATGGAGGTACTCCGCTCGGCCGGCTGGTCGGGTGAGCCCTATGTCACGATCGCCTTCGGTACCCGGGGGTATGGCAAGCGGTGGTTCCCCGAGACGCGGACCTGGCCGGAGATGGCCCGGGAGATTGCCAGGCGCGGTTTCCGTTGCGTGTGGCTGGGCGGGCCGGACGAAGTGGCCCTGGGCGGGGAACTCGCCGCCCTGGCGCCGGGGTCCATCGATCTCACCGGGAAGACCACCATTCCCGAAGCCTGCGCCATCCAGGCGTCGGCCGCGGGCAATGTGGCCGTGGATACGGGCCTGACACACACCGCTGCGGCCACGGGGCAGCCCACCCTCACCATCATCGGCGTGACCCCCGAGCCCATCGCCATGCCCGTGGGCCCCCGCTCCATCAGCCTCCGGGGGTCGGCCGTGGACTCCTTCCCGGAGGAAAGCCTGGGCTTCGAGACCCATGGCTCCGTGGCCCACCGCATTCCGCCGGGCCGTGCGGCGGCGCTTCTGTGCGCCTTGATCGCCGAGGCCGATGCATGATCCCCGAGGATGCCCTCTGGGTGCGGATGCCGCGCTTCATCGGCGATGCCCTCATGATCCACCAGACGCTGGCGCCCCTGCGGGCCGCGGGGCGACCGCTGGTGGCCTGGGGACCGCCCCCCGTCATGGATCTCTTCGAGGGCAGCGGAACCTACGCCGCCACCGTCGCCGAGGTCGGCAAGCCGGGCATCTGGGAGACGGCAGGCCTGCTCCGGCGCCATCGCGCCGCGGGGGTGATCAATCTTCCCCGCAGCACCCGGGGACTGCTGGCGGGCTTCCTGGCCCGCACGCCCCTGCGGGTGGGCTGGTCCGAGGCCGGGGGACGCCTCCTGGCCACCCACGCCATCCCCTTCAAGGGACGTGAGGATCATCAGGCCGACCGCTACCGGGACGTGCTGGCCCTGGCCTTCCCGGGCCTGCCCACGGCCGATCCGGCCCCTTTCCGGCCCCGGGCGGAGGCGCTGGCCCAGGCCGATGCGCTTCGGCACGAGCTGGGTCTAGGTGGGGCCTTCGTGGTCCTGGGCCTCGGCTCCGCGGCGGGGGTGAAGCGGTTGGGCACCCGGGTCTGGATCGGCCTCATCGGCTGGCTGAGGGCCCGGAATATCCCCCATGTCTTGCTGGGCGGCACCTTCTTCGAGGACCTCGCCCAGGCAGAGGCCCTGCGCGCGGCCTTCCCCGACATTCCCGATCTCTGTGGCAAGGTCACCCTGCCAGTGACGGCGGCCCTGGTGGCCCAGGCTGCCCTGACGGTGGGCAACGACTCGGCCCTCTCCCACCTGGCCGCCGCCTGCCACACTCCGCTGGTTGCGGTCTTCGGGCCCACGCGGCCCACGCTCACCGCGCCCCGGGGCCCTCAGGTGCGGATCCTCCGCAATGAATCCCTGGATTGCCTGGGCTGTCTCCTGTTGCAGTGCCCCGTCCCCGGCCATCCCTGCATGGAGGGGCTCGACCCGGCCCTGCTGACGGAGGCGGTGGCGGCCTTCCTGTCTCCGGCCGGATCGCCATGAGGATCGGCTTTCTGCACACCGCCTTCGGGCCCCTGGGCGGAGCGGAATTGCTGGCGGCCACCCAGAGCCGACTCCTGGCCGGGCTGGGTCACGAAATGGGTCTGGTCACCTTCGGCTGGGCCGAGTCCCCCTGGCGCGACCGCTTCGGTGAGGTTCAGGTGCGGGTGGTTCCCCGGCGGAGTTGGCGGGATCTCTTCACCCTGGACCGGTCCAGCAAGTGGGCGCCTCGGGCGCGGCGGGCCTGGCCCTTCCTGCGGGACTTCGAAGTGGTGGTCGCCCATAGCCAGCCCCTGGCGGCCCTCCTGGGGGAGTGTGGACTGCCGGTCCGGCGCCTCTGGTACTGCCACGAGCCTCCGTGGCGCCTCCACCCAGACCGGGTCGACTACACCCTCCTGAAGCCGTTGCCATCGGAGGCCTGGCTGGCGCCGCTGCGTGAGGCCGCCGAGGACATCCGCAAGCAGGCCGCCCGGTCCGTTCGTCGACGGGACCAGGAACTGCGGGGAACCGCTGCCCTGGACGGACTGGCCGCGAACAGCGAATTCAGCCGGAGGGCCCTGGCCTCCATCTACGGGCGCACCGATATCCAGGTCATCCCGCCCGTGGTGGCGTTTCCCACGGCGCCCCCGCCCCGGCAGGGCCTGCGGCGCGGAGGCCTCCAGGTCCTGACGTTGGCCCGCCTGGGGCGGCTGAAGAACGTCGAGGCGGTGCTTCGCGGCTTCGCCCGCTATGCCGCCCGGGCCGGATCCGGCGCCCGGCTCCATGTGGTGGGAGATGGCGAGGACCGCCCCCACCTTGAGGCCCTGGCCGGGTCCCTCGGACTTGGCGCGGCCGTGCAGTTCCACGGAACCCTCGACCCGGTGCGGGACAGTCAGCGGCTGGAGGAACTCTATGCCGCCTGCGATGTCTTCGCCCTGCTCCCGCTGGACGAGTCCTTCGGCCTGGTCTTTCCCGAGGCCGCCGCGCGGGGCCTCCTGCTGACGGGCCCCGACCATGGCGGCCCGGTGGAGATCCTGGAGGGTGGCAAGTACGGAGCCTGCCTGCCCGTCTTCGCTCCAGAGGCCCTGGCCGAGGCACTGCACGCCATGGATGGCCTGTCGGATGCCGAGGTGGACAAGCGCCGGGAAGCGGCCGATCGGGCCTGCCGGGGGAGGTATTCTGCCCGGGCTGTTGGGGATCTCCTGACGGGATGGATTCACCGATAGAATGGTCTCCCCACCCCCATCCATTGCTGCTACTCCGAGCCAGGAAACGAATCCGTGACGCTCACCTCTGATTCCGCACCCCGAGTCGGCCTCGTCCTGCTCGATTTCCATCGTCCGGAACAGACGCTGGGGGTGCTTACCGTCTTGCTGGAACGGGAGACGGAAGGAAGCCGGCTCTTCTGGGTGGTGAACGAGGCCCCCACGGGGATTCCCGAGATCCGCCAACTCCTGGAGACCCAGCGCATCCCTTGGATGCTCCTCGACCCGGACCAGGATACGGCGCTCCCCCCGTCGGGGACTGTCGGCCTGATCCTGAACGACCGCAACCTCGGTTATGGCGCGGGCAACAACGTGGCGCTGAGGTATCTCCATGGCCAGGGCGTTCCCTTTGCCTGGGTGCTGAACAACGATGCGCAGGTGATTGAGGGTTCCAGTGCGGCCCTGGTACAGGCGGCCCAGGCCCAGCCGGAGGTGGGCGCCTGGGGCACGTCCATCCTGTCGGACGGCCGACCCATCCTGGGTCACCGATTTTCCACTCGGACCTTCGCGGCCGAGCCAAGTTGTGCCTTTGTGGACCCAGATGACCCGACCACCTTCCTGAGTGGGTGCTCGCTGTTCCTGAGGCTCGAAGCCGCGGCAGAGGTGGGTTTCCTGCCCGAGTCCTACTTTCTCTACTACGAAGACATTGCCTTCGCGCTCCGCATGAAACAGCATGGCTGGCGGCTCGGCATGATCCCTTCGGTGGTCGTCCGGCACGATGGGTCGCTCACCACGGTACGCAGAAGTCGGATGGTGGAGTACTACAACAAGCGCAACCGGTGGTTCTTCATCCAGGAGTTCTTCCCGGATCGGCTCCGGACCCGCCACTGGGAGCTGTTCCGCTCGATGCAGAAGTACTTATTCCGGGGCCAGTGGATGAGGCTGCGGATGGAATGGGCCGCCTACCAGGATTTCCGTGCGGGCCGATCTGGCCCCCGTTTCGAGGTTTGAGATCTGCCTGTGCAAGGTCATGCCGTGAATCATGGAGGCTCATGTCCCCGCTCATCTCTATCGCCCTCTGCACCTACAACGGGGCGCTCTATCTCCCGGAGCAGCTGGATTCCCTACTGGCCCAGAACTGGGACAACCTTGAGATCGTGGCGGTGGATGACGGATCCACGGATGGCACCCAGGATATCCTCCGCAGCTATGCCTCCAGAGACCGCCGGATCGTCCTGCATCTGAACGATCGGAACCTAGGCTTTTCCCTTAATTTCGAGAAGGCCATTTCCCTGACGCGGGGAGAATTCATCGCGCCTTGCGATCAGGATGACTGGTGGCACCCGGACAAGCTTCGGGGGCTGTGGGAAACCATCGGGGACCGGGCCCTGGCCTACTGTGATTCGCTCCTCGTCGACGAGGAGGGACGTTCCCTCGAGCGTCGGATCTCGGATGTGGGCCGGATGTACGAGGGCGTGGACCCTAGTGCCTTTCTCTTCGCGAACTGCGTCTCCGGCCACGCCATGCTGATTCGCCGCAGTCTGCTGGCCAAGGCCATGCCCTTTCCGAGGGGGATGTTTCATGACTGGTGGCTCGCCTTCGCAGCAGCTTCCACGGAGGGGTTGGTGTTCGTACCCCAGGCATGGGTCAGGTACCGCCAGCATGGGGCCACCCAAACGGATCCTCTCGGACGGGACGAAAGTGGGCGGAGGAAACGACCGCGGTGGGAGGAACTGAACCGGTACGACGCCTGGATTACCTGCCTCGCAGGGTTTCCGAGTCCCCATCAACCGTACTTCCAGTCTCTGCTCGAGGCTTGGATCGGATGGCGCGATGGCTGGCTTGGGCTCGAACTGGTCCATCGATTGATCGAGAGGCGGAGCGCGATCTACTTCATCCGCGGTCGGTCCTCCCAAGAGGCGATCAAACGTGCCTTCCGATTCTTCTGGGGGCTGAAACTCAAGCGCGCCTTGTTCCCGACTCGGTATGTCCCACCACGGGACCGTCTGGCCTGACCCCCTCGAGAGTCACGGCCTGTGGAAGAGGGGCACGGCGTACCCCAGGCTCATGATCCAGTTCGACCGTCGGTTTCCAGGCACGAACAGGTCCGCCTGGTGATGCTCAAAGGCAACGCTTCCCCCGATGCGGGCCGAGGGAAACGCCCACTGGGCGTCGACTTGGGCGTGGTAGAAGTGGTCGTCCACGCCAGGGACGTATTCCGTGACCGTCAAGGGCGAATCCCGATAGAAGCGGATGGCATCCAGGACTTGAATCGTCACATGCCCTTGATGGGGAAGCTTCACGCCGAGGTTGAACCCCTGCTGATAGACCTCGGCACCCAGGGGTTGGCCCAGGCTGTCCCCGTAGCGGGAATGGCCAGAGATGAATTTCCCGTTCTCGTACGTGCGGAAAGTCGAATCAGGATAGGGCTGGTTGTGGAGATCGGACAGCTCGAGCCCCAGGTCCCAGCGGTCGTAGATCCACTGGACGCCCACCGTGTCGTTGATGTGGACGAGGCCCGGGGCCCCCTCCGCATAGGCCCAGCCCCAGAGATCGCCGGGCGCGGAGCCGGTGACTTCGAGGTGGCTTACCTTCTTGCCCACGAACCGAAGGTCATGGCTCCAGGCCGAGAAGGGGTGCTTGACGAAATCCTTCCATTGCCAGTTCACATTGTTGGCGCCGCGGGAGAGGTATACGGCCATCCCCTTGGCCCCGAACCACTTCGCCGCCGTCTCCGGAAACCGAATCCGAAGTTCCACATCCGCCACGGCGTTGGAGATGTTGTGGTAGTCCGAGGGGACCACGAATCGCTTGGAAGGGTCTGGGTTCTGGGCATTGCCAGTGGCCTCTGCAATGACCAGATTCTCGGCTCCGAGGTAGCCCAGGGGATAGTTCCACCAGGAAAGCCCCTGCATGATGTTATGCCCGCTGGCGTCGACTCCCCCCCACCTGGAGACCACGCCGAAGTTCATGTCCACGTTGGGCCCAAAGGCCGCCCGCAGGCGCAGGCCGCTGATGTTCGGCCGGCGAATATCCCCTTGGGCATCAAGGGTCTGCCGGACCGTGTGGGGATCGGAAATCCAGGTGGGGATCTGGCGATTCCACTCGAGTTGTCCGAGGAAGGTTTCGAATCCCCAGGCTCCCAGCGGGATGCCGAAAAGGTGCCGCTCCGCGATGGGGCTTTCCAGGACCAGGCGTGGCACTGGATCGTTGGAGTCTCCCATCTGGTAGCCCCCGAACAGGCCGTACCCCCACTGGAAGGGCTTCTTCTCCAGGCCCCAGCGCCAGCCAGAACGGGTGTGTTTCACGAGGCTGAATTCGAGGAGACGGCCCCGGGTGATTTTGTTGTCGAAGTCTCTCAGGCCGGTGCCTTCGGCGGAGAACTCCCAGCCGTCATGGATCCAGCTTCCCTGCACCATCAGCCCCTGACCCAAGGTGACGGTGCCCAGGCCGGTGCCGTGGATCAACGGCATCCATGGCGAGGCAGAGTCGTGCGAAACCGACAGCAGGCCCGCCGAGAGTGAGCTGCCATCCTGGGGATACGCAGGGCCGACGCGGGAGATGGCATCGGCGAGCCACTGCTCATGGAGGGCCTCGGCGGCATCACCCACCAGTGGTGTCTGGGCCTCGGCAACCAAGCCAAGAAGGCAGAGGAGGGTCAGCAGGATAGGCCGGGACTGTGTTCGAGACATGGAGGAAGGATCCGGGTGGTGGGTGGGTAGGACAACCGTGAAAGAAACGCGCTGGGGCCATCCAGACTCGATCTCCGGCTGAGTGTAACCTGAGCAAGAGGAGGTTCCATGCTCTTCGATTCCCCTTCCACCTTCGGCCGCGCGTTCCGGATTCTCTCCTTCGGGGAGAGCCACGGGCCTGCGGTCGGGGTGGTGATTGACGGGGTGAAACCGGGCCTGGTCTTTGATCTGGAGGCCATTCAGCGGGAGCTGGACCGGCGTCGCCCGGGCCAGTCGGACCTGGTGACGCCGCGCAGCGAGGCAGACCGGGTGCAGGTGCTGAGCGGGGTCTTCGAGGGGCGCACCACGGGCCATCCCATCGCCCTGGTGGTGTTCAACGAAAACCAGCGGAGCGGGGACTACCAGGCCATCGCGGACCTGTTCCGGCCCGGCCACGCGGACCTCACCTACCAGCGCAAGTACGGGATCCGCGACCCCCGCGGCGGGGGGCGCAGCAGCGGGCGGGAGACCCTCGCCCGGGTGGCGGCGGGCGCCTGGGCGAAGCAGCAGCTGGCTGGGCTCGGCGTGACCGTGCGGGGCTTCAACCGGGAGATCGCGGGCATCCCGGGTGCCGGTGTGGACTGGGCCTTCGTGGAGGCGAATCCCCTCCGCGCCGGTGATCCGGTCGCCTTCGCGGCCCAGCGCGCCGCGGTGGAGGCCGCCCGGGCCGAGGGCGACAGCGTGGGCGGCATCTGCGAGGTGTGGATCGAAGGCCTTCCCCTGGGTCTGGGGGATCCGGCCTTTGGCAAACTGGATGCCCTGCTGGCGGCGGCCTGCATGTCCATCGGGGCCGTGAAGGGTGTCGAGCTCGGTGCGGGTTTCGAGAGCGCCCGCCGCCGGGGCAGCGAGAACAACGATCCGCTTGGCCCAGAGGGCCCCTTGAAGAACGATGCCGGCGGCACCCTGGGCGGCATCAGCACCGGGGCTCCCGTGGTGGTCCGGCTGGCCGTGAAACCCACCAGTTCCATCGCCCACACGCAGCGGACCATCGACCGCGAGGGGCACGCTGCCGAGATTTCCACGAAGGGTCGCCACGATCCCTGCATTGCCCCCCGCATCGTGCCCGTGGCCGAGGCCATGTGCGCCATCGTGGTCTACGATGCGTGGCTCACTCAGCAGGCGCTCCTGAATGGCTCAGTTGCGGTGGCGGCGGAATGGGACTGGGAGGCCGTGGAATCGCTCCTCCGCACGAACCTGTGATGACCGCCACTTTTGGAGGAACATGACGAATAGGTGACGCTGTTCTCCCCAGCCGCGCCTGATCATGACATCGACATGGAACCCGTTCTCCTCAGCTTTCACGCCCCCGTCCACGATCTCGACGTGGTGGCCCAGCACGTGCTCAGGGAGGGGGTTCCGGGGCAGTTGCGCGAATGGCATCGCCAGACTGGAGCCCGTGAGCTGGTCTACCTCGCCACCTGCCAGCGCGTGCTCTGGATGGTCTGGGGTGGGGATCCCGAGGCACTGAACCCTGGCCCTGGCGTCCGCCGCTACGAGGGCGAGGCGGCCTGGATCCACCTGCTGGCCATGGCCGCAGGCCTTGAATCGGCCAACATGGGGGATCGTGAAATTCCCGGGCAGATGAAGGATGCCCTCCAGCAGGCGCGCCAGGTGGGCGTGGCCGGGGAGGAGGCCCAGACCGCCATCGAGGATCTGATCCGCGAAGGGCAGCGGCTGCGGGCTCGGTTGGGTCTGGCGGACGGTTCCGTCAGCGTGGCCACCGCGGCCCTCCGTCACCTGTCCGGCGGCCTTCCCGCGGGGGCCTCCGTGGCGCTGGTGGGAGTGGGGCCCATGACGGCGTATCTGGCAGAACGCTTGCCGGAGCGGGGTTTCAAGGTTTCCCTGGCGAACCGGACGCGCAGCCATGCCCACCATCTGGCGGATCCCCTCGGCCTGCCCGTGGTGGACCTGGCCGAGCTTCAGCGCGATCCCGCCGGTTTCGATGCGCTGGTGAGCGCCACCGGGGCCCCCGAGCCCCTTTTCACCCTGGAGGCCTGGCAGGCCCTCCGGCGGCCCACCCTGCGGATTCTCGACCTGGCGCTCCCCCCCGATTCCGAGCCGGGCCTGGAGCAGCTTCCCTGGGTGCACCGGGTGGATCTCACCGCCTTCCTCGCCGAGACCGCTACGGTCCGCAGCCAGCGGACGGAAGCGGCCCTGAAGGCCGAACCCTACATCGTTGGCACGGCGGGACGCCTCCGCCATCGGGCTGAGATGCGCGCCCGCAAGCGTCACCTGGCCACGGCCCAGGAGCGGCTGGATGCGGCCTGGGGCGCCCTGGAGTCCGAAGTGAAGGGGTTGGAGGGCCACGTCGCCCATCTGGACGACAGCCAGCGGGAGGCCCTACAGTCCATACTGAGCCGGGGACGCACCCTTGCGTTCCGAGCTCTGGCGCAGACTGAACCGCGGCCCGCCGCGGATGGAGAGGCGGTGAATTCGTGAAGCATGTGACCGTGGCCACCCGTGGATCCCTCCTGGCCGTGGGCCAGGCGGAGCCCCTCGTCCGCTTCCTCGAGTCGAAGGGCTATGAGGTGTCCTGGCGCAAGTTCTCCACCTCTGGCGACCAGTGGCTTCAGGGCCCCCTCGACAAGCAGGCCGGTGACGGCTTCTTCACCAAGGAGCTGGAGGACGCCCTGGCCGCGAACCAGGCGGACCTGCTCATCCACAGCCTCAAGGACGTGTCCCTGGATCGCCCCGAAGGCATCGTCCCGGTCTGCATCCCCAAGCGGGAAGACCCCTCGGACTGGCTGGTGATGCGGCCAGATGCGCCGGAGGATCTGGTCATCGGCACCAGCGCCGTACGGCGCGAACGCATGCTGCGGATCCTTTTTCCGAAGGCTCGGTTCACCTGGATCCGCGGCAACGTGCCCACCCGCCTGCAGCGCGTGCGCGACGGCCTGCTGCGGGACGAGCCTCTGCACGCCACGATGTTGGCGGCCGCTGGCCTCAAGCGTCTGGGTCTGGATCTCCAGGGGCTCGTGGCGCGTCCGCTCACGCCTGACGAACTGCCGCCCGCGCCGGGGCAGGGGGCCCTCCTGGCCGAGGCCCGCGCCGACCGTCCTGACCTCCTGGAGGCCATGGCAGAGATGCATGACCCCGTCACCGCCCGCTGCGTGACCCTGGAACGCAATGTCCTGGCTGGCATCGGCGGTGGGTGCCAGCAGCCCCTGGGCGCCCTGGCCGAGCCCCAGGCGGACGGCAGCCTGCTCCTGCGCGCCGCCTATGCCGGGGACCAGGGCCTCCGGCGCGCCGAGGCCCGCGGGACCGACGATCGGCAACTCCTGGACCGGGTGTTGAAGGACCTGGGTCTGACATGCGCGTGAATGGCGCCAAACCCCGGCTGGCCCTCGCGCGGCCGGTCCACCATCCGCTCTCGGACACGGTGCGGAAGGCGGGCTGGGAGGCCGTACCCTACGCCTTCACCCGTCTGCAGCCTTCCATCCTGCCCCCGCCCATCCCACTGGCCAGCGCGTCGGCCGTGCTGCTGCTGAGTCCATCCGGGGCGCGGGTGGCCGCTTCCAGGCTCCCCGCCGGGACCCTCTGCCTGGTGCAGGGGCTGGGCACCGCCGAGGCGCTGGGACGCGAGGATCTGGAGATCATCCTTCCCTCTGAGGCCCGGGCCGAAGCGCTCTGGGGGCTCCTCCAGGAGCGTTTTCCCGACGGTGGCGGCTTCGTGCTGGCCCGGGGGGAACGCAGCCGGGAGTATCTGGAGGAGGCGGCCAAGGGCACGGCCTGGCGCATCCACCCCTGGATCACCCACCGCGAGGCCCCACGGGAGCCCTTTCCTCCGATGCCGGAGGTGGAGGGTGTGCTGGCCCTCAGCCCACTTCAGGCGGAGATCCTGGCCCCCCTTTCCCACAGCCTGCTGCGGTTCGCCTGGGGCGAGGGCACCGCTCGGGCCTTCGCCAAGGCCGGGGTGCCGGTCCACGGCCACTGCGAACCCAAGCCCAGCCTTCTGTGGGCCATGCTCGCCCAATACCTCACGCAGGAGACCCTATGCTGACCCGCTCGCGCCGACTCCGCACCACCGCCGCCCTTCGCGATCTCGTGGCTGAGACCGAACTCCGGCCCCGCCACCTGATCCAGCCGTACTTCGTGCAGCCCCACAAGGGCAGCAGCGAGATCGCCAGCCTGCCGGGCATCGTCCGCGCCGGGGTGGAGGACACCGTCCGCCAGGTGGAACAGGACCTCAAGCGCGGCCTCCGCAGCGTGCTGCTGTTCGGCGTCCCCGACGCGGAGGCCAAATCGCCGGACGCAGCGGCCTGCCATGACCACAAGGGTGTGGTGCCCAAGGCGGTGGCGGCTCTCAAGATGGCCTTCGGCGCCGACGTGATCGTCATGACGGATGTCTGTCTCTGTGGCTACACCAGCCACGGGCACTGTGGTCTGGTGGACGATGACGGCACCGTGCTGAACGACGAGACCCTGCCTGTCCTGGCGGAGATGGCCCTGCGCCATGCCGAGGCCGGGGTGGATGTGGTGGCCCCCAGCGACATGATGGATGGCCGGGTGGCTGCCATCCGGGCGCGGCTCGACGGTGCGGGGTTCACCCAGACCGCCATCCTCAGCTACGCCATCAAGCACGCCGGCGCCTACTACGGCCCCTTCCGCGACGCCGCGGACAGCAGCCCGAAATTCGGCGACCGCAAGACCTACCAGATGGATCCCCGGAACGCCCGCGAGGGCCTGCGGGATGCCCTGCTGGACCTTCAAGAGGGCGCCGACATGCTGATGGTCAAGCCGGCCCTGCCGAACCTCGACCTCCTCTGGCGCCTGCGGGAGGTCTGCCTGGCCCCCCTCTGCGCCTACCACGTCTCTAGCGAATTCAGCAGCGTGAAGGCCGCCGACCGGTTGGGCTGGGTCAACGGCGACCAGCTCATGCTCGAGCACCTGACGGCCATCCGCCGCGCCGGCGCCGACATGATCGTCACCTACGCCGGCCGCGAAGCCGTGGAGAAGGGCTGGATTTCATGAGCAACGACACCCTGTTCCAGGAGGCCCTGACCCACTTCCCCGGGGGGGTGTCCAGTCCCGTGCGCGCCTTCCGTGCGGTTGGCGGGACGCCGAAGTTCTTCCGCAAGGCCGCCGGTGCCTGGTTCGAGGATGAGGACGGCCAGCGCTTCCTGGATCTCTGCATGTCCTGGGGCCCGCTGATCCTGGGCCACGCCCATCCGGACATCCTGGCCGCCGTGACCGAGTCCATGAACGAAGGCCTGACCTTCGGCGCCCCCAGCCGCCGCGAGCTGTTCCTGGCCCGGAAGATCAAGGAGATGGTGCCTTTCATCGAGAAGATGCGCTTCGTGTCCTCGGGCACCGAGGCCGTCATGTCCGCCCTGCGGGCCGCCCGCGGCTTCACGGGGCGGGACCGCATCCTCAAGTTCGACGGCTGCTACCACGGCCACAGCGACGGTCTGCTGGTGAAGGCCGGTTCGGGCCTCGTCACTTTCGGCGCCCCCACCAGCGCCGGCGTGCCCAAGGCCATCGCCGAGCTGACCTCCGTGGTGTCGCTGGACGACATGGAAACCCTGGAGCGCACCTTCGCGGAGATCGGAAACGAACTGGCCGCGGCCATCATCGAACCCATTCCCGCCAACAACGGCCTGCTGCTCCAGCGCCCCGAGTTCCTGAAGCGCCTGCGCGAACTCTGCACGAAGCATGGCGTGATCCTCATTTTCGACGAGGTCATCAGCGGCTTCCGCGTGGGCCCTGGGGGCGCTGCCGAACGCCTGGGCATCACCCCTGACCTTGGCACCTACGGCAAGATCATCGGCGGCGGCATGCCCGTGGGCCTCTATGGGGGACGCAAGGACATCATGGGCGTCGTGGCGCCGGATGGCCCGGTCTACCAGGCCGGCACGCTCTCCGGCAACCCCGTGGCCATGGCGGCGGGTCTGGCCACCATGGAGAAGCTGACCCCCGCTTTCTACGCCGGGCTGGAGGCCAATGCCGCGGCGTGGGCCGCGGCCTTCGAGACCATTCCCGGCCTGCACTGCCCGCGCTACGGCAGCCTACTCTGGCCCCTCTTCCAGAATGGTGTTCGCCGCAGCGACGCTGTGAAGGGCGAGGCCATCAGCAGCTTCAATCACCTCCACAAGGCGTTGCTGGACCAGGGCGTCTACCTGCCCCCCAGTGGCTACGAGGTGGCCTTCCTCAGCGGCGCCCACGGCGACGCCGAACTGGCCCACTTCAAGCAGGCCGTGGCCGCGGCTGCCAAGGCCTTTGTTTGAAACAGCAGATGACGCACCTGCTGACGCGAAGACCCATTGGCTCACTTGTCTTCGCAATCTGCGACACCTGCAGTTAGACGTTCTTCCTCCTTTGGAGTTCCCATGCAGCCTCTACTCCGCGTCCTCAACGGCGAAGCCCTCGACAAGCCCCCGGTCTGGTTCATGCGCCAGGCGGGGCGGTTTCTGCCGGAGTACCGCGCCGTGCGGGCCAAGGCCACCTTCGAGCAGCTGCTGACCGATTCGGACCTGGCCGCGGAGGTCACCCTCCAGCCCATCCGCCGCTTCCCCCAGATCGACGGCGCCATCATCTTCAGCGACATCCTGGTGATCCTTGATGCGCTTGGCTGCGAAGTGACCATCCCCGAGGGCGGCCCCCGCATCGGCAAGACGCTGGACCAGATCGACATCAACCGCCCCCTGGATGAAACCATCTTCGACCCTGTCTGCACTGCCATCCGCAAGGTGAAGGGGCAGCTTCCGCCCCACGTCACCATGCTCGGCTTCGCGGGCGCCCCCTGGACCCTGCTGGCCTACGGCATCGAAGGGAAGGGCAGCAAGAACTGGGCGAAGGCCAAGGCCTTCCTCCACCAGGAGCCGGTCCTGGCCCGCAAGTGGCTTGACAAGCTGGCGGACGCCGCCGCGCGGCTGCTGAACCTCCACATCGAGGCGGGCGCCCAGGGCGTGCAGCTCTTCGATACCTGGGCAGGTGAGCTGGATGCGGACGACTATGCCACCTTCGGGCTGCCCGCCGTGGAACGCACCCTCGCCCAGGTGACGGCGGCGCCGACGCTCTTCTTCGCCCGCACCGGCTACCTGCCGGATGCCCTGAACCAGCTGCCCTGCAAGGGCCTGGCCGTGCCCTGGCAAGTTCCCATCTCCGAGGCCCGCCGCCGCTTTCCGAAGATGGTGCTGCAGGGCAACCTCGACCCCATCGCCCTCCTGGCCGGTGCGGACACGGCGCGGAAGAAGACCCGGGCCATCGTGGACGCCATGAAGGGCCATCCCCACATCTTCAACCTCGGCCACGGGCTGGTGCCCGAAACCGATCCCGCCATAGTCGCAGCCGTCCTCGACGAGGTGAAGGCATGAACCAGCTCGCCGATCTCATCCGCCGCTATGACCGTCCTGGCCCCCGCTACACGGGCTATCCCATGCCCCCGGTCTGGACGGAGGACTTCCCCGAGGCGGAAGTGCTCAGCGCCCTGGAGCGTGCCAACGCCCGCAAGGACGAGGCCCTGTCGCTCTACCTGCACATCCCCTTCTGTCCGCGCCGCTGCGCCTACTGCGGCTGCAACGTGGTGGTGAGCCCCCAGTACGATCCCGTCGAGGCCTATCTCGCCGCCGTGACGAAGGAACTGGATCTGGTGGGCGCGCGCATGCCGGATCGCCGCAAGGTCCTGCAGCTCCACTGGGGTGGCGGCACACCCACCTACCTGAACGCCGCCGACCTCAAGCGCACCTTCAACCTCTTCAAGGAGCGGTTCGAGTTCCTGCCGGGGGCGGAGATCGCCATCGAAGTCGATCCCACCTTCCTGGAGCCGGACCAGTTGCCCGCCCTCCGTGAGCTGGGTTTCAACCGCGTCTCCTTCGGTGTGCAGGATCTCGATGAGAACGTGCAGGCGCTCATCACGCGGGGCCAGACCTGGGACCACACCCTCACGGCCATGCGCCAGTGCCGCGAGCTGGGCTTCGACGGCGTGAACCTGGATCTGGTCTACGGCCTGCCGGGCCAGACCATGGACACCTTCCGGCGCACGCTGGAATCCACGCTGGAGCTTTCGCCGGACCGCATGGCCATCTACGGCTTCGCCTACCTGCCGAGCATCATGCCCTTCCAGCGCAGCATTCCTGCCGAGACGCTGCCCACGCCGGACCTGCGCCTGGAGCTGCTCCTCCTCGCTTCCGACATCCTGGAGAAGGCGGGCTACGTGGCCATCGGCATGGACCACTTTGCGCACCCCAACGATCCCTTGGCCAAGGCGGTGCAGGAAGGCCGTCTGATCCGGAACTTCATGGGCTACGCCGTGGCCGCTGGCACGGATCTGCTGGGGTTTGGTCCCAGCGCCATCTCCAATGTGGCCGGCGTCTACGCCCAGAACGAGAAGGTCCTCGCCAAATGGGAGCGTTCCGTCACCGAAGGGACCTTGGCCGTCCACAAGGGGCACCGGCTCTCCGAGGACGACGAGCTGCGCCGCTGGGTCATCCATCACCTCATGGGCCACTTCGAGCTGCGCTGGGAGGACTTGCGGACCCATTTCGGTCTGGAGGGCCCCACCCACTTCGCGGAGGCCCTGGCCCAGCTCCAGGAGGAAGTGCCCCAGGGCACCGTCGAGTTGAAGCCCGAAGGCATCTTCATCACACCCCTCGGCCGACGCTTCGTGCGCAATCTGGTGCAGCCCTTCGATGCCTACCTGGCCCACATGAGCGCCAAGACGCCCTTCTCCAGGACCGTATAGCCTCGGTTTCTGACAAATATATGACCGGCATGTATTGAATAGCCGATGCCGAGGCCTACATTGGGATCAGCGGAGGCTCGCCGCGCCGGGTGGTGGCCCTGCAGTCCGGTTGTTCCCGGAGATCCGGGGCCGGTGGCCTTGATGTGCCCGGCCGGTGGTCTTCTGCGCACCCACCGCGCGGAGGCTCCCATGCTGCCCATCCTTCTTCTTCCCGCCCTGATCCTGCAGGCACCGCAGTCTGCCATCCCCGGTGCAGCGGAGGTGCGCCCCGGCGTCTTCGTCTTGAAGGGGCTGCCCAACGACACCATCTGTGCTGCCATCAAGAAGCAGCACATCACCCATGTGATCGACCTGCGCCGCGATACGGAGCCCAACCTCGACTGCGAATCCGAGGCGTCTCGCCTGCAAGAGCTGGATGTCCAGTACCTGCGCTACGCCATCGGCATTGCGCCGCCAGCCGGGGACTTCGACTTCCTGCGAGCCATCATCCGGGATCTCCCCAGGGGCTCGAAAGTCCTGATCCACTGCAGCAATGGCAATCGGGCCGCCGCGGCGGTGTGTCCCTGGCTGGTGCTGGATAAGGGCATGACGGTGGACGAGGCCATCGCCGTCTCCCGCACCGCGGGCATGAAGGCACCGGCGACCGAGGCCGCTGTGCGGAGGTATCTCAGCTCGAAGGGGCGGACCTAGCAGCGGCTCAGGAGGCTCATGGCTCCTTGAAGAGCCCCTCCAGGACCTCGCGGGCCTTGGGGTTGCCAGCCTTGGCGGCACCTTGGAACCACCGTCTGGCTTCGCCCTGGTCCTCGGCAACACCGCGGCCCTGATAGAGCAGGATGCCCAGTTCGTACATGCCATCGGCATTCCCGGCCTCGGCCGCCTTGCGGAACCAGGTGGCCCGTTCAGGCAGATCCTCCGCGGCGTGGGTGGCTGCCGGAGCGGGGGGACTGCCGGCCTGGAGGGCGACGACGAGGCCCGACTCCAGGTCCAGGGCCACGGAACCGTGGGCCTCGGTGGCGATCCAGAGGGCCCGATCCCGCAGGGCCAGGGCCCTGGGGACGAGCCAGTCCGGTGATCGCCGCCAGCGGTGCTGGGGGGGGAAGCCATTCCCCTCCCAGGTCCAGAGGAGCGCATTGCCGATGAGGTCCACCCGGACCTGGAGGCCGGGGCTGGAGAGCAGGACGCCCTGAGGCTGCCAGGCCTTCCATGCCGTCGCTTCCGGAAAGGCCGGGAGGTCCCGGGGGTGGCAGAGGTGTTCCCGGACCGGCGTCAGGGCCCAGCCGAATCCAGCCACCTCGCCGGGGCCGAAATTCCCGCCGGCGGGATCGAGAAAGCGGATCGGGAAACCCGTGCCGGGGTCCAGTTCCACCCGCGGACCGGGATCCTCGGCGACGGCGCCGAGGGCCAGGGCCGCCTCAGGCAGCGGAACCGGGGCCGCTTCTCCCACCCTGGGCAGCCAGGGAACCCGCCTCTGGGTGGTGGCTTCCCAGACCATGCGGGCCCCCATGCGGAAGCCTTCGATGAAGTCGGCCTGCTGGGCGGCGGGGAGTGATGCCGCCGCAGCCCGAGCGGCCGTGTCCATGGCCTGCTCGCGGCTCGGGAGCGGTGGGGCGGGGGGCCGACAGGCCCCCAGGAACAGGATGGGAACGAGCAGGAACCCCCGCGATCGCACCGCGCTACCTGAGGCGGAAGGGCATGGTCAGCTTGAACCGGGCCCTCACGGGCTTGCCGTCCACCTTGGCGGGTTCGAAGCGCCAGCCCTTCGCGTAGTCCACGGCGGTGGATTGCAGCGCTTCGGGGCCCTCTACGGCCTCGGCGGATTCGGGTACGCCATCCGTGCCTACGATCAGGGCGACCACCACGGTGCCCTGGATGCGCTGGGCCTTGGCCTCGGCGGGATAGGCCGGTGGATCGGGCTGATGGATGGTGTGGATCTGCTTGAACTCGAAATCCTGAATGGGCTGGGCCTCCGGGCGCAGCCGGAAGGGCATGGTGAGTTGAAATCGGACGGGCGTGGGCTTCCCGTCGCGCAGGACGGGCTCGAAGCGCCAGCCGAGGGCGTAGGCCACCGCCGTGCCGCGCAGGGCCTGGGGGCCCTTCACGGCATGGGCCCGCGCGGGGATGCCGTTCTCATCCACCACCAGTTCCACCACTACCGTGCCCTGGATGCGTTTCTTCTTGAGATC
>JAJZQW010000084.1 GCA_021802985.1 Acidobacteriota bacterium | reverse complement strand
GGCTTCGCGTTCCTGGTCGTGGTGGGCGAGGTAGCCCGCGGATTCCGGCGAGGGCGCGGCGGCCCGCAGGCGCTGCCAGGCCTCGAAGGCCGCGCGGGCCCGAGGATCCTGGCCCAAGGGAGCCTTGACCCGCTCCCAGCCCTTGCCCGCATCCATGTCCGGGCCCGCCCGGAGGACGGCCTCCCGCAGCTTCACGGCCTTGGCCACGTCGCGATCAAGGTGCTTCAGGGCCACGAAGGTGCGGGGCTTCTCCCGCTTCTCCCGGCGATCGAAGAAGGCGTTGAGGGCCGATACCACCAGGTCCATGGGCACGCCGCCGGCCTCCCAGGCCAGCACCTGCCGGTAGTCCTCGGAGCTGAGCAGGCCGGCCCGCCCCCAGGCACGGAACGCCCACTCCCGCTCCAGCCAGTCCTTCTCCTCGCGGCTGTAGGGCATCAGGACCGGCCGTCCGCCTTGGCCGGGGCCGCGGGTTCCGGGAACAGCCAGGTCCCATCTTTCAGTTGCAGAGCGCCGTTCTGCCACCCCAGGATCTCATCCGTGTAGATTCGTGCCCGGGCGAAGCCCCGGAGTCGGAAGGTGCCAGAGGCCAAGGGCATTCCCTTGCGATCCCAGACGTCCAGGTGCCAGAGGGTGCCGGACAGGTGGGTGACCTGCACGAACGCCGCCCCCTTGCCCTGGCCCGCCCACTGAGCCCCGGCGGGCAGGGTGGCCGGCTTGCTGGGAACCCGGGAACAGGCCGTCAGCGCGGCCACCAAGACGAATCCCGCCGCCACCCATTCCTTTTTCATGTCGTCACTCCTGAATTCATTTTAGTCCAAGCTGTCTAGACTGGAGGACGGGGAGCCCATGGTCCAGATCCGCGAACAAATCCGCTACAAGAGCCGCAAAGAGGTCGACAAGCTCCGGGAAGCCGGCCGTGTCGCCGCCAACGCCCTGCGCCTCGCGGCCCGGTCGGCCAAGGCTGGCGTGAGCCTGCTGGAACTCGACCGGATCGCCGAGGCCTACATCCGCCAGCAGGGGGCCACGCCCAGCTTCAAGGGCTACCACGGCTTCCCTGGCACCCTCTGCACCTCCGTGAACGACCGTGTGGTGCATGGCATCCCGTCCAAGTACGTGCTGCAGGAGGGCGACGTCATCGCCATCGACTGTGGGGCCAAGCTGGATGGCTACCATGGCGACACCTGTCTCACGGTAGGCGTGGGCCAGATCAGCGACGAGGCCCGGCGGCTCATCCAGACCGCCCAGCTGGCCATGTACGTCGGCATCGAGCTCTGCCGGCCCGGGGTGCGCCTGGGCGACATGGCCACCGCGGTCCAATCCTTTGCGGAAGCGCGCGGCTACTCCGTGGTGCGGGAATACATCGGCCATGGCATCGGCCGCGACCTGCACGAGGATCCCCAGGTGGTTTTCGCTGAACAGAGACCGGGCACGGGCTTCCGCATGGAGCCCGGCATGACCATCACCATCGAGCCCATTCTCAATTCAGGCAGCCACAAGTGCCTGGTGGAGCCCGATGGCTGGACCGTGCGCACCAAGGATGGCGGCCTCTCCGCCCAGTTCGAGCACGACATCGCCATCACCAAGGACGGCCCAGACATCCTGAGCATCCCGGACAAGGAGTTCGAGCTCGATGACGGGCTGTAGCGTCATGGTTCCCAGGCTACCGTAGTGGCATGGCTCTAACCGTCCAGGCGCCCGCGAAACTGAACCGCTTCCTCGCCGTGCTAGGCCGGCGGGCGGACGGCTTCCACGAGCTGGAGCTGGTGACCACGGTGCTGGAGGGCGTGCCGGACCTCACCGACACCCTGTCGGCGGAACCCGCGAGCGAGCTGTCCCTGACGATCACCGGGCCCACGAGCGAGGGACTCGCGGCGGACGAATCCAATCTCGTGATCCGGGCCTGGCGCCTGCTGGAGGATGCCGCGCGCCGGCCCCTGCCCGCGGCGCTACGCCTGGAGAAGCACATCCCCCATGGCGCGGGTCTGGGCGGCGGCAGCAGCGATGCAGCGGCGGCCCTCCGGCTGGGGAACCGGCTCTTCGACCTGAACTTGGCGGACGCCGCCCTGTTGGGCATGGCCACGCGCCTGGGCAGCGACGTGCCCCTCTTCCTCCTCGGCGGCACCGTGCTGGGCCTGGGCCGCGGGGAGCGGGTCTTCCCCCTGCGGCCCGTGCCCCTGGAGCCGCTCCTCCTGGTCCATCCCGGCCTCTACGTCTCCACCCCCAGCGTGTACCGGGCCCTCGGGGACATCGGCTATCCGTTCCCCGAGGCCCTGGCCTCCCAACCGGAGGGGGCGGCACCCCCCTGGCGCAACGATCTGACCGGCGCCGCCCTCTGGGTCTGCCTGCCCCTGGCCGAGGTGCGGGATGCCCTCCGGGACACCGGCGGCGAGCCCCTGCTCTGTGGCTCCGGCAGCTGCTGGGCGGCACGGTATGCCAGCGCGGGGGACCGGGATGCCGCTTCGCAGCGGCTGGAGAGGAACCACGCCGCATGGCGGTTCTGGCGGGTGTGATCCGTCCGGATCTCCCTGTCCCCACAACCGCGCCGATCCGGGCATGATGAAACCCCCGAGGTTTCCATGTCCGAACTCGCCCTTCGCATCCACGGCCTCCGCAAGGCCTTTCCCAAGGTGGTGGCGGTGGCCGGCGTGGACCTGGAGGTGGCCCGCGGCGAGGTCTTCGGCCTGCTGGGCCCCAACGGTGCGGGGAAGACGACGACCCTGGAGATGATCGAGGGGCTCACCGTGCCCGATGCCGGAGAGATCGAGATCCTGGGCCAGTCCTGGAAGCGGGACGGACAGCAGATCCGGGCCCGCATCGGCGTCCAGCTCCAGAGCACGAGCCTCTTCAACAAGATCACGGTCCGCGAAGCGCTCGACCTCTACGGCACCTACTACCCGAAGGCCCGCTCCACCGCGGAGCTGCTGGACCTGGTGCAGCTCAACGACAAGGCCGAGGCCTACCACATCACCCTGAGCGGCGGCCAGCAGCAGCGCCTGGCCCTGGCCCTGGCCCTGGTGAACGACCCGGAGCTGGTGTTTCTGGACGAGCCCACCACGGGGCTGGATCCCCAGGCGCGGCGCGGCCTCTGGGACGTGGTGCGCCGCATGAAGGCCGAGGGCCGCACGGTGTTGCTCACCACCCACTACATGGACGAGGCGGAGGCCCTCTGCGACCGCTTGGCCATCATGGATCACGGCCAGGTGATCGCCTCCGGCACCCCCGCCTCGCTCATTGCCCAGCTGGCCATCCCCAGCGTGGTGGAACTGACCTTCGATGGCGCCGCGCCGGATCCGGCCGCATTCTCCGCCCGCCTGGGTGAGACCGTGGAGCACCGTTCCGACCTCTGGGAGATCCCCACCCGGGACCCCAAGGGCCTGCTGCCCCGCATCCTGGAGATCGCCGAGGCCGCCGGGGTGCCCTATCAACAGATCCACATCCGCCGCGCCACCCTGGAGGACGTCTTCCTGCATCAGACCGGACGGTCCCTGCGGGACTAGACGACAAGGCTGCAAGTCGGCGATGGAAAGGAAAAAGCGTGAACCACGAAGACACGAAGGGCACGAAGTTCAAGCTCGATGAAGCCACGGAGATGACGGCCAGATTGGCTGTGGACGCGGCCTTTCACGTGCACTCGACCCTTGGCCCGGGCCTTTCCGAGCGGGTCTATGAGGCCTGCTTCGTCCATGAGTGCCGTTCCCGTGGAATGTCCGTGGCCCAGCAGGTCCACGTCCCGGTTGTTTACGGAGATCTTCGGATTGAGGCCGGGTTGAGGCTGGATCTCCTCCTCGACAACCGCGTGGTCATCGAATTAAAAGCCGTCGAAACCATCCTCCCGCTCCACCGGGCCCAGCTCATCACCTACCTGAAGGTGGCTCACCATTCCTTGGGCCTGCTCATCAACTTCAACGTCCCCCTCATCAAGGACGGAATCCATCGGATCGTGGTCTGAGCCTCATCCTGCATGGGCCTTGTTCCCTGACCACCCTTCGCTTTTCTTGCCTTTCCCCTTCGCGCCTTCGTGGTTTGCAGTGAGCCTTTTCCTCAGTCTTCGAGTCTTCGTAGTGGAGTACGTCGCATGGTCATGATGATCTGGCGCCAGTTCGTGATGGAGTGGAAGCTCTACAGCCGCGACCGGATGGCGATGTTCTGGACCTTCGCCTTCCCGGTAGCCATGCTGCTGGGCTTCGGGGTGATCTTCCGGGGCGGCGGGGGACCGAAGCTCTCCATCGTGTATGTCGAACCGGCGGCGCCGAGCCCTCGGGACGCGGCACTTCTGAAGGCCATGGACGAAGTCCAGCTCAAGGTGATGCCCCTCGCGCCGGCAGAGGCGGAGGCACGCTGGGGCCGGGGCGAGACGGCCGCCGAGGTGCTGGCCGATGGCGAGGGCTATCGGCTGCGGCTGAACAGTTACCTGATGGCCCAGGGCGGGGCCGCGGCGGGCCTGGTGAACCAGGCCTGGCTGATGGCCCAGGCTCGGCTCAACGGCGCGCCGGAACCCAAGCGCATCCCCGTGAGCGTGGAGAGCCCAGGGGGACGCAAGGCCTCGAACTACGCGGCCTTCCTGCTCCCCGGCCTCCTGGGGCTGAACCTCATGAGCATCGGCCTCTTCAGCGTAGGCATGGTGAACGTCTCGTACCGGGAGAAGGGCAAGTTCCGGCGCCTGGCGGTGACACCGCTCCCCAAGTGGATCTTCCTGCTGGGCCAGGTGCTCCAGCGGCTCACGATCTCCCTCGCCCAGGCCCTCGTGCTCATGACGGTGGGATGGCTGGCCTTCGGCATTCAGAACCAGGGCTCGTACCTGGACCTGCTGGTGGTGATGGTCTTCGGCACGGCCTGCTTCATGTCCTTCGGCTTCGCCCTCAGCAGTTTCGCCGAGACCTCCGAAAGCTATGCGGCCATCGCGAATCTGCTCTTCTTCCCGCTCATGCTCCTCAGCGGCGTCTACTTCACGCTGGATTCCGCGCCGCGCTGGCTCCAGCACGCGGTCACCGCCCTGCCCCTGTCGCCATTCCTCACCACCCTTCGGGCCGTGTTCAACGATGGCTCGGGCCTGGCGGGGCACGGTCTGGCCCTCGCCATTGTGGGAGCCTGGGCCCTGGGGGCCTTCCTGCTGGCCGTCCGGCGCTTCCGCTGGGCCTGAACTTCACTCCTCGCCTTGAACGGCCGATGATCAAGCCATGAAGAAACCGACCCAGCCCCTGGATCTCCAGAAGGCACTGGAGGACGCAGAAATGCGTCTGGCAGCGGTTCGCGGCGTCCTGGATGCCATCTCCGAGGCCATCTACATCCA
>JAJZQW010000029.1 GCA_021802985.1 Acidobacteriota bacterium | reverse complement strand
GGGGCTGCACTGGGGCGCCAGCCGAGGGAGGCAAGGAAGGCGACGAAGGCCTTGGTGGTTCCAAGGACGAGGAGCCTGACGCAGCATCCCGACGGCTGCCGCCCCAGCCCGAAGGGTTGATGGCAAAGGGCTCCCATACGGCGTCACCGGGCTTGAACGGTGAACCCGCACCGCCCTGCGCCCGCTTCCTTGTCTGGAAACCCTTTGCCATCAATGCAGCCCCTATCGATTGCTTGGACACGCTCCTGGGCTCCAGCCTAGCAGCGCCCCTGTGCTAGGCTCCCCGCATGCCCCTGACCCCCGCCTACGAACGCGATCCCTACGCCACTTCCCTGGACACCCGCATCCTGCGTGGCGGTGAGGAGAAGGGCCGACCCTTCGTGGTCCTCGAGGACACGCTCTTCTACCCCGAGGGCGGCGGCCAGCCCTGCGACTTCGGCACCCTGAATGGCACTGCCGTGCTGGATGTCCAGAAGCGGGACGGGGAACTCCGGCACGTGCTGGCCTCGGCCGTTCCGGAGGGCCCGGCCGCGCTCAAGCTGGACTGGGCCCGCCGCTTCGACCACATGCAGCAGCACACGGGCCAGCATCTCCTCACGGCCGTGGCCCAGGACCGGTTCCAGTGGGCCACCACCGCCTTCCACCTGGGCGCCACCGTCTGCGACATCGAGGTGGATGCGCCGTCGATTTCGCCCGCGGAGCTGGCACGGCTGGAGGAAGCCGTGGCCGCCGAGATCCGCGCCGGTCGCGAAATCACGGCCCGGTGGGTGAGTTCCGAGGCCTATGCGCTGGAGGCCGTGCGCTCGCGGGGGCTGCCGGAGGGCCACACCGGCGACATCCGGCTGGTGGCGATCGCCGGGGTGGACCTGAATACCTGCGGCGGTACGCACCTTCGCCACACGGGCGAGATCGAGGCGCTGAAAATCCTTGGCACCGAGGGGATCCGGGGCGGCACGCGGCTCTTCTACGTGGCGGGCGGTCGGGTCCGGGCCCGACTCGGCGCCCACGAACGGCGGAATGCCACGTTCCGCAACCTGCTGGGCGCGCCGGACGAGGAACTGGCGTCCGTGCTCCAGGTCAAGCTGGACCACCTCCAGGCCCTGGAGCGCCGCAGCCGCAAGCTGGAGGAGGAACTGGCCGAGTCCATGGCCACGGCCCTGGCCGCAGGGCCCGAAACCCTGCTGGAGGTCCATCTGGAGGGCCGGGACGCGGCCTTTCTCCAGCGGCTGGCCCGGGGTGTCCTCGCGGCGGCTCCCGCCAAGGCCGTGTTCCTGACCACCGAGCAGGGCGGGCAGGGGCTCTTCCTGCTCAGCGCGGGTGAGGGCTGCAGCCTGGATGTGCCGGCCCTGGGTCGGTCCGTGGCGGCGCTCCTCGGCGCCAAGGGCGGCGGCGCCGGAAAGACCTTCCAGGGCAAGGCCCCCAGCCTGGGGGCGAGGGCCCAAGTCGTCGCCCAGGTCCGAGCGGCGGTCGCTGGGGACTGAGGATGGGACTCCGTTTCGGGTAGAAATCGGGGGTTCGCCGCCATGGCGTGACAAACCCGTGAGCCTATCTTCGGATCAGGCCGGAGGTGGATCATGTCGGATACCCTCGAACGCCGTCATACCTGGAGCCGCATCGTTGGCGTGGAACGACGGTCAGCCCCGCTCCACGACCTGAACGGACGGCCGCTGCCGAACCCCACCCATCTGCTGGACGAGGATTTCCAGCAGATGGACGATGAGCGGCAGCAGCTGCGGCACCTGGAACGCAGGCCCTGGGATCCCTGGGACGATCCGGACCGATTCGACTAGCCGGCCACCGGTTGTCTTGACAGGAAACTCCCCTGGGCGCAATTTATCGGGGCATTCAGGATCTTCATGCCCCGCGTCGCGTTCACGCGCAACCTCCAGCGCCATGTGGCCTGCCCCCCCTGCCTGGTGGGCGGTGCGACGGTGCGGGAGAGCCTGGATGCGGCCTTCGCGCTCTACCCTCTGGCCCGGGGCTATGTGCTGGATGAGCACGGCGCCCTGCGCCACCACATGGCCGTCTTCGTGGACGGAACGCCCGTGGAGGATCGCCGGGCGCTGGGAGACGCGGTGTCCGCGACGGCCGAGATCCTTGTCATGCAGGCCCTTTCAGGAGGCTGAGGACGATGTCCAACCAACTTTTGATATCCACCCGGAAGGGACTCTTTTCCGCCCGACGGACGGAGCGGGGCGTCTGGGATCTCGATGCGGTGGCCTTCCTGGGGGACAACGTCTCGCTGGCCATGGCCGATCCCCGCGACGGCGCCTGGTACGCGGCCCTGGACCACGGCCACTTCGGCGCCAAGCTGCACCGCTCCCGGGACCGGGGGGCCACCTGGACGGAGATCGGCGTGCCGGCCTATCCGACGCCGCCCGAGGGCCACGTGGAGAAGGATTTCCTGGGCCGGGAGATTCCCTGGCGCCTCATCCGCTTCTGGTCGATGGCGCCGGGGCTGGCCACGCAGCCGGGCCTGCTCTGGGCGGGCACCATTCCTGGCGGGCTCTTCTGGAGTGAGGACCACGGCGACACCTGGCAGCTCGTGGAACCCCTCTGGCACATGCCGGAGCGCCGCAAGTGGGCCGGCGGCGGGGCGGACGCGCCGGGCCTCCACTCCATCTGCGTGGATCCCCGCGACGGCAACCGGGTGACCGTGGCCGTCTCCAGCGGCGGGGTGTGGATCACGGAGGACCTGGGGAAGACCTGGACCCCCCACACCAAGGGGATGCGGGCGGACTACGCGCCCCCCGAGCTGGTGGAGGCCCCGGAATCCCAGGATCCCCACCACATGGTGCAGTGCCCAGGCGCCCCGGACAGCTACTGGATCCAGCATCACAACGGCATCTTCCGCAGCACCGACAACGCCAGGAGCTGGACGGAGATCACCGACGTGAAGCCCTCCGTCTTCGGGTTCCCGGTGGTCGTGCATCCAAGGGATCCGAACACCGCCTGGTTCGTGCCCGCCATCAAGGACGAGCGCCGCATCCCCGCCGAGGGCAAGGTGGTCGTGAACCGCACCCGGGACGGCGGCCGCACCTTCGAGACGCTGCATCGCGGCCTGCCCCAGGCCTGGGCCTACGACCTGGTCTACCGCCACGCCCTGGACCTCGACGCCACCGGCGAGCGGCTGGCCTTCGGCTCGACCACGGGCTCCGTCTGGGTCAGTGAGAACCAGGGCGACGACTGGCTCACCCTCGGCGAACACCTGCCGCCCGTCCACGCGGTGCTCTTCGTCTAGCCTTCGAGCACCCGCAGCACCAGCCCTGGCTGGTTGCGCAGGAAGGCCTCCCGCCGGGAGGGGTCGATGACGGCCAGGAAGCAGGTGTCCTCGGTGACGGCCGTGGCGTCCTGGGGCTGATCCCGCAGGAAGGCCTCCAGGCCCAGGAAGCCCTCGGGCAGGTCCCGGGGGGCGAAGATCGAGGTGCCGCCGGGGCCCTCCAGGCGCACGGTGCCCATGACCAGCTGGAAGAGCGGCGCGCGTTCCCCGGCCCGGAAGAGCAGCTCGCCGGGCTGGGCGATGCGGCGATCGGCGCCCAGGTCGAAGCGGGCCCGCAGGTCCCGCAGGGCGTCGTTGGCCTCCTGCAGGCGGCGGGTGAACTGCTGGCAGACGAGGCGGGTCAGGCCCGGAAAGCCCTCCATGATGGTGTCCACGTGCGCCGATTTCAGGCAGAGGGCCCGGCAGGCCCCCACGGCCCGCACCGTGGCCGTGCGCTGCTGGGCGCCGAAGTAGGCCATCTCCCCCACGATGGCGGGCCGTTCCGCATCGCAGTCGAGGTGGGCCAGGGGCCGCTGGGTGCCGTCCGCCTCCCGCCGCTCCACCACCAGGCTGCCCCGGAGCACGATGAACAGGTCCTGCGAGGTCTCCCCCTCCACCACCAGCTTCTCCCCGTCCCGGAAGCGCAGGGGGGCGATGTCGGGGCAGAGGGCCAGCAGGGCGGGGATCTCCGAGTCGGGGTCCAGGGCGAGCTGGGTGGGATCCAGGGGTTCGGGCATGACGGCTCCTGCTTTCCCATCGGCCGCCAGGGCCGGATGCCCAAGCCCAGAAACAGGCCCAGGGCAGGGTCTGCGATGGACGCTGGGGCGGAAGGGCGGATCGCGGTACCCTGGAGGTTTCCGCGGGACACGCCTCCGTTCCGCCTCACCTCCCGGGAATCCATGGTCGCCTTCGCCAACGTCAGCAAACAGTACGGCAAGCAGGTGCTCTTCATCGACGCCGACTTCCAGCTCAATCCGGGTGAGAAGGTGGGGCTGGTGGGGCCCAACGGCGCCGGCAAGTCCACCCTGTTCCGCATGATCGTGGGCGAGGAATCCCCCGACGACGGCACGGTGATCCTGCCCAAGAAGCTCACCATCGGCTACTTCCGCCAGGAGGTGGATGGCATGGCGGGCCGCTCCGTGCTGGACGAGGCCATCGCGGGCAGCGGGCGCCTGGGCGACCTGCACCACGAGCTGACGGACCTGGAGCACGGCATGGCCGATCCCGACCGGGCCGACGAGCTGGAGGCCATCCTGGATCGCTTCGGCCACGTCCAGGAGGAGTACCAGCACCTGGGCGGCTACGAGCTGGAGGCCCGGGCCCGGGCCTGCCTGCAGGGCCTGGGCTTCGAGGACGGGCAGATCGACGGCGACGTGGGCGCCCTGTCCGGCGGCTGGAAGATGCGCGTGGCCATGGCCAAGGTGCTGCTGGGCAAGTTCGATGTGCTGCTGCTGGACGAGCCCACCAACCACCTCGACATCGAGAGCATCCTCTGGCTGGAGCAGTACCTGAAGGACTCGCCCGCCACCCTCCTGATGACCAGCCATGACCGCGATTTCATGAACCGCATCGTCACCAAGGTGCTGGAGATCGATGGCGGCGACATCGTCACCTACTCCGGCGACTACGACTTCTACGTGAAGGAGCGGGAGACCCGCGAGACCAACCAGGAGGCGGCCTTCGCCCGGCAGCAGGCCAAGCTGGCCAAGGAGCAGCGCTTCATCGACCGGTTCGCCGCCCATGCCTCCAAGGCCGCCCAGGTGCAGAGCCGCGTGAAGGCCCTGGACAAGATCGAGCGCATCGAGCTGCCCAAGAAGCGCCGCGTGGTGAAGTGGGATTTCCGCGCCCCCGGCCGCTCCGGCGATGACGTGGCCATGCTCACCGGCGTCAGCAAGCGCTACGGCAGCCGCACCCTGTACGACGGCTTCGACTTCCACATCCGGCGCGGCGAGCGCTGGTGCGTCATGGGCAAGAACGGCGCCGGCAAGTCCACCCTGCTGAAGATGATGGCGGGCGTGCTGGCCCCCGATGCGGGCGAGGTGAAGCTGGGCGCCAGCCTCAAGCTGGGCTATTTCGCCCAGCAGAGCCTCGACCTGCTGGACGCCGACCTGACCGTGCTGGAGCAGCTTCAGCAGGACTTCCCCATGGAGGGCCTGGGCGTCATGCGGAACCTGCTGGGGGCCTTCCAGTTCAGCGGCGACGATGTGGACAAGCGCATCCGCACCCTGTCCGGCGGGGAGAAGTCGCGCCTGGCCATGGCCCGCATGCTCTTCGACCCGCCCAACTTCCTGGTGCTGGACGAGCCCACCAACCACCTGGACCTGGCCACCAAGGAAATGCTCGTCGATGCCCTCAAGGACTTCGAAGGCACCCTCCTCTTCGTGAGCCACGACCGCGCCTTCCTGCGTGGCCTCGCCACCCGCGTCCTCGAACTGGGCGGCGACGAGCACCCCGGCCCCATGCCCTTCCTCGGCACCTACCGCGAATACGTCGAGAAGACCGGCCGCGAGGCGCCGGGCGTGCATAACTGACGGCAGGCTTGGACGGAAAGGCAGGAAAGATTCACCACGAAGAAACGAAGGAAGGAAGAAGGACAACAGGCGGCCGATAAAAGAAGGGCGGGATTGCTCCCGCCCTTCTCATTCTTGCTTTGCTTTTCTTCGTGTCTTCGTGGTGAATCAGTTTGCCTTCTGGTCTAGCTGCACCCGGTCGTCGCCCCACACGTCTGGCACTTCATGCAGGCGCCGTTGCGGACGAGGGTGAGGTGGCCGCACTCGGGGCAGGGGTCGCCGGTGTAGCCCTTCTCGCGGGCGGCCTGCGTGGCGGATACCGCCGCGCTGAGCATCGGTGTGGCGCTCACGGTGGTCCGGGCGCCGGCGGGCGCGCCCACGAGGACGGGCACGGGCTGGGGCGCGGGCGCGGCCGGGGTGCCGGCCTCGGGGAAGGGCAGGGGCGTGCCCGTGGGCAGGTCGGGCAGGTTCTTCTGGAGGCCGGGGGCCTGGCTGTTGGGGCGCAGGCCGGTGCTGGCGTTCATGAGCTGCTCGGGTTCCACGTGGGCCAGGTCGTAGCGGCCCAGGTAGCTGATGGCCAGTTCCCGGAACACGAAGTCGATGAGGCTGGTGCTCAACTTCACCGTGTCGCTGCCGGCCACCATGCCGTTGGGTTCGAAGCGGGTGAAGAGGAAGGCATCGCAGAACTCTTCCAGGGGCACGCCGTGCTGCAGGCCCATGCTCACGGCGATGGCGAAGCAGTTGAGCACGGCGCGGAAGGCGGCGCCCTCCTTGTGGATGTCGAGGAAGATCTCGCCGAGGCTGCCGTCCTCGTATTCGCCGGTGCGCAGGTAGAGCTTGGTGCCGCCCACGGTGGCCGCCTGGGTGTAGCCGCCGCGCCGGTTGGGCAGCCGGCGCCGGTAGGTGCGCACCAGCTGGTTGGCCAATTGATGCGTCATCGCCTGGGCGAGGACGGGGGTCTTCTCCGCGGGGGTGGCCTCGTCGTCCAGCAGGGTCTCGGCGCCCACCAGGCTATCCAGGCTGGTGGCCATGGCCTGGCTCATCTTGGAGCCATCGCGGTAGAGGGCCACGGCCTTGAGCATGAGCTGCCAGCTGGCCTCGTAGATCTGGCCGATCTCCTTCACGCCGGTCTCGGCGGGCAGGTTGATGGTCTTGCTGATGGCGCCGCTAAGGAAGGGCTGGGCGGCCCCCATCATGCGCAGGTGGCCCAGGGGGGCGATGAAGCGCCGGCCGGTGCGCCCGCAGCGGTTGGCGCAGTCGAAGATGGGCAGGTGCTCGTCCTTGAGGTGGGGCGCGCCTTCCACGGTCATGGAGCCGGACAGGGCCAGGAGGAAGGCCTCCACCTGCTCGGGGCTGAAGTCGTTCTTCAGGCGCTCCACGTCGATGGCGTAGGCGGGATCGAAGGCGGTGGGGAGCTTCTGCTCCACGGCCGCGATCTCCTCCTCGGCCCAGCCGGCGCCCTTGAGCATGGAACGGGTGATGCCGGGGGTCTCGTCGGTGATCTGCAGCCAGCCCACGACGTGGCGCTCGATCTCCTGGATCTGCTTCGGGCTGTAGCCCAGGCGGGCCATGGCCTCGGGGATGGCCCGGTTGACCAGCTTGAAGTAGCCGCCGCCCGCCAGCTTCTTGAACTTCACCAGGGCGAAATCGGGCTCGACGCCGGTGGTGTCGCAGTCCATGAGGAGGCCGATGGTGCCCGTGGGCGCCAGCACCGTCACCTGGGCGTTGCGGAAGCCCCACTGCTCGCCGTAGGTGAGGGCCGTGTCCCAGCTCTCGCGGGCGGCCTCGACGATGCGCTTGGGCACGCCCGCGCCATGCAGGCCCTGGGGCCGGATGGAGAGCTGCTCGTACTCCGAGGCCGGGGCGTTGTAGGCGGCGCGGCGGTGGTTGCGGATGACCCGCAGCATGGCCTCGCGGTTCTTGGCGTAGCCGGGGAAGGGCTGCAGCTCCCGGGCCATCTCGGCGCTGGCGGCGTAGGCGTCGCCGGTGAGGATGGCGGTGAGGGCGGCGCACCACTGGGTGCCCTCCACGCTGTCGTAGGGGATGCCCATGCGCATGAGCATGGCGCCCAGGTTGGCGTAGCCCAGGCCCAGGGTGCGGAAGTCGTAGCTGCGCTGCGCGATGGCATCACTGGGGAACTGGGCCATCAGGACGCTGATCTCCAGCACCACCGTCCACAGCCGGATGGCGTGGCGGTACCCGGCCAGGTCGAAGCCGCCATCCTCGGTGAGGAAGGTGCACAGGTTCAGGGACGCCAGGTTGCAGGCGGTGTCATCCAGGAACATGTACTCGGAGCAGGGATTGCTGGCGTTGATGGGGCCGTCGGCCGGGCAGGTGTGCCAGTCGTTGATGGTGGTGTCGAACTGGATGCCGGGATCGGCGCAGGCCCAGGCGGCCTTGTTCACCTTCTCCCACAGGTCCCGGGCGCGGAGCCGCTTGCTGGTCTTGCCATCGATGCGGCGCTTCAGGTCCCAGTCGCCGTCCATCTCCAGGGCGCGCATGAAGGGGTCGGGCACGCGCACGGAGTTGTTGGAGTTCATGCCGCCCACGGTGAAATAGGCATCGCCATCCCAGGAGGTGTCGTAGCCGTGGAGGTCGCGCTCCAGGTCGCCATCCGCGAGGCGGCCCAGGCACTGGGTGAGGAAGGCGGCCGGCGCCCCCTCCCGCTTCGCCTTCGCCAGGGCCTTGCGCAGGACTTCGTTGGTCCGGGGATCGATGTCCTTCGTGGTGGAGCCTTCGACGGCCTGGCAGATGGCGTCCCAGTGGCGCCGCAGGACGGCGCTGCCCGCGGCCAGCATGGCCACCTTGCGCTCTTCGGTCACCTTCCAGTCGATGAAGGCCTCGATATCAGGGTGGTCGAGATCCAGGCAGACCATCTTGGCGGCGCGGCGGGTGGTGCCGCCGCTCTTGATGGCGCCGGCGGCGCGATCGCCCACGGCCAGGAAGCTCATCAGGCCCGAGCTGCGCCCGCCGCCGGAGAGGGGCTCTTCCGAGCCGCGCACCTTGGAGAAGTTGGTGCCCGTGCCGGAGCCGTACTTGAAGATGCGGGCCTCGCGGGTCCACAGATCCATGATGCCGCCCTCGTTCACGAGGTCGTCGGCCACGCTCTGGATGAAGCAGGCGTGGGGCTGCGGCCGCTCGTAGGCGGAGGTGGACTTCGTCATCTCGCCGGTGGTCGGCTCCACATAGCTGTGGCCCTGGGCCGGGCCCGAGATGCCGTAGGCGAAGTGCAGGCCCGTGTTGAACCACTGCGGCGAGTTGGGCGCGCACATCTGCTCGGCGAGCATGTAGGTTAGCTCGTCGTAGAAGGCCTGGGCGTCCTCGGCCGTATCGAAGTAGCCGTGATTCTCGCCCCAGTGGCGCCAGCAGCCCGCCAGCCGGTGGAACACCTGGCGCGCGTCCTTCTCTCCGCCATTCAGGTCGTCGATGCCCTTCCGGCGGAAGTATTTCTGGGCGAGGATGTCGACGGCCACCTGGGACCACGTTTCCGGCACCATCACGTCCTTGGCCTCGAAGACCACCGTGCCATCGAGCTTGGCGATGCGGCTGGTTCGCGGGACAAAGGGGATCCCCGCGAGGGGATCGTGGCCGGCCTGAGTGAAGTGGCGGGTGATCTTCATGGGCGTTGTCCAGAATGAGGGTGGAGCGATGGGAGGGTCCGAGACCCGTTGAATGGGGCAAGAAAAAGCCCACCCCAGCGGGTGGGGGCCGTTTGCATGAACCTCTAGGGGTTGTGCCGGAGTGAAAGGATGGCCCCAACATGTGGGGGTGTCAAGGGGAGGGGGACGCCTTTTTCCACGACCTTAAAAAGCCACTGAAAACACTCGCTTCCCGCACCAAGACTGCCCTCGCGCCAGCCACTCCCGCTGGCGTCCGACCCTCCCGAAGGGTAGTCTGATGAGAAGCCGGGCCCCATGCATCGGGGTGCGATGAACCGGGTCAGATCGGAAGAAGCAGCCCTAAGTCGTTCCTCCGAGTGCCGTGGCAAGCCCGGCCCCTTTTTGGGGCCAGGCCTGCCATCGCGCGGCCGGCGCCTGCGGCTTGGCCTTGCGAGTCGGCACTGGCATAGGCTCCTCGCCGGATCCTGGCGCCGCAGGCTCCCCCGGAGCCTGCTCTGCCATCCGGCGGTCGCCTACATGGCAAGTCCGGCCCCTTCGGACCACCGTCGGCTTTTCTACCTCCGAATCCGCGTAGCGGATTCGGAGCCCGCCCGGCACACGCTGTAGAGGGGGCATTCCGCGCAGGTGACTTTGCGGCGCACCCCGGGGCAGTCGCCCAGGATGCCGAGGTGGCTGAGGGCGAAGTCGTAACGGAGGGGGTCAGCGGGATCGAGCCGGCGGAGAGCCTCGGTGATTTCGAAGGCCATGCGGCCGTCGGGCGTGGTCCGGGCGGTGAGGCCGACGAAGCGCGATACCCGGGCCACGTGGGTGTCCAGGGGGATCACGAGCTGGTCCATGGGGTAGCGGGTCCAGAGGCCGAGATCGGGCCAGTCGGTGCGCACCATCCAGCGCAGGAACATGCGCCAGCGCTTGCAGGCGGCGCCCTCCAGGGGATCCGGCAGGCTGAACCGCGTGCCGTAAGTGGCGGGCAGCTCCGTCCGCAGGCGCCGGACGAGGCGCGAGAGGGCGGTGTCCCCGTCCTCCCCCGGCCGGGGCATGAGGTGGGCCTCCAGGCCCGAGCCGCTCTCGGCATCCAGCCGCTGCCAGGCCAGCAGCCAGGCCGCGACATCCGCTCCGGTGTGGAAGCGCCAGGTCCAATCGGCGAGGGCCCGCCCCAGAACGCGCTCCGCCACGGCCTCGGTGTGTTCGCGGAGCCAGAGGGCGGGCCGGGCGCCGAGGGGCGCCAGGGCGGATCGCACGGCGCGGAGCATGGGCGCCACGCGCCCGTAGGCCAGATGCGCCGCGACGAAGGCGGCCACCTCCCGGTCCAGGGGCTCGGGATAGGCCAGGGCCACGGAGAGGGGATCCAGGTCCAGGGCCCCGGCGGTGTCATAGCGGCCACAGAGGTCGTCCAGACGGGTCTTCAGGGCGGGTGGACGGGGCGTAAGGCGGGGCATGACTTCCAGTGTCGGCGAAATCCCCGGGGCGGGAGGAAGCGAAAAAAGCGCAGCTCGTGCCGAAAATCACTACGGAAAAGAGGGATTCACAGCTACGCTCATGAGTGGTGGCCCGTGGCCCCTTTGTGGAGCATTAACCCCTCATGATGAACCTGCGTGGCCTTGGAAACCTGGCGAAGATCCTCGAGGAGGCCGCCAAGCCTGATTCGATGCTGCGGGAAGACCGCGAGCGAACCCGTCCCAAGGTCCTGAAGAAGGGTGAAAAGACCACCCTGGCCCGGGTGATGGATCCCAAGCGGAAGGCTTGGTACCAGAAGCGGCTCAAGGAAGTCACGACGAAGCCCGAGGCCTCGTCCATGGAGATTCCTGCCACCGGCCCCGTGACCAACCCCGCCTCGGCGCCGGTCCTGGCGAAGCAAGTGGCCTCTAAGCTGGGCGGTTCGCTGCTCCAGACCCTGGCCGCGGCCAAGGAAGCCAAGCCCAAGGTGGAAAACCCCAAGCAGCGCACCGAGTCCTGGCGCCGCAAGCCCGGTGAATCCATTTTCTAGGGCTTTCGAGCCCACAAGTTAAGGCCCCGGATGCTCCGGGGCCTTAACTTGTACGGACGCGTCGCCTAGGTGGTGCTGGCGGCCAGCTTGTACTTCCGCCCGATCCAGGTGGCGGCCAGCGGCTTCTCCAGCCGGCCCTGGCGCAGGTCCCCCAGGGTGTAGAGGGCCAGGTCCAGCACCGGCGTGGCGCCGTCCAGGGTGCCGTCCGCGAGGCGGGCCTCCAGCTCGGTCCGGGGGAGGATCCGGATCCCATCGGCCAGACGCACCACCACGTCCTGGGGATCCGCCAAAGCCAGTCCGGCCTCCTCGGCGATGCGATGGATGGTGCGCAGCATGCCGTCGATGGCGCAGCCCGAAGGCTGGGCGGCAAGGGTGGGCTCGGCGATGGCCAGCACGCGGTCCTGGAGCAGGCTCCAGGCGGCCTGGTACTGGATGCCCTTGTGGCGCCACCGGGCCAGGGCCGCATCCAGTTCCGGGGCGAGCCGGGCGGCGTCGGTGGGGCGGTCCAGGGCCAGCAGCCAGAGGCGGGCGTCGTCGGGCAGGGCGTCGAGGGCGGTGAGCGGCATGGGCACTCCAGGGCTCCATTCTAGTCCCGTCCGACCGAACTTCCTGTCACGACGCTGTTCAGGTTTCAGGAAGGACCGGCCAGCTTTCTGTGACGTCGGACCGGGGGATCTTCCCGTAAGGTGGAGGGCGATGACGACTGATACGGCGATCCTGCTCCTGAACCTCGGCGGTCCGGTGAACCTGGACCAGGTCGAACCCTTCCTGGCCCAGCTCTTCGGGGACCGGGACCTGATCCGGCTGCCCGGTCCCGCCTGGCTGCAGGGCCCCTTCGCGCGCCTCATCGCGCGGCTGCGGGCCCCCGGTTCCCGGGGCCGCTACGCCCAGATCGGCGGGGGCTCGCCCCTGCTGCGGGAGAGCGCCGCCCAGGCCTCAGCCCTGCGCGCGGCCCTGCGCGCGGCGGGGCGACCGGAGGCGGTGAAGCTCTGCTTCCGCTACGCGGCGCCGCGGACCGAGGGCCTGCTGCGGGCCCTGAAGCGGGACGGCATCCGCCGTCTCGTGCCCGTCACCCTCTATCCCCACAACTGCCGGGCCACCACGGGCTCCAGCCTGCGGGAATTGGCCCAGGTGGCCGCCGCCGCGGGCATGGAGCTGCTGCCGGGCGTGGATCACTACGCCACCGATTCCGACTACCTGGACGCCCTGGAGGCGCCGCTGCGCGCGGCCCTGGCGGAGTGCCCGGGGGCCACGGTGATCTTCAGCGCCCACAGCCTGCCGGTGCGGCAGATCGCGGCGGGCGATCCGTACGAGCAGGAGATCCACGCCACCCGCGATGCCCTGATGGCCCGCCTCGGCGATATTCCCGGCGGCTATCTGCTCGCGTACCAGAGCCGCACGGGCCCGGTGCGCTGGCTGGAGCCGCCCCTCAAGAACGTGCTGGAAGGCATGGGCGGGAAGGACGTCATCGTCGTGCCCCTCAGCTTCGTGAGCGAGCACATCGAGACCCTGCACGAGCTGGACATCGAATACCGCCATGTGGCCGACCAGGCCGGCATCCGCTCCTACCGGCGCGTGCGCACCCCGGGCACCCACCCCGCCTACATCCGCTGCCTGACGCGGCGTGTCCTGGAGATCCTCCCATGAGCACCCTGATCCTCGGCGGCGGCGTGACTGGCCTGGCGGCGGCCTGGCACCTGCAGCGACGCGGCGAGGCAGCCGAAGTGTGGGAGGGCCAGGACGCGGTGGGCGGCTGGATGAAGACGCTGCCGTGGGAGGGTGGCCATCTGGAAACGGGCCCCCAGGGCGTGCTGTGGCAGCCCGGTACCGCCGTGGATCGGCTCTTCAAGGCCATCGACCTGCCCTTCAACGCCCCCGGGAAGGGAGCGCGCTGGGTGGGGAAGGGAGGCCGCCTGGTGCCGGTCCCGGCCTCGCCCTTCGGGCTGCTGACTTCGTCGCTGATGCCCCTCTCCGCCAAGCTGCGGATGATGCTGGAACCCTTCATCCCGGTGCGATCCGCCGAGCCGGAGGAGGGCCTGTCGGCCTTCATCGACCGTCGCCTGGGGTCGGGCGTGGCCACCGAACTGCTGCCGGCCATGGTGGCGGGCATCCTGGCCGCCCCACCGGAAGTGCTTTCTGTGGATGCCATCCCCAAGCTGCTGCAGTGGGAGGCTACGGGCAGCCTGGTGAACGGCGTCCGCAAGGGCGGCGTGAGCCACATGGTGGTGCCCGCGGGCGGGATGGGGCAGCTCCCGATCCGACTGGCATCCCAGCTCCCTTCGGTCCGCACCGGGATCCGCGCCACGGCTCTGGAGGCTTTGCCGGGCGGTCGCTGGCGGGTCACCGGTGGCGGCGAGATCCGCGAAGCCGACCGGGTGGTGCTGGCCCTCCCTGCCTACGAGGCCGCGGCCCTGCTGGGTTCCGTCGCACCCGCGAGCGCCGAGGCCCTGGCCGCAATCGCCTACACGTCCGTGGACCTCTGGCACAGTCGCCACACGCCGCTGCCGGAGCTGAAGGATGGCTTCGGCTTTCTCATCCACCCGCCCGAAGGCCGGGGGTACCTGGGCTCCCTGGTGCCCTCCTGGATGGATCCGCAAAGCGCCCCTGGGGGCCTGATGCAGCTCCGCAGCTTCGTGGGGGGCGCCTTCCCCAAGGGGGCGGACCTGGACCGCTGGGAGGGCCTCTTCGCCCGCCTGAAGGGGTGGATTCCCCAGCTCAGCGACGCCGTCGCCGTGCGCCACGAGCGGGCGGAGCGCGCCATCCCCCGGCCCGAACTGGGCCACCGCGCCCGGGTACAGGCGGCGCTGAAGGGCCTGCCGACGGGCCTGGACTGGCTCAGCAACGCCCGCTTCGGCCCCGGTGTGCGCGACATCCTGGAGGGGCTGGAAACCTGGAGCGCCTGAGTCGGCTCGCGCTTTTTGCCCGGCCTTGTCCCGTGACATTGAGAAGGGACGGGGGGAGAATGGGCGCGAACTTCCGGAGCTCACCATGCGCATCGCCGCCCTGATCCCGCTCGTACTTCCGGTCGCCCTGCTCGCCCAGGCGCCCGCCCCCAAGCCCAAGGCTGAGGCCGCGCCCGAAGCCACCTCCATCAAGCCGCACGCCGAAGTGAAGGTGGGCACCGCCGTCGAGAAGATGGAAGTCGTCGGCGAGGCCACGGACTTCAAGCTGCCCGCCGGCACGAAGCTCTACGCCTGGACCAAGGTGTGGAACCCCGGTGACAGCGTCACGGTGGTGTTCTCCAAGGGCGATGCCAGCACGAAGGTGGAGCTGAAGGTGCCGCACTCCCCCTACCGCACGAACGCCTACCGCACCTTCCGCCAGGGCGATGGCGGCAGCTGGACCGTGAAGGTGCTGGCCGCCGATGGAACCGAGCTGGGTTCGGCCGCCTTCACGGTCGAGATCCAGTAGAACCCTTCTTCACGTACTGAAACCGTCAGTGGGGCGGCGCCTTGATCGGACGTCGCTCCGCATGGTCGTGCCTCCTGATAGGCTCAGTGATCTTTTCTTTCAGAGGCGTGAACCATGAAGACCTTCGAGCATCACCCCCACCCCCACATCAAAGCCCGGAAGCCACGGGCTCCCAGGTTCAAGGGCCCCTCGGGAGGCGCCCTGGCCCGGTTCAACGCCTTCCTGGGAGATCGGATCACCAAGGGGGTGGGCACCATGTGGTGTGCCTACGCCTTCGCCCTCATCGCCTTCATCAGCCTCCCTGCTGCCATCCACGCAGGTACCAGCGCCCTCATCTCGTGGATCGCGCAGACCTTCCTGCAACTGGTCCTGCTGTCCATCATCATGGTCGGGCAGAAGGTCGAGGGCGCCGCAGCCGACACCAGGGCTGACGACACCTACAAGGATGCCGAGGCCATCCTGCACGAGGCGCTTCAGATCCAGAAACACCTCGAGGTCCAGGATGCCCTGCTGCAGGGCATCGTCGAGACGTTTCAGAAGGAACCAAAGCCGTGATCTGAAAAACAGCCGGGAAGGCTTGACATAGCGAATAAAAGGCGAAAACTAAGGGCATGACATCCCTGCCGCTGCCCGTCGAGCCTCCGCCGCCCCTGTTCCAGGATCTGCGGGTGGAGCCCGAGGAGGCCCGCTCCATCCTCCGCCCCCAGAAGGACGAGCGATACGGATTCGGGTTCGCCCTCAGCCCCTACCGGGGTTGTGGGCATGGCTGCCGCTACTGCTACGTCCGCGAATACCCCAACGCCCTCCACAAGCCGGAGGACTGGGGCGGCTGGGTGGCGCCGAAGCTAAACGCGCCGGAGCTGCTCTGGTCCCAGCGGCATCGGCTCCATGACGCCCGCGTCTTCATGGCCTCGGCCACGGATCCCTACCAGCCCCTGGAGCGCCAGTACCGGCTGAGCCGCCGCTGCCTTGAAGTGCTGCTGCTCTGCCCCACCACCGAAGTCATCGTGCATACGCGCTCGCCCCTGGTGCTCCAGGATCTGGACCTGCTCAAGGCCTTCGGGGATCGGCTGTCCGTGGGGTTCTCCATCCCCACCGACGACGATACGGTGCGCCAGGCTGTGGAACCCCACGCCCCCGCCATCCCCAGCCGGTGGGCCGCCATGGAGCGGCTGGCTGCGGCCGGGATCCAGGTCACCCTCGGGGTCGCCCCGCTCATGGCGGTGCACGACGCCAAGGCCTTCGCCCGGCGCGCCAAGGTCAGCGGTGCCTCCAACGCCTGGGTGGGCGGGCTGCGCCTGCTGAAGGATGATCCTTTCTACAAGCTGCTCGCCGATCACAGGTGGCTGAAGGTGCTGGATCCCGACTACGTGGAGGGCATCCGGCAGGCCTTTCGGGAGGCGTTCCCCACCCGCCGTCGGACCCGGCCGGAGCGGCCCGGAAAGATCGAGGTGCTGCCCCCGTCGCCGATCCATCAGCCGGGTCTCTTCGATCGCGTCGGCTAGCGAAGCGACCGCGCCAAGACAAAAGGAAGGCCCGGAGAGCCATCCGACTTGGGCCCTGACGCCCGCTCCCGGCTTGTGGGAGACTGGATCTTCCATGACCACCCTCGCCCTCAAGTACCGTCCCCGCCTGCTCTCGGATCTCGTGGGCCAGGAGGGGAGCGTGAAGGCGCTGGCCAATGCCCTGAAGCGGGCCAAGGAGAGTGGGAAGATCCACCAGGCGTACCTCTTTGCCGGGGTGCGCGGCACGGGCAAGACCAGCACGGCCCGCATCCTGGCCCGGGCCCTGAACTGCGCCGAGGGCCCCACGGCCACCCCCTGCGGTGTGTGCGATCCCTGCCGGGCCGCCGAGCAGCCGGACAGCAGCCTCGACATCGTGGAGATCGACGCGGCCAGCCGGGCCTCCGTGGCCGACGCCCGGGCCCTGCGGGAGCAGGTGCAGACGCGCCCGGCCTTCTGCCGCTATCGCATCTACATCATCGACGAAGTGCACATGCTCAGCACGGAGGCCTTCAACGCCCTGCTGAAGGTCATCGAGGAACCACCGCCCCACGCCATCTTCGTGCTGGCCACCACGGAGCTGCAGGACGTTCCGGACACCATCAAGAGCCGTGTCCAGATCTTCCCCTTCCGCCTCATTCCGGTGGGCCTCATCGAGGGCCGCCTGAAGCACGTCTGCGAGCAGGAGGGCGTCACCTTCGAAGGCGAGAGCCTGCGCCTGGTGGCCGAGGCCGGTCAGGGTTCCATGCGGGATGCCCTGACGATCCTCGACCGCGTCATTTCCGCCGGGGATGGCCGGGTGCAGGAGGAGGCCGTCCGCGAGCAGCTGGGCATCGTCAGCGCCCACCGGGTGCAGGGCGTGATGGAGGCCCTGGCCGCTGGAGACAGTGCCGCCCTGGTGGACCACTGCCGGGTCCTGGCGGAGCAGGGAGCCGACTGGGCCACCTTCTGGCGCGAGCTGGTCCTGGCCTTCCGGGATCGTCTCGAGCTGGAAGCCCGCTCGGGCCGTGGCCCTCAGGAGCTGCTTCGGTGGGCCCGCATGCTCAATCTGCTGCTCAGCCGCGAGCGCGATCTCCGCGACAGCAGCCTGCCCCGGGTGGTGGTGGAACTGGCCCTCATCACCGCCGCCCAGCTGCCCCATCTGGCACCGCTGGATGCCCTGGTCTCGGGCGCGGTGGCGCCCCGGACCACACCGCCATCCGCCGCGCCGCCCCCGGTCCCTTCCAGGGCCCCCCAGGCCGCGCGGGCGCCTGAGGGGCCAGCCAGGCCGGTCCCGCCGCCTGCTCCCGGGCCGAGGCCCAGCGTCCCCGTCCAGACCGCTCCCGACGCCCTGCGCCAGGCCTGCAGTGAGGCCCTGCGCCAGGCGCCGGGCCTTCCCCGGACCCTGGGCACCGCGCCCCAGATGGCCGCGGAGCTTCGCTGGGATCCCCCCGTGCTGCGCTTCCGTTTTCCCGGGAACGTCCGCCAGACCGTGCAGGACCTGGAACGGGAACGGGCCAATCCCCACCTGCTGTCGGCCCTGGCGACGGTGCTGCCGGGCCTGCGGGAAGTGGACATCCAGTTCGACGACGGCCCCGAGGGGCGTGGCTCCGACCGCCCCCCCGAGCGGCCCGAGGACCGCCTCCGCGGAGAACCGGCCTTTCAGGAACTGCTGAGGCTCAGCGGTGGCGAGGTGTTGGAGATCCGGCAGGAAGGCTGATGCCTGGTTGAGAGGGCAGGTCGCGGAAAACGCGGAAGTCCACAGAAACCGCAGAAGGATCCTGCGATCCGGGGGTTGGTCCCCTGAATCGGAAGGAAGGATTCAGGCGAGGCATCCCTTCCAATCCTGTTGAAGGGCATTGAAAACAGGGATGGAGGGAATCAGGAGATGCATGCTTTTCTCCCGCGCCTTCCGCGTGGTTCTGTGCCTTCCGCGACCAGCTCGGTATTCAGCCGCCCGAGACCGGCGGCATGAGGGCCACTTCATCGCCCTCCTTCAAAGGGGTGCCCGGGTCCGCGAAGCTCTGGTTCACGGCCAGCAGGGCGTCCTTGGGGAGGGCCCGAAGGCGCGGATCGGCCAGCAGATCGCCGAGGGTGGGGACCACGGGCATCTGCAGTTCGCTGAAGTCCAGCAGGGCGCGATAGCGGGCGAAACATTTGACGGTCAGCATGCCCATCTCCCCCTCCAGCGTAGCGACCCACGGCCTATCTGGGGCTCCAGGTGTGCCGGATTTCGCCCGAGGGGTTCAGGCCGGACTGGCCGCTCTGGCTGAAGCCCAGTTGCAGGATGACGCCCCCGAAGCGCCATTCCACCTGGCCGGAGGTGATGCTCAGCTCGGCGCTCTTCTGGTGGGAGACCACGAAGGCGCTGCGCTGGCCGAAGAGGTTGATGCTCTTGCCCAGGGTCACGTCCGTCTCCGTGGTGCCGAGGGTGCTGGAGCGGACGGCCACATTCACCCGATCCAGGCCCAGGGTGCGCCGGAGCTGGTCCTGGAAGGGGGCGAAGGCGAGGGTGGACAGCAGGCCCGCGCTGGCGCTGGCCAGTCCAGAGGTGAGGGCTCCCTGGGCGCCGCTGGGGGCCCCCGTGCCCACATTGGCGACGTTGCCGGGGTTGATGAGAATGGCAACGATCTCGTCCTGGCGGAGCGTGGGGATGGAACTGGGCACGATGGTCAGGTTGCTGAGGGTGCCGTGGATGTCCAGGTTCACGGTGTAGCCGGGGATCGAGGTGACGCTGCCCCGCAGGTTGATGACGGGATCGATGCGCTCGGATTCGCCCTTGAAGTCCAGGGAGCCCCGGTCCACCACCATGTCCCCGGCGGGGAAGATGTTGGTGATGCGGCCTCCAGGCGTGAAGATCATCGTGCCCTTGGGGACCGGGTGGGCCAGGGTGCCCAGCACCTGGAAGCGGCCGTCGGGCTTGCCCTCCATCTTCAGGAGGTTCGTGTCGAAGCTCCAGGGGCTGCGGAGGTCCAGGTCCAGGTCCAGGCGGATGTGGTCGAGGGGATCGTCGGGATCCAATCCGGTGAGGCCGCCGCTGTCGCCGAGGGCGCTGCGGAGGATGAGATCCGACAGCTTCACTTCGGTCTGGTAGCTGAGATGGTCGGCCTGGAGCCTGCCCTGGAGGCGGCCACCATCCTCGTTGCCCTGGAGGGAGGCGTTGAGGGTGCCCTGCAGGTCCAGACCTTCGGGGATATCGCGCAGCTGGAAGCCGTTCAGGGAGGCCGTGAAGTCGTACTTGTCCAGGCCCCCGGGCCGCCAGGACAGATTGCCGAAGGCCTGGAGTTGGCCATGGGCCAGGGTTCCCGTGAGGGGGCTCTGTTCCGAGATGGAGAGCGTTCGATCCTTCAGGATGAAGCTCCCGTTCAGGTCCTCCGCTCCCTGGTAGCCCAGGAGGCTCGCCTGGCCCTGCACCAGGTGGAGACTTCCATCCAGCAGCGGCTCTCCGTAGGTGCCATGGAGGAAGAGATCGAACTGGCTTTCCCCCTTCACCTTCAGGTCCGACAGGAGGCTGTACTCGTCCACCTCCATCACCCGGTCCAGGATGGCCTTGAGGTGGGCGAGATCAGCTGTGCCCTTCGCCTGGAGGGCCAGGGGCGCGGTGGCGGTGAAGGGGGCGCGGCCGGAGATCCGGATCGCGGCAGCGGCTCCCTGGGGGCCGCCGCCCCGCTCTCCACCCTGAAGGGATAGGTCGAGGATGGCACCGGCAGCGTCTCCGTGGAGAGCCGAGGGCCCGCTCTGGTGGAGTTCGAAGGCGTTGAAGAGACCCTCCAGCCGCTCCAAGCGTCCGGACCACTGGAGGCCCTTCGAGGGGGTCCAGGTCCCGGAGGCGGAGAGTTCGGCCTGCAGATCCTCCAGCAGATCCTCGGTGAGGCTGCGGGCGATGGGGGCGGTGTGGGCGGTATCCGTGGCGATGCGCAGCACTGCGGAGCCCGCCAGTCCTGTGCCGTGGGTCTGGGCCGTGAGGGTCAGCAGGGGCCGGGCCATGCCCTCCGTGGCGAGCCGCGCCGCGAGGTGCCCGCGTTCGAGGGACAGGCTGCCTTCGAGCCCCTCGACGCTGCGGCCGTAGAGGAAGACCTGGCCCCGGTTGAACGAGAGCCGACCCTCCGGCAGGTCCAGCAGGCCGAAGGGGCTGGTGATGGGCCCCTGGAGGCGGGCCTCGACCTGGGACTGGAGGTGGGGCCCCGGCAGGTTCAGGAGTTGTGAATCCAGGCGACCGGAGAGATCCACCCGCCAGGTCCACCCGGTGAGATCCATGTCGGCCTTGCCGGTGAGGGCCAGGGCCCCCTCTGGGGAGGTGCCGGGGCCGCCCAGGAGATTCGGGTGTTCGGCCACGCGGAGGTCGCCCAGGCGGAGGCGGAGCGTGTCGAGGTCCATGTCGAAATCCGACGAGGCGGCGGGGATCCGGATGCCGTAGGCTTCGCCGGCTTCCACCTGGGCCTGGCCCTCCATGAGCAGGTGGTCGAAGGGGCCATGGATGCGCACCCAGCCGCCGCCCGTGCCGGTCAGGGGAAGGTCCTTGCCGTTGCTGTCCTTCACATCGGCGGCCTTCAGGCCTTCGGCCACGGGCAGCCGGAAGGCGGTGTAGCACATGTCGACCTGCTTCTGGCCCTTGGGCAGGTGGGCCCAGGTGAGCCACAGGTCGCCGCCGCCGTGGCCTTCGCCCTTCTCGAGCTGGATATCGTGGACCCGCAGATCGGCCCGCCGGATCTCCACCTGGGCCTGGAGGTGATCCGCCGTGGCGCCATGCCATCGGGGCGTGGCGACGTCCACCGTTCCGTCCAGTTCCAGTCCCTTGACCGGGCTCCATCGAACCTGGGCCTGGGTCTGGGTCTGGCCCGCCATGTCCAGGTCCGCGATCTTCCAGGCATTCAGGGCGTGGGCCACCTGGGCCGCGTCCACCTCGGCCGAGCCCTTCGCCTGGAAGTCCAGGAGGCCCCGGGCGCCGAGTTGGGCCTGGGCCGAACCCTGGATTTTCAGGGCGTCGAGGTCCAGGTTCAGATTCTCGGCGGAGGCCCGACCCCCGTGGAGCGAGGCGCTGACGCCGCCGGCATCGCGGCCGTTCTGGCGCAGGCCGAGCTGCAGCGAGCCATCCCAGCGGTCCAGGCGGCCCACGGTGGCCGGATCCTGGGGGACCTGGAGCTCGGCCGCCAGGGTGGCCCGGACCCCTCGTAGCTCGGGGATGCGAACGGCGCGACTCACGGCATCAAGGCTGAGGTTCTGCCCCTGGACCTTGAGATGGGCCGGGCGGTGGGCCGCCCAGCTTCCCTCGGCCAGCACCGTGCCCTGTTCGGAACTCCACCGAAGGTGGTCCAATTGGGCCTGATCGAGCGCGCCGTGGGCGCGGAGTTCCAGGCTTCCGGGCCGAAGGGCCGCGGTGGCGGGGTGGAGCTCCTGTCCATCGGCGGAGAGGGTCCAGCGGGGCCGGGCCAGAGGGCCCTGAACGGTGGCGGTGATATCGAGGTTCCCGGCCAGGGGGGGGCGGGGCCCGCCCCCGGCCCATCGGAGCACCTGCATCAGGCCGAGGACGCCGGTCACCCGCGCTTCCAGCTGTTCGGCCTTCACGGGGGTCTTGGGATCGAAGCGGCCGCGCAGCCGCAGCTGGCTGGCACCCAGTCTGAAGTAGCCTTCATGGAGCAGGAGGGCAGGCTCCGACACCTCGCCCTTGAGGTCGATGCGGCCCTTCTCCCAGCCATCCGGTCCCTTCACGGCCATCTGGGGGGCGGTGAAAAGCACCTTCAGGCGGTTGGGACCGATGCCCGTGCCCGTCGCTTCGAACTGGAAGTGGGCCGCGGGCAGGCCGCGCACGGGGTCGGGGATCTCCACTTCGCCGCCCGTGACGGAGAGCAGATCCAGGGTGACCTGGGGCAGGGGGCCCGTCCGGGGCGGGCGTTCCTTGATCCGGATCCGGGCCAGGTTGGCTTCGGTGAGCCGGACGTGGGGCTTTTCAAAGCGAAGGGCGAAGATCCTCGGCCGGCTGCTGAACAGGGAACCAGGATCTGCCTGCAGATCCAGCCGGCGGATGGTGAGCAGATCCCCGCCCACGGTGATGTCGCGGAGGGTGAGGGTGCCAAGCAGGGGGTGGACCTCCACCTGACCCACCGCAAGGGAGAGGCCCGTCTCCTTCTGGAGTGCCGCGTCCGCCTGGGTCACCACCCACTGGTAGACGAAGGGACGGTCCAGCACCCAGGTGCCGGTGGCCACCACCGCCGCGCCACCGACCAGGGTGTAGGAGACACGCCGCACCCAGCGCCGGCTCCAGAGCCGCTTGACTGCGTCCTTGGTGGAGGGCCAGAGCATCGGCTAGTTCTTCTCCCCGCAGCTGGGACAGACCATGGCCATGCGGGGCATGGGACGGTAGCAGAAGCGGCAGAGCCGCCCCTGGGTGGAGGCGGCGCGGAGGGTGGGGTGCGGGCCCGAGGTGGAGGAAGCGAGCACCGCGGTGCCCAGGGGGCGGGTTTCGCGGGCGACGCTCTCCTTGAGCCGCCGCAGGGCCTCGAGGAAGGCCTGGGCCGAGAGGTAGCGCTCGCCCAGGTTCACGGCCAGGGCCTTCATCACGACCTCGGAGAAGGCCTTCGGCACGATGGGATTGCGCAGGTGGGGCGGTGTGATTTCCTGACTGCTGAGGGCCTGGGCGATCTTCAGGGGGTCGGCATCGTAGAAGGGCACCGTGCCCGTGAGCATCTCGTAGAGCGTGATGCCCAGGGACCACAGATCGGACTGGAAGACGGCCCGGCCCCGGAAGTGCTCGGGCGCCATGTAGGGCGGCGAGCCGATGCGGGTGGGCGCGTAGGGCACGTGCTGCATCTCCAGCACCCGCGAGGTGCCGAAGTCGGTGACCTTGGCCACCCCCTCGCGATTGACGAGGATGTTGGCGGGCCGGAGGTCGCGGTGCAGGATCTGGTGGCCGTGGGCGAAGGCGATGGCGCTGCAGACATCGATGCCGATCTCCAGGGCCCGGGTGGGCGCCAGGGTCCGTTCCCGGCGAACGAGCCGGTCCAGGCCCTCGCCCTCGATGTACTCCAGCACCATGAAGAAGATGCCGTTCTTCCGCTCGACGGTGATGAGCTCGACGATGTTCGGATGCTTCAGGCCCGCCATGATGCGCGGCTCCTTCAGCAGATCCACGATCTCGTCCTGCTGCTGGTGCGGCACTTTCAGCGCCACCTTCCGGTTCACCCAGGTGTCCAGGGCCAGGTACACGGCCCCGAACCCGCCCGATCCGAGGCGGTCGAGGATCTGGTACTTGCCCAGGGTCTGGTCCTTCGACAGCACAGTGAATGACTCCGCAGCGATGGACCCAGCATGACCGGAAACCGGCCCGGGCTCCAGAGATCCCCGCTACTCCAGAATCCGGTCGAGGATGGAGGAAGGCTCATCCCAGGCGGCGATCAGGTGGCGGATCCGAGGCTTGCCATCCGCGGCCAGGAGGTAGGCCCGCTGCATCGCCTCCCGGTCCTCCACGGTGGCGCGGTGGTGCTGGCGGAGATGCTCGCCCCAGCTGGAGCTGAGAAAACTCTCCACGAATCGCAGACCGGTGGTCTCCGGTCCGGCCAGATCCTGGAACAGGGACCAGCGCACGGCCCCGTCCCGGATCCGGATCCTGCGGACCTCCCGCATGGCGGCCTGGAATTCGGCCTTCCGCGCCTGGGGGACGTCATACTCCATGACCGTCAGGATGGGGCCCTCATCGGGATGGATGGCGGCTGGGGTGTGCGGCTGGAGGCGGTGGGGGCTCAGGTCCATGGGTTCGTGGAGGGCCTGGATCCTGAGCCGGGCCGTGGCGGCCAGGACGGCCAGCATCCCCACGGCCGCGCCGGCGAAGGCGGCACGGAGGCCCCAACGCTCACCCACCCAGCCCCAGAAGGCCGCGCCCGAAGCCATGGCGCCGCCCCAGACGGTGATGTAGACCCCCAGGGCCCGGGCCCGCACCCAGGAAGGCACCGAGAGCTGCACCCCGGTGTTGTAGGTGCTCAGCACCGAGAGCCAGCCCATGCCGCAGACCAGGAGGGCCAGGGCCACGGGCAGGGTGTGCTGCACGAAAGCCAGCACCAGTACCCCCCCGGCGAAGAGGGTGGTGAAGGCGGCCAGCAGGGCGTTGGAGCCGATGCGCTCCCGGATCCGGGGCAGGATGAACGTGGCGCCGACCGCGCCCGCGCCGATGCAGCCCAGCAGGACGCCGAAGGCCACGGATCCCAGCCCCAGCCGGTGGATGGCCAGGGTGGGCAACAGCGCGAAGATGATTCCGCCAAAGAACACGAACCCGCCGCTGCGGAGCAGGATCACCTGCAGGGGCCGGCGGTGCCGGGTGTAGCGCAGCCCGATCTTCATGGCCGCGCTGAAGCGCTCGGCCGGCAGGTCGGTGGTGACCGGCTGGCGCTTCCAGGCCTTGAGCACCACCACCACGCCGATGAACGAGACGGCATTCAGGGCGAAGGCCCAGGTGGCGCCGAACCAGCCCACGATGAGGCCGCCCAGGGCCGGACCCACGGCGCGGCTCACGTTGAAACCGGCGCTGTTCAGCGCCACTCCCGCGGGGATCTGGTCCCGGGGCACCAGGTCCGGCACCGAGGCCTGCCAGGCGGGCGCGTTCAAGGCCCCGCCCACGCCCAGCAGCAGGGACATGCCGATGAGGATGCCGGGCGTCGTCAGGTGCAGGGCGGAGAGGATGGCCATGGCCGCCGCCACGATCAGCATCCAGGCCTGGGTTCCCAACAGGAGCTTCCGGCGGTCCACGATGTCGGCGATGGCGCCGCCGGGCATGGACAGGATCAGCATGGGCAGGGTCGAGCCCGTCTCGATGAGGCTCATGAGGAGCGGCGATCGGGTGAGTTCGCCCATGAGCCATTTCTCGCCGACGCTCTGCACCCAGGTGCCCACGTTCGAGGCCATGGCCGCGATCCAGATCGCCAGGAAGAGGCGGTTCCGGAGGGGGGCGTAGGGATCTTTGGCGTCGGTCACGGGAGGTCCAGGCTACCGCAGGGGCGGGTGGTTGGAAGGCAAAGGGCCCCGAAGGGCCCTTTGGAAACGAAGGTGGATGAGGCTTAGCCCAGGAATGCTTTCAGGGTCTTGGAGTAGCGGGGATGCCTGATCTTTCGCAGGGCCTTGGATTCGATCTGCCGGATGCGCTCGCGGGTGACGGCGAATTCACTGCCGACCTCCTCCAGCGTGTGCTCGGAGCCGTCGTCGCCCACACCGAAGCGCATGCGGAGCACCTTCTCCTCCCGCTCGCTGAGGGTGTTGAGGACGTTGCGGACCGTCTCCTTGAGGCGCTGCTGGACCACCTGCTCCACGGGGGAGACCACGGTCTTGTCCTCGATGAAATCCCCCAGGTGGGAGTCCTCCTCCTCGCCGATGGGCGTTTCGAGGGAGATGGGCTCCTGGGCGATCTTCATCACCTTCCGGACCTTGCCCACGGGCATGTCCATGGCGTGCGCGATCTCCTCGGAAGAGGGCTCGCGGCCCAGCTTCTGCACCAGCTCGCGCTGGGTGCGGATGAGCTTGTTGATGGTCTCGATCATGTGCACCGGGATGCGGATGGTGCGGGCCTGGTCCGCGATGGCGCGGGTGATGGCCTGCCGGATCCACCAGGTGGCGTAGGTCGAGAACTTGAAGCCGCGGCTGTACTCGAACTTGTCCACGGCCTTCATCAACCCGATGTTGCCCTCCTGGATCAGGTCCAGGAACTGCAGGCCGCGGTTGGTGTAGCGCTTGGCGATGGACACCACGAGGCGCAGGTTGGCCTCGATCAGCTCGGCCTTGGCGGCGCGGCTGATGCTCTCCGCGGCCTTGAGGCCGTTGAAGTCCCTGTGGAAGACCTCGCTGGTGGTCTCGTACTTGAGGAAGAACTCCTCGAGGGTCTTCTCGATGTGCTCCAGTTCCTGCTTGTAGCGGTCCTTCAGCTTGGCGAAGGCGGGATTCTTGAGGCGGTCCCGCAGCTCGCGACACTTCCGCTCGCCCGCCATCACCTGGTTGTGCTGGTGGGTGATCCGGTCGATGAGGCGGGTCACTGCCAGGCTGTTGAGGCCCAGCTTCCTGACTTGGCGAGAGATGCGGCCACGGGCCAGCAGGATTTCGTGCCCCAGCTTCCGCCGCTTGGGCAGGGTCTTGGTGCCGGCATCCACGAGCACCTTCAGTTCCAGCAGGTCCTGCAGGGCCTGGTCGTAGACCAGCAGCTTTTCGAACTGATGGTGCACGTGCTGGGTGGCGGAGGTGCTTTCGGCATCCTCGTCCTCGTCCACCTCGTCGGAGAGGCCCACCACTTCGCGGATCTTGCCCGGGTTCTCCTTCAGCATCCGGCCGATCTCGATCAGCAGGCTGGCGGCCAGGCGGCTCCGGGAGAGGGCACGCATGACGCTGCGGACGCCGATCTCGATGCGCTTGGCGATCTCGACTTCGTCCTCGCGCTTGAGGAGGGGAACGGTGCCCATCTCCTTGAGGTACATGCGAACCGGGTCGTTGAACTTGTCACTGTCGGGGCTATCGATCTCGACCTCGAGATCCTTGTCCCCCTTGGTGGTCGCTTCGACCGCGACGAACTCCGGCTCAATGGCCTCGCGGGCCAGGATCGCCTCTTCCTCGGTGGCGCCAATGCCCACGCCCAGACGGGCGAAGAGCCCGATGACCTGTTCGAGGTCGTTCGGGCTGGAGGCGGTACTGGGGAGGAAGTCGTTGAGCTGGTCAACCAGCAGGTATCCGTGTTTCCTTCCGAGGGAGATAAGGGCCTTGGTCAGTTCGTAGTAGTCTTCGCGGGGTGGCGTCAGAACCATTCGGACCTCAAAGAGCGCGGCAGCATGCAGGCCGGGGAGAGTCGGCGGCCGAGGGAAGTGCACAGTCCGGCCAATGTACGGGCCGACCCGGAACTTTTCAGTATAGGGGTTCCAGGAATTCCGGCAAGGGCAGGGTTTGCGGGGGGTTCGCCGAAGGGCCCTCAGCGCCGCATCCGCCGCCGGTGGGACAGTTCTTTCTTGCGATTGAGAAGATCATTCTGGCGGGCCATGAGCCGGGTGGTCACCTCCCGGTCCGCCAGGGTCCGGGGTTCCTGGAGCAGCCGGTTGTTGGCCTGGATCTCCCGGTCCACGTAGCCCGCCTCGATCCGCACGAAAAGGGCCTCTGCGTCGCGGGCGTCCCCATCCTCCTGGCGGGTGGCCTGGGCCTCCAGGTGGCGCACGGCCGCCAGGGCCTCCGGAGGAAGCAGGGCCGGGTCGCCGTCCAGGTCCAGGAGGGCCTGCAGCAGCGGGGCGCCAGTCAGGGCTTCCCACCAGGCCGCGGGGATCTCCTGGACCCGGCGCCACTGCCCCTCCCGGCAGAGCAGGAGGAGGGCCCGGATCTGCTCGTCCAGGTCGGGGATGGTGAGGGGAATGGAGGGCCCAGGCGTGGGGGCCGGGGCCTGGCGACGGGCGCCCACGGCCCGATCCAGCTCCTGGAGGGGAAGCTGAAGCTGGTGGGCCAGGCTCGCGAACAGCTCCCGGGTTTCCGGCGTGCGGGGCAGGAAGGGCAGGAAGTCCAGCAGGTCCTTGAAGGCGCCCATGCGATCCGTGATCCGGCGGAGATCCTTGCCCTCCAGGGCCCGGTCGATCATGAAGGCCGTCCAGTCGGGAGAGGCCCGCAGCAGGTCACGGAAGGCCTCGGCCCCCAGCTTGAGGCACCAGGTGTCGGGATCCTCGCCCTGGGGCAGCTCCAGCAGGCGCACCTCGAAGCCCAGGGGCAGGGCCATGCGCAGGCCCTTCTCCATGGCCCGGCGCCCGGCGGCGTCGCCATCGAAGCAGAGGGTCACCCGGTGGGTGAACCGGCCCATCTGCTTGAGGTGCTCGTCCGTCAGGGCCGTGCCGAGGGGCGCCACAGCCTGATGAATGCCGTGCTGGTGGAGCTGCAGCACGTCGAAGTAGCCCTCGACCACCAGGGCGCCGTCCTTGAGGGCGCCCTTGGCCCGGTGGAAGCCGAAGAGGCTCTCCCCCTTGTGGAAAAGGGGGGTGTCCCGGGTGTTCAGGTACTTGGGCTGCCCCTCACCCATCACCCGGCCGCCGAAGGCCACCAGGCGGCCCCGGGCGTCGTGGATGGGGATGGTGAGGCGGTTGCGGAGGAAGTCGATCTGCGTGCCCCGCTCGCTGCGGCTGGCCAGGCCCGCCTGTTCCAGCAGGTCGCCGGAGAACCCCAGGCCGCGGAGGTGGGTCACCAGGGCATCCCAGGCGTCCGGCGCCACGCCGAAGCCGGCCTCGGCGATGAATGCGTCGCCGTAGCCCCGCTCCCGCAGGTAGGCGCGGGCCGCGTCATGGCGGGTGAGCTGCCGCTCGTAGAAGGCCTGGGCGGCATCCAGGGCTGAGCGCAGGCGCTCCTCCAGGTCCACCTCGGCGGAGGGTCGCTCCCGGCGCTGGGGCAGGTCGATGCCCGCGGCCCGGGCCAATTGCTCCAGCGCCTCGGGGAAGCTGAGGCCCTCCCGTTCCATGAGCCAGGCGAAGGCGTCGCCATTCTTGCCGCAGCCGAAGCAGTGGTAGAAGCCCCGGGCGGGCACCACCTGGAAGCTGGGGCTGCGTTCGGCGTGGAAGGGGCAGAGGCCGACGAAGGCCGAGCCCTGCTTGCGCAGCTTCACCGCCTGGCCCACCAGGGCCAGCAGGTCCGTCGCGTCCCGGACGCGCTCGACGATTTCGCGGTCACGCATCCCCAAGGAGTAGCACGGACGGCGATCGGGGGCGAGGAGTCGTGGCATGCTTGAGGATTCGCACGGTGAAGCCCATGACCCAGCTCCTCGACACCATCCTGCTCTTCAGCCTCCCGGCCTCGGGAAAGTCGGAGGTCCGACGCTACCTGGCCAGTCTGACGCCGGACCAGTGCCGGAATGACTTCCACATGGGCCCCACGCTCCAGCTGGACGACTACCCCTACGTGCACCTCATGCACCGGATCGACGACGAGCTGAAGGCGAACGGCCTGGACTACGCCTACTACCATGGCCCCAGCCGGCCCTTCCTGGACGCCTGGACCTGGGCCGTGCTCATCGAGCTGCTGAACGAGGATTACGCGAACCTCATGGCCAGCCGGCAGGTGCAGGTGGCCAGCGCCGCCCAGCACCTCTTCGACCGGCTGGATGCCGCCCATGCGCGGGTGGGCCTGGCCCAGCCCATGGGCGAGCTGCCCCACCGCCTCCGGGTGAAGCTGGCGGGAACCCTGGAGACCGAGTGCCGGACGGAGCTGGATGCCTTGAATCGCCAGAACGCCCAGGACAAGGCCGGCCGAACCCTGGTCATTGAGGCCGCCCGGGGCGGCACGAACGGGGCGGCCTTCCCCCTGTGTCCACCCCACGGCTACGAGACCGCCTTCCAGACCCTCGCGCCCGCCATCCTGGAGAAGGCCGCCGTGCTCTACGTCTGGGTGGATCCCGCGGAGAGCCGCCGCAAGAACATCGAGCGCGGCCGCCCGGATGGCCAGGGCAGCATCCTGCACCACAGCGTCCCCATGGAGGTGATGCTGGGCCAGTACGGTTGCGATGACATGGCCTGGCTCCTGGCGCAAAGCGATCGCTCCGACACCATCCGTGTCGAGCGTATCATCCCTGAAGGCAATCGCTATGCGACAAAGGTCTACCACCTGCCCGTGGCCCGCTTCGACAACCGGAAGGACCTCACGACCTTCGTCCGCGAGGACCCGAAGCACTGGAAGCCCGCCGACGTGCAGGCCATCCATGGTGGGCTGAAGGCCGCCTTCGATCAGCTGGCAAAGTAAAGACTTCATCCACAGATTTCACAGATTCACCCAGATTCCTCTGGTATTTGAATCTGCGTCACCTGTGGAATTTGGGGATCATACTAAGTTGCTTTCATTAAATTAGAACCCATACTTTCTCCAGCCCCATGAGGAGGTGGAGATGAAGAACCTCGTCGCCCCTGATCAGACCGTCATCAACGCCCTTGCGGAGCAGCTCAAGAAGGC
>JAJZQW010000028.1 GCA_021802985.1 Acidobacteriota bacterium | reverse complement strand
CCAGGGCCCGGACGAGCTTCTCCAGGGCGTCGGGGTCGCCGAAATCGCGGCCGTAGTCCGTGGTGTCCTGGCCCACGAGGCTGATCTCCAGGACGCCCTGGGCCACGAGGTTCTTCGCCTCGGCCACGACACTCGCGATGCTGCGGCTGCGCTGGCCGCCCCGCAGCTGCGGGATGACGCAGAAGGCACAGGCGTGGTCGCAGCCCTCGCTGATCTTGAGGTAGGCGCTGGCCCTGGGCGTGGTGAGCATCCGGGGGCTGGCCTCGGTGTAGAGGTAGTCGGGGTTGGGGTCCAGCTCGAAGGCGGCCCCGGCGCCGATGACCTCGGCGATCTGCTCGATGTCCCGGGTGCCCAGGCAGGCGTCGATCTCGGGCATCTCGGCCATCAGCTCGTCCCGGTAGCGCTCCACGAGGCAGCCGGCCACGATGAGCTTCTCGCAGGCGCCCTCCTGCTTCATGGCGGCGGCCTGGAGGATGGCCTCCACGCTCTCCTGCTTGGCGGCGTCGATGAAGCCGCAGGTATTCACCACCAGCACCTGGGCCTCCTCCAGCACCGGGGTGATCTGGTAGCCCTTCAGGCGCAGGTGGCCCAGCATGACCTCGGAATCCACGAGGTTCTTGGGGCAGCCCAGGGACATGAATCCGACTTTGGTCAACGCAGCTCCGGACCCCGACCGGGGTGAACCTCATAGATTACCGCGAATGGCCGATGACTTCAGCAGTGCTAGACTCAACCTTCCCTTCCGGACCCCCCATGAAGCTCACCCTCCAGGTCGATGGCGCCCTCCATCCGGTGACCCTGACGGAGGAGGGGCTCACCATCGGGCGCGGCGATCAGGCCACCATCCGGATCCAGGCCAATGCCGTGAGCCGGGTCCATGCCCGGATCTTCCTCAAGGACGGCGTGCCCTTCGTCCAGGATCTGAAATCCCTGAACGGGACCACCCTGAACGGCGTGCCCCTGACGGAGCCCACGCCGTTCCGCCGGGGGGACTCGGTGCTGCTGGGCGAGGCCCTGGTGACGTGGATGTCGGAGGGAGAGGCGCCGGAGGCCCCCCCGCCGGGGCCGAATCCGGCCCAGGCCCCTCGCGGGTCCGCCTCCCGGATTTCCCTGGAGGACCGGGCCTTCGACGCCTCGGGCTCCATCCTCGTGCCCCACGCCAGCCTCAACGAGATGCTGGCCCAGGCCAGTGGCCAGCATCTGGCCCTGGATGCGGCCACGCTCTTCCAGCGCCTGGCGGGCATGGCGGGCACCCTGCTCCGGGCGGCGGGCCTCAGCGAGCTGCTGGAATCGGTGATGGGCCTGGTGACGGCCCAGATCCCCTGCCAGCGGGGCTTCATCCTCCTCAAGGACCCGGCGGGCGAGCTGGTGCCCGAGCTGGTCTGGGAGGAGCAACCCGGCGCCCAGTCGAATCCCATCAGCCGCACCATCGCCCGCACGGCCATGACGGACCGGGTGGCCATCCTCACCACGGACGCCCGCATGGATCCCCGGTTCAGCGCCGGCGAGAGCATCAAGATCCACGGCATCACCTCCGCCCTCTGCGCCCCGCTCATCGTGGAGGACCAGGCCCTGGGCGTGATCTACCTGGAGACCAGCCTCAACAAGGGCGGCTTCAAGCGGGAGGACGAGCACCTGCTGAGCGCCATGGCCAACTTCGCGGCCGTGGGCATCCAGCGCGAGCGGGAGGCCAAGTTCCGCCAGCGGCTGGAGCGGTACCACAGTCCGGCGGTGGTGGACCAGATCCTCCGGTCCAGCCAGAACAAGGAGGCGCCGGCCCTGCAGGCCCAGCGCTGCGAGATCAGCGTGCTCTTCGCCGACATCTCGGGCTTCACGCGCATCAGCGAGGGCATGGAGCCGCTCACCCTGGCCGGCATCCTCAACCGCACCTTCGAGGCCCTGACCGACCAGATCTTCGATCGGGGGGGCACCCTCGACAAGTACATCGGCGACGCCATCATGGCCTTCTTCGGCGCCCCGAACCCCGATCCCGACCACGCCCGGCACGCCGTGGAGGCGGCGGTGGCCATGCAGGAGGTGCTGCGGATCCTCAACGCCGAGCGGCCCGCGGGCTATCCCGAGCTCCGGATGCGCATCGGCATCAACAGCGGCGAGGCCTTCGCCGGCGACATCGGCTGCGAGAAGCGCATGGACTACACCGTGATGGGCAGCACCGTGAACCTGGCCTCCCGGCTGGAGAGCGGCGTGGCCAAGCCCGGCCAGATCGTGGTGGGCCCCCGGACGGCGGAGCTCATCGACCCGGATCAGCTCCGCCAGATGGAACCCTTCGCCCTCAAGAACATCGAGCTCGAGGTCCGTCCCTTCGAGGTGCTCTGGGCCCCCGATGCGCCCACGGCGGTGCATGGGAGGGGCTGAATCGGAAAGGCCCCGGTCACCGGACCGGGACCTTCATCCGTTCAGCAGGGTCAGCGCGGGTTGTTCTGCCCGGCGGGCCAGGTGCCGAAGGCCAGGATGCAGAGAACGATGATCATGCCGATGCCGGGCACCAGGCAGATCAGGGCCATGGCGCCGTTGTAGCCGGCCTTGGCGAAGATCCGCCAGAAGCAGAAGATCGGGAAGATGATCATCGCCAGGATGACCACCAGCCAGACCATGCATCCGGCCGCGGCAAGACCGGCCATGGTTGCTTCATTGGCTGGAGATTGCTGAATTCCAAACATGGAAAGAGTCGTCAGCATGGACATGGAATACCTCGATGGGGATGATCCATTCTAGGTTAGGTTCTCTATCCGCGTGCAAAACCATCGTTAGTATTCTCTCCGGAGTTCAATCCGGAGCTGGCTTGCCGTTCACCTCTACATGCATCTACGTCGACGGGGCATCGGAATCGAGGCGCCTTAACCTTCAGGTCGTGCCTTGGGATCTTGCCTTTATGCTGTCCATGTGTAGCTATTTTAATTTTTAAACAAAAAATTCATTGATGGCCAAATTTTGAATTATTCGAGTCATTTTTTTGCTGGACGCCACCATCTTCTATGGGCTAAAGTGCGATCAGCAAGAATTGTTTCTATTAATGGAAGGCGTTCTATGGCCCTGGGATTTATTAATTTGTCGTGCCCAGGTTGCGGTGCCCGCATCGCGATGGAAACCAAGATCTGCGAATTCTGTGATGGTCCAATTCTGATCTCGACCTTCAAAAGCGTGGCTGGGATGGGAATGCCCGATGTGAATAAATATGTAAATGCCTATAGAAAGGCTCTCGCAGAAAATCCCGACAATTTACAGCTTAACACGTCGATTGCCATGTGCTTTCTCCGAATGAAGATGTACGACAAGGCTCTCCAAGCCTTTGAAAAAGCCATGCCCGACAACTTCGACAACTCAGAAGTCTTTTTCTATGCGGCGGTCTGTCTCTTGCAAGGTAAGAAGGCGTTCCTGCACTCACGACCGGTTATCGATCGAGTCCAGGAATATATCAATGCGGCATTGATGATCGAACCGCGGGGGATTTACTATTACTTCTTGGCCTATATCAAAAACGATTATTTTAGCCGAAAGTACCTGAATACCAGCCCCACATGGCAGGAATCCCTCTCACAAGCGAAGGCTATTGGTCTACCTGCGATGGATGTGGATCAGCTTTACGAGTCTCTTGGCGCCGAGCGTCCCGAGTCACTCTGACGAACTTCCCCGAGGCCACGCCTCAATTCCCCAACCCACCACTAGGAGTAGCCAAATGGCACTTACACCTCAACAGGTCGAACAAAGATGCAAGGGAAGAACCAAAGAACAAGTAAAAGTAATCCACTACTTCAATCCTAAGGGTGGGTGCTTAAGCTCGGGGGTGCCAGATCAAGAATATGACGCCATGCTGAACAATGTTCTGCAAGGTACGGATTGGAAAAAAAAGGCTTTAGACAAGATCGGCCTTGATGCTTCCGAAGTGACAGAAATCGAGCCTGTGCGGTTTGAGGGTTTCTTGTTTGATGGAGACGTGTTTGTAAAAAAGGGAAAGGATGGAATGTGGCGTAGCTCTGCATATCAGCTTACATGGGTCTTCTTCAGTGCGACCCAAGTGTATGTCTGGCAGAATACGTTTAATATGGACGAAGGGGGGAAGAAGGAGAAAACTGAAGAATATTTCTACAAAGATATTACAAATTTCTCTGCACAATCGGACACCGAAGAAAAGGAGAACATTGGCTCGGCTGGATGTATGGGTGGTGCGAAGGTCGTGCGAGAGCAAGTGCACACCAACCGTTTCCAGCTTACCGTGCCCGGCGAAAAGCTCTACTGCTCCATGCAGCAGAACGAGTACACCGAAAGAAGTATCCAGGGCATGAAGGCAAAGTTGCGCGAAAAGAAAACTGCATAAATTGGCCACGAAATAATCAAAGTCTGTGAAATGGTCTAGTCTAATTCTCCGATGGAGGTTGCCCCTCAGCGACTCTGCGCCTTCTGATGAAGAGCAAAGAGTCGCTGAGGAATATTGCTGCACTCACTCCTTAATCCGGCCGGACAGCAACTTAGCAAAGGCCGCAGGGTTCTCTATTCTTTTCCTTGCTGCGAACACCATGGTTGCTTACCTGCTGTTTGCGGTTCTCCAAGCGCAAGGCGTGTTCTTATCACAGCCCCTTCATGCTTTCGTCCAAGTTCATCCCTCTTGGTCACGGTGTTTGTTTTGGCTGGTGGTCAATGGCGTGGGGTTCGTCGTATGTTTGCGGAGCGCATTGATCGGACTCATCCGTCTCTACCAGAGGTATGCGCCAGAGGATGTTCGTCGTCGATGTCTTTTTATGCCGACCTGTTCCGAGTACGCAATTATCGCCTTACAAAAACATGGTGTTGTGATTGGTTTGGTGATGATTCTAGACCGGCTCTGGTATCGTTGTCGTGGCAGCATTTATCGCATTGACTTCCCATAAAGGATAAATCTATGCCGCTAATCGATCATGTAAAATGGGATGACCCTGGATCCTTGGTGGTATGGAAACATCCACAGTTTGAACTTTCAACAATGACGCAACTCATTGTCAATGAGAGTCAAACGGCGATTTTATTCAAAAACGGACAACGCTGTGATGTATTCGGCGCTGGCCGCCACACTCTGTCGACCGGGAACATTCCACTACTCAACAAACTGATCAATCTGCCCTTCGATGGTAAGTCGCCTTTCGCGGCCGAAGTATGGTTTGTCAATCAAGCAATACCACTAGATCTAAAATTTGGCACATCGAACCCCTTACAGTTGGAAGACCCCGTTTATCAGATTGTAGTGCCCATTCGTGCATTCGGACAATTTGGCCTTCAGATAGAAGACCCAGGATTATTGGTTCATAAACTTATTGGAACCAAGCTCAAGATGGACCAGGACACACTAAAGGGCCACTTTAAGGGAATTCTGATTAGCCGGATTAAGGCCCGAATTGCACAAGTGATTGTGCGTGAAAAGATCGGGGTACTGGAAATCGAGACTTTACTGGATGATCTGTCGCGTTCGCTTGAAGAGGCTTATGCACCGGATTTTGCCGAATTCGGTCTCGCAATCCGTGCCTTCCGCATCATGTCCATTTCGGTTCCGGAAGACGATAGCTCTGTTCAGGAATTAAAAAAGGCCAAGGCCGCGGCCGCAAGACGCCGGATCGAAGGCACGAATTACGCACAGGAACGGGGATTTGATGTCTTACAGGCCAGCGCCGGCAACGAGGGCGCAGGGGGAGGCTTTGCTTCCCTCGGTGTAGGTCTTGGAATGGGGCAGGCCATGGGGCAGATGAGCCAAGCCCTTATGGGGCAACAATTTCAAACGCAACCCACATCCACCCCATTCTTCCCGGTACAACCTCCGCCCCCCCCCATGACGCAGTTCTATGTGGTGTTGAATGGCCAACAGCAAGGGCCATATTCCATCGAACAACTTCGGCCGGGTGTAGCGACCGGAGCCTTCTCAGCGCAAACCCCAGTGTGGACGAGCGGGATGCCGGGATGGTTGCCTGCTGGGCAGGTGCCAGCGTTGGCAAACCTGTTCATGCCTACTGAACCTCCACCCTTTCAGAATCCGGGCGGGCTGCCACCGCCGTTTGGGCCAAAGGGGATGAAATGAACCGCACGTACTCTGCATTCTTGGTGTTGGTTTTCGCCGTTGCCGAATTCCTCATCGTCGGCTTGTCACTGCCGAGTGAACGTTGGCGGGCCTCGGAGACCATACTTGCTCTAATCGGGTCAATCATTGCCTGGGTGGTGGCCATTGGGGCTGTTTGGGGTCAATTGGCGCGAGGGTCGGGGCGAGCCTCGGCGCTCTTACAGTGGCCTTTGCTTCTCCTCGCATTTTGCTGGGGGTTGCTGAGCGTTTTCCCCATCATATTCGCGATGGAAATGACAACAAAATGGATAATTGGTTCGCATATTTTCGCTGGACTCTTCTGTATCGGATCATGGGCCGTGGTGCAGGGAGCAGGCAGGCATGTAGATGGTGTTGAGGCAAAGATCACAAGGACCTATGACAACCATGCTGATCTGAAGAATGCCATCGTGCATGCCAAAACTCAAATTGCCTCTTCAGTTCTTGACTCCCCAATGGCTCAGCAGGCGCGCATGGTCCTTGATAGGACAGATACCTTGCCGCGTCTGATTTTGGATGGCCCTTCAGGTGTGGCCGTGGTGAATTTGGTGCGAAAGGTCGGATTGGCTGCAACAGAAGGGCCAGATAAGTTACGAGGAGCCCAGTTGGAATTGAGTGAATTCCTGGTGGCGGCAAAGCGCCCTCGATAAACAATTCGGTTAATTTATTATAGCATCTAAAAATTCTATGTTTTCTTGCAATTCATAACCCACTCTTATTGGTTCGATCGATTAAATTCTTTTACTGCGCGTCATCACTAAAATCTTGTATCATCAATACTTCAATGCTTGAAACAAATTGAATTCCTCTCCCATTAGCACCATCATTGGCTCCCCGCCAAATCACTCCAAGGAGACCTTATGATATTTATTTTTTGCATAATCCTTAGCCTTGTAGGTTGGGTTTGGTTGGTTATTACTGCATTCAAGGAAAGCCCGCAATGGGGTTTGGTATGCTTGCTTCCACTAATTAATCTCATTTTTGTTGTGAAATATTGGGATGTGGCCAAGAGACCAGCTCTTATTATGTTGTCTGGCCAATTTCTTCCCGTTTTATTTCTTTTATTAGGAGCTATTCACTAAGATCTTCCTAGGGCAGTCAGCGATAGGCCCCAGAATTCACCCGGGGTGTTCTTATTCTCATTCCTTCGTAAAATCCTTCCACAGCATGGATGGCTGGATGCCGGAGTTCCGCTGGTACTTGCCGGTCTCGTAGCTGTCGTACTCGCCGCTGACGGTGTGGTAGAAGATCTGGCAGATGGCCACGCCGGCATAGACGCGCACGGGCTGGATGCAGCTAATCTCCAGGGTCCAGTAGCCACAGAAGCCGATGTCCCCAAAGCCCGCGGTGACATGGACGAAGAGGCCCAGGCGCCCCACGCTGCTGCGGCCCTCCAGCATGGGCACCATGCCGTGGGTCTCGGTGTATTCCAGGGTGCGGCCCAGGTACAGTTTTCCGGGCTGGAGTAGCAGGCCCTCCGAGGGGATCTTGAGGAACTCGATGCCGTTCGGCCTGGCCATGTCGAGTTCGTGGTCCGTGTAGATCGCCAGATCCTCCCCCAGTCGCAGGTTGTAGCTGTTGGGGTTGAGCTGGGCATCGTTCCAGGGGTCGATGCGGATCCGGCCCTGGGTCCGGGCCTCGAGGATCTGCCGGCCGGTGAGGATCATGTCGCCTCCCAACGGAAGACGCCCGCTTGCGCGGGCGCCGGTTCCGGGATGCCTCCCGCCATCAGCGGTCGACCTTGATGACCAGGGACTTGGAGATGATGTCCTGCAGGCCCTTTCGCTCCCCGCCGAGGATCATCAGGTACGGCAGGCCCAGGAGCACGCCGTTCACCAGGTGCCCCACCATGCGGAGCACCGCGGTGGTGACGTCGATGCGTCCCAGGGGGTCGCCCTCGGGCACGACCCGCAGCTTCATCATCTTCTTGCCGGGGCTGGCGCCGAACGTGATCCAGCACCAGGGGATGAAGAACCAGGCATAGCCGATGGCCGCCACCAGGTGGAGCAGGCCGATGAGGGCCGACACCAGGCAGGAGGCTGGGCCGAGGATGTAGGCGAGGAGCATCTGGAGGACGAGGATGACCACCCACAGCGCCACCAGGGGCGCCACGTCGATGAGCACGGCCACGAGGCGGGTGAAGAAATCCCCCCGCTCGCCGTTGGGCTGGGCGTCGTCGGGCAGGGGGGGCAGGTAGGACTGGAGGAAGGCCGGCGCGGGATTGGGCTGGGTGCCGGCATGGGTGAAGTGGCCGAATTCGGGAGCGGACTTCCCGGCGGATGGGGGGGCGACCGGTGGGACGGGCGGGACGGGCTTGGGGGCCGCCGCGACCGGGGGGACCGGCTCCTGGAGCTCGACCTTGGGTTCGGGTGCCGGGGCGCCGCCGTGGATGGCGGCCAGTTCCGCGGCGGACATGCGGACGGTGCCCAGGGGCGGCGGCGCGGGGGCCTCCTCGCGGTTGATGGCCACGGTGGCGTTCTCGGCCCGGGGGTCCTGGAAGGTGAGCTGGACCTGGCCGAGGGTGATGCGGTCGCCGTCCCGCAGGGGGGAGGCCTGCACCCGGTTGCCGTTCACGAGGACGCCGTTGCTGCTCTGGAGGTCCTGGATCTCGTACCCGCCGGCCACTTTGCGGACCACGCAGTGGTGGCGGCTGATGCTGGGATCCGGGAGGCGGAGCGTGTTGTCCAGCTCCCGCCCCATGTGGACTTCGTTGTCCACGATCTCGAACTCTCGGACGCCTGCGCTCTCGTGCACCAGCAGCTTGGCCATGGAAACCTCAAGGAGTGGGGATGGCCGGAAGTGTAGCGCAACCCGGCGGGCCCGTGGCAAGGAGAGCCGCCCCGCTCCGGGCCGCTTCTTTCTTGACGGGGTGCTGTGGACCCGCCAACCTGCGGGTAATCCCGGTAGGGTGGAGGGGGCATGGTGCTCTTCAATGCAGCCACAAAGGAGCTGACGGCCAAGATCGTCTATTACGGCCCAGGCCTCTGCGGCAAGACCACCAATCTGCAGCACGTCTATGACACCCTGCCCCAGGACGGGCGGGGCAAGATGCTGTCCCTGGCCACCCAGACGGACCGCACGCTCTTCTTCGACTTCCTGCCCATCGAGCTGGGCACGATCCGCGGCATGAAGACGCGCGTCCAGCTCTACACGGTGCCCGGCCAGGTCTTCTACGACGCCACCCGCAAGCTGGTGCTGCGCGGGGCGGACGCGGTGGTGTTCGTGGCCGATTCGCAGGCCCCGGCCCTGGAGAGCAACAAGGAGAGCTTCCAGAACCTCATCGCCAACCTCAAGGAGCAGGGCGCGGAACTCTCGAAGATCCCCCACGTGATCCAGTGGAACAAGCGGGACACGCCCAATGCCCTGCCCGTGCCCGTTCTCGACCAGGAGATCAACCTCTTCGGGGCCCCCACCTTCGAGGCCTGCGCCATGCGGGGCGAAGGCGTGAAGGAGACCCTGACGGGCGTGGCCCGGCTGGTGCTCAAGCATCTGGCGGAGAAGTACGGCGGCGGCGTGGTGGAGGAGCCGGCCTTCCTGGCGCCTGCGCCGGCCCCGGCGGCCCCCACGCACACCCTGCCCCTGGAGGTGGAGGAGCTGTCCGCCGGTGAGCTGCTGGAGGAGATCGAGGAGATCCCTGCGGATGCCGCGGCCCAGGCCGCCCATGCCCCCCAGCCCACCCACATGCCCCACAGCAGCGTCGTCGAGGTCCCCGTGGTCCTGGACCGCAGCCTCTTCAGCGGCGAAGCCCCCGTGGAGATCAAGCTGAAGCTTTATATCAAGTAGGGCTTCAGGCTTGAGTCTTCAGTCCTCAGGCAGAGCCGAAGCCTGCATTGACTGAGGACTGAAGCCCGAGGACTGAGGACCGAGGGCTGAAGCCCGATTAGGGCACACTGGAGCTTTGGTTCCGAGGCCCCCATGTCCCGCCAGGTCGTCACCCGCTTCGCCCCGTCGCCCACGGGCATGCTCCACATCGGGGGCGTCCGCACGGCGCTGTTCTGCTGGCTCTTCGCCCGGAAGCACGGGGGCCGCTTCATCCTGCGCGTGGAGGATACGGATCTCTCCCGCAGCACGGACGACAACATCCGCATCATCGAGGAGGGCATGGCCTGGTGCGGCCTGGACTGGGACGAGGGCCCGGTCGTGGGCGATCCCGCGCGCTGGAAGGGCCCCCACGGTCCCTACCGCCAGATGCAGCGCATGGATCTCTACCGCGCGAAGATCCAGGAACTGCTGGACAAGGGGCTGGCCTACCACTGCCGCTGCTCCAAGGAGGCCCTGGACGTGCGCCGGAAGGCCGTGGAGGAGGCCGGCAAGGTCTTCCAGTACAACCGGGGGCTGGATGCCGGGAAGGGCTGCGCCGACGCGCACCACGACGCCAGCCAGCCAGCCGCCATCCGCTTCCGCATGCCGGTGGACGGCGACATCGTGGTGGCGGACCTCATCAAGGGCGAGACCCGCTTCCCGGCGGAAAGCCTGGATGACTGGATCATCGCCCGCACCGGCGAGGCGCCGGGCGAGATCGGCGTGCCCACCTACAACTTCTGCGTGGTGGTGGACGACACCCACATGGAGGTGACCCACGTCATCCGCGGGGACGACCACCTGAACAACACGCCCAAGCAGATCCCGCTCTTCGAGGCATTCGGCTACGACCTGCCGGCCTTCGCCCACGTGCCCATGATCCTGGGGGCGGACGGGGCCAAGCTGAGCAAGCGCCACGGCGCCACCAGCATCACCGAGTACCAGGCCATGGGCCTGCTGCCCTCCGCCGTGCGCCTGGCCCTGGCCCGCCTCTCCTGGACCCCGAAGATCGACGGCAGGGCCGTGGAGAGCGCCGAGGAGGAGCTGCTCACGGACGCGCAGATGATCCAGCTCTTCGACCTGGCCGACTGCCAGAAGAGCGCCGCCCGCTTCGACATGGACAAGCTCCAGTGGATGAACCAGAAGCTCATCCAGCGGGCCGCCTGGCAGGAGCTGGAACCCCACCTCCGCCCCTTCATGCCGGAGGGCTGGGCCGGGAAGCCCGAGGACTTCAAGCGCGCGGCCATCCAGGCCACCCAGAAAGGCAAGTCGCTGGTGGAGATGGCCGAGGCCCTGCGCTTCGCCTTCGAGCGGCCCGACGCCTTCGACGAGAAGGCCGTGGAGAAGTTCATGACCCCGGCGATCCGGCCCGCCCTTGCCGAGGTGCGGGCCCTGACCGACTACACCCACGACGGCCTGGAGGCCGGCTTCAACGCCATCCTCGAGCGCCACGGCCTCAAGACCAAGGACCTGGCCCAGGCCCTGCGCGTGGCCCTCTGCGGCCGGCCCGTCAGCCCAGGCATCTTCGACACGCTCCTGCTCGTGGGCAGGGAGGAAGTGGCTGCCCGCCTGGAACGCTGGCTGTGATGGATCTCCAGGAGTTCACCCAGATCACCCTGGCCGTGCTGGAGGACCATGGCACCGCCGCCTACGCGCCCACGATCATCGCGGGGGAGACGGTGCAGGTCATCCAGGGGATCCCCGAGGAGATCGACCATCGCGAGGCCCTGCAGGAGATGGTGCTGCGCCTGGGGCTGGAACAGTCCGAGTTCTTCTTCGGCGTGCGTTCCGGCCCCGGCGAGGTCACCACCGGCTTCCACAACCTGGCCGGAACGCGCTTCCAGTGCATCTCCCAGCTCCACCAGGGCTTCATGGTCTCCGACCTCGCGGACTGCCCCTGGTGGACCCTGGACCAGGGCCGGGACCAGTAGCCCTCCCCCTCGGAAGGCGTGGACCGGCTATGCTGGGACCATGATCCTCCGGTCCGCCGCCTTCCCGCGCCCTAGCACGCCTCGTGCGGGGGGGGGACGCGCGCCACGCTGACCTGGATCCAGGTCCCGTCATCCACCCCGCCGCCCGGCGGGGTTTTTCGTTTCAGGGAGGCCCCGTGAATCCCCATCCCCAGCTCGCCATCCTCGGATTCGGCACCATGGGCCAGGCCATCAGCGCCGGGCTCGTGGAGGCCTCCGGCTACCCCGCCGGGCGCATCCGCGTGGCCACGCGCCATCCCCAGGCGGCCCGGTCCCGGGCCGAGGCCCTGGGTCTGGCTCCTGGCCCGGATCCCGCCGCCGCGGTGCGCGCCGCCGAAGTGGTGCTCCTCTGCGTGAAACCCCGGGAATTGAAGGGCCTGCTGGCGGGACTGACCGGGACCGGGGCCCTGGATCATCGGCCCCTGCTGGTCTCCATCGCCGCGGGCGTGTCCCTCGACTTCCTGGCGGGCCAGGTGCCCGGGGGCACGCCCCTGGTGCGGGCCATGCCCAACACGCCCTGCGCCATCCGCCGGGGCATGACGGTGCTCTCGCCTGGAACGGGCGTCACCCCGACGCAGATGGCCCTGGCCCGCAGCCTGTTCGAGCCCCTGGGCCGCGTGCTGGAGCTCGACGAGAAGCACATGGACGCCGTGACCGGCCTCAGCGCCAGCGGCCCCGCCTTCCAGTTCGTGATCCTGGAGGCCCTAGCCGAGGGGGGCGTGCAATGCGGACTTCCCCGGGCCGTGGCCCTGGAACTGGCCGCCCAGGTGGCGGCGGGGCTGGGGTGAGCATTTCGGGGATCCCGGCCGCCCGGGTATCTTGGAAGGTTCCAGCCTGAGAGCCCCCATGCCCGCCGAACCCTCCGCCCCCGAACCCAAGAGCCTCCACTTCATCGAGGAGATCGTCGAGGGAGACCTCGCCTCGGGCAAGCACGGGGGGCGGGTGCTCACCCGCTTCCCGCCGGAGCCCAACGGCTACCTGCACATCGGCCATGCCAAGAGCATCTGCCTGAACTTCGGGCTGGGCGCGAAGTACGGCGGCGCCACGAACCTGCGCTTCGACGACACCAACCCGGTGAAGGAGGACGTGGAATACGTGGACTCCATCCGCGAGGACGTCCGCTGGCTGGGCTTCGACTGGAAGGGCGAGCACTACGCCTCGGACTACTTCCAGTTCCTCTACGACTACGCCGAGTACCTCGTCCAGCAGGGCAAGGCCTACGTCTGCGACCTATCGGAGGCGGAGATCCGCGAGTACCGGGGCAACTTCCACGTGCCGGGGAAGGCGAGCCCGTACCGGGACCGCACCCCGGAGGAGAACCTCGACCTCTTCCGCCGCATGAAGGCCGGCGAGTTCCCGGATGGCTCCCGCGTGCTGCGGGCGAAGATCGACATGGCCAGCGGCAACATGAACCTGCGGGATCCGCTCATGTACCGCATCCGCCGGGCCCATCACCACCGCACGGGCGACGCCTGGCTCATCTACCCCATGTACGACTACGCCCATGGCGTCTCCGACGCGATCGAGACCATCACCCACTCCATCTGCACCCTGGAGTTCGAGGACCACCGCCCGCTCTACGACTGGTTCCTGGAGCAGGATGGGGAAGGCCGCTTCTTCCAGCGCCCCCTGCCGCGCCAGATCGAGTTCGCCCGGCTGAACCTCACCTACACCGTGATGAGCAAGCGCCGCCTGCTGCTCCTGGTGCAGGAGGGCCACGTCAAGGCCTGGGACGATCCCCGCATGCCGACCATCTGCGGCCTGCGCCGCCGCGGCTACACCCCCGAGAGCGTGCGGGCCTTCGCCGAGCGCGTGGGCGTGGCCAAACGCGACACGGTGATCGACGTGGGCCTGCTGGAATTCGCCATCCGCGAGGATCTGGAGAAGAAGGCCCCCCGGGCCATGGCGGTGTTGCGACCCCTGCGGCTGGTCATCGAGAACATGGCCGAGGGCGAGGTCCACTGGCTGTCCCTGCCGAACCATCCGGATGACCCGGCCTTCGGCACCCGGCAGGTGCCCTTCACCCGGGAACTGCTCATCGAGCGGGACGACTTCCGCGAGGACGCGCCCAAGAAGTGGTTCCGCCTGGCCCCGGGCGCCGAGGTGCGCCTCAAGGGGGCCTGCCTGGTCCGCTGCACGGAGGTGGTCCGCGATGCCGCCGGCGGGGTGGCCGAGCTGCGCTGCACCTGGGATCCGGCTTCCCTGGGCGGGGACGCCCCCGATGGCCGGAAGGTGAAGGGCACGCTCCACTGGGTGTCTGCCGCCCACGCCATTCCCGCGGAAGTGCGGCTCTACGACCGCCTCTTCACCGCCGAGGACCCCATGGACGTGCCGGAAGGCGGCGACTGGCGGGCCACCCTGAACCCGGACTCCCTGGAAGCCCTCACGGAGGCCCGGGTGGAGGCGGCCGTGGCGGAGGCCGCCCCGGGCACCCGGTTCCAGTTCGAGCGCCTGGGCTACTTCTGCGCCGATCCGGACGGCCGCCCAGGGGCGCCGGTGTTCAACCGGACGGTGGGGCTGAAGGACAGCTGGGCCAAGCTGGAGGCCAAGGGCTGACCGGGGGTCCGTCCGTTTTCTCCCAGACCCGTGGAAACCTGCGGGTCCTCCGGCTGTGACCCAGGTCGCAAGGCGCCGGATCCGGTTCTTTCCCTTCGTGTCGGGAAGGCGGGGGGTCTGGTAGGCTCGATGGGTTGGGCGTCCTTGCGGGAGGCCCTGCCGGGAAGCCGCCCATGGACACGCTCGCGAGCCTGCTTCACATGTCACCTGCCGTCGCCTGGATGGTGGTGAAGATCGTCATCGTCTTCAGCGCCGTCATGATCCTGGCCTCGGTCTGGACCTGGGTGGAGCGCCGGGGATCGGCCATGATCCAGGACCGCATCGGGCCCAACCGCGCCGCGATCTTCGGCAGGATCAGGATCATCGGCCTGCAGCAGCTCCTGGCGGACGGCATCAAGTTCTTCTTCAAGGAGGATCTGGCGCCCACGGACGCCAACAAGGCCCTCTTCTGGCTGGCCCCCTTCCTGGCCTTCGTGCCCGCCCTGATGGGCTTCGCCGTGATCCCCTTCGGCCGGAGCTTCACCAGCGGCGGCCATGTCTACCACCTCTCCGTGCTGGATCCCGGCAACGGCATGGGGATGCTCTATCCCCTGGCCATCGGCGGCCTCGCGGTCTACGGGGTGCTGGTGGCCGCCTGGTCCAGCAACAACAAGTGGGCCATCCTCGGCGGCATGCGGTCCTCGGCGGCCATGGTGAGCTACGAGATCGGCATGAGCCTCTCGGTGGTGGCCCTCTTCATGACCACCGGCGGCTACGACCCCTCCGAGATCATCGCGGCCCAGGGCCATCTGCCCTGGCACTGGAACGTCGTCCCCCACTTCCTCGGCTTCATCGTCTTCTTCACCTGCATGTTCGCCGAGACGAACCGGCTCCCCTTCGACTTCGCCGAGGGCGAGAGCGAGATCGTGGCCGGGTTCAACACCGAGTACGGGAGCATGAAGTTCAGCCTCCTGGCCCTGGCCGAGTACGCGCACCTGATGACGGCCTCGGCCCTCATCGCGACCCTCTACTTCGGCGGCTGGCAGGTGCCCTTCGTGGCGAACCCGACCGTGGCGCTGTCGATCACCAGCTTCGTGCTCAAGCTGGTCTTCTTCGCCTGGGTGTTCGTGTGGATCCGGTGGACGCTGCCGCGGTTCCGGTACGACCAGCTGATGCACCTGGGCTGGAAGGTCATGCTGCCGCTGTCCATGGTGAACCTGGTCTTCCACGCCTGGCGCATGAGCCAGGGCCACTGAGGAGAGGGACATGGGTGTCGTCGTCAAGAAGGTCGAGCTGAGCTGGCTGGACCGCACCTACGTCTGGCCCGTGATGAAGGGCATGGGGATCACCTTCAATCACTTCATCAAGCAGCTGTTCACCCGCACGTCCAAGCGCTACACGATCCAGTACCCGGACATGAAGAAGGAGATGCCGGCCGGCTACCGCGGCCTGCACGAGCTCAAGCGCTTCGAGGACGGGGCCATCAAGTGCGTGGCCTGCTTCATGTGCGCCGAGGCCTGTCCCGCCCGGTGCATCAGCATCGAGGCCGAGGAGTTCAGCGACCTGAACATCACGCAGGGCTTCGAGGAGAAGCGGCCCCAGGTCTTCAAGATCGACATGCTCCGCTGCATCTACTGCGGCATGTGCGAGGAGGCCTGCCCCAAGGACGCCATCTGGCTGCGCAACGACTACGAAGTGGCCGCCTACGACCGCCTGTCCATGCAATACGGCAAGTGGGACCTGATGAACACCTACGCCGAGGCCGACGGCAAGGAGCGGATCACCCAGGATCCGATGCCCTCCGCGCCGCGCCGCGCCATCGCGATGTAAGGAGCCGCCATGTTCCTGGCCTTTGCCCTCATCACGCTCCTGGGCGCCCTCGGGATGCTGCTGCAGAAGAACATCATCGTGGCGGGCCTCTTCATGGTCGCCGCGTTCTTCGGCATCGCCGGCCTCTTCGTGCTGCTGGCCAATCCCGTGGCGGCAGCCCTCCAGCTCATCGTCTACAGCGGCGCCATCATGGTGCTGGTCCTCTTCGTGATCATGATGCTCAGCAGCCACGAGGAGGAGGCGGCCGAGGTGGGCCACCCCATCCAGCGCTGGCTCTCCGTGCTGCTCGCCCTGGCGCTGGCCGCGGGCGGCGTCACGCTGGTGCTGGCCTCGAAGGGCGTGCGGCAGCTGGCGGAGCGCGGCGCGGCCATGCCCCCGGCGGTGACCCTGCAGGGTGTCGGCGCGGCCCTCTTCGAAGGCCACGTCCTGGGTTTCGAGGTGGCGGGCCTCATGCTGCTGGCGGCCATGGTGGGCGCCGTCGCGCTGACCAAGCGGAATCTGTGAGGGGCGGACGATGACCGGAATGGACGCGATCCTCCACGGCGGGCTCCAGGGTTACCTGGTGGTGGCCCTCCTGCTCTTCGCCATCGGGCTGGCGGCGGTGCTCCTGCGGCGCACGCTGCTGATGCAGTTCATGGGCGTGGAGCTGATGCTCAACGCCGCCAACGTGGCCCTGCTGGCCTTCGCCCGGTTCCGCGGCGGTGACCTCCAGGCCACGGTCTTCTACCTCTTCATCATCGCCGTGGCCGCCTGCGAGGCCGCGGTGGGGTTGGCCCTGATCATCGGGCTCTACCGCCACCGCGACACCACCGACTCGGACCGGACCGCCAGCCTGAAGCAGTGAGGATGCGATGAACAAGTACTACTGGCTCATTCCGATCCTCCCCCTCCTGGGCGCGATCTTCAACGGCATCCTGGGCAAGCGCGCAGGGAAGGGGGCCGTCACGGTGGTCGGCCTGGGGACCGTGCTCGGCTCCCTGGTCCTGGCGATCTCCGCCTTTTTCGCCATGAAGGCCCTTCCCGACCACCGTCTGGCGCTGGACTACGGCGAGTGGATGGCCACGGGCAGCCTGAGCGTGCCCTTCGGCTTCGTCATCGACACCCTGAGCGGCACCATGATGCTGGTGATCGCGGGCATCGGCTTCCTGATCCACGTCTACTCCGTGGGTTACATGCATGACGACGAGGGCTACGGCCGGTTCTTCAGCTACATGAACCTCTTCGTCTTCTTCATGCTCACCCTGGTGCTGGGTTCCAGCCTGCCCCTGATGTTCGTGGGCTGGGAGGGCGTGGGGCTCTGCTCCTACCTGCTCATCGGCTACTACTACGAGACCGACTTCGCCCCGGATGCCGGCCTCAAGGCCTTCCTCACCAACCGGGTGGGCGACCTGGGCGTGGCCATCGGCATGATGGTGCTCTTCGCCGCCTTCGGCACCCTGACGGTGGGCGACATCCTCACGAAGGCTGGCCACATGGCCCCCGAGGCGGGCTTCGGCATCCTCACCTTCGCCACCCTGATGCTCTTCGTGGGCGCCACGGGCAAGAGCGCCCAGCTTCCCCTCTACCTCTGGCTGCCGGACGCCATGGCGGGCCCCACGCCCGTCAGCGCCCTCATCCATGCCGCCACCATGGTCACCAGCGGCATCTACATGATCTGCCGCCTGGCGCCGGTCTTCACCCTGGCCCCCATCTCCATGGATGTCGTGGCCTGGGTGGGCGCGGCCACGGCCCTCTTCGCGGCCACCATCGGCCTGGTGCAGCGCGACATCAAGAAGGTGCTGGCCTACTCCACCGTCTCCCAGCTCGGCTACATGTTCCTGGGCCTGGGCGCCTCGGGCTTCGCGGCGGGCTTCTTCCACGTCTTCACCCACGCCTGGTTCAAGGCCCTCCTCTTCCTCGGCGCCGGCAGCGTGATCCACGCCATGCACCACGAGCAGGACCTCTTCAAGATGGGCGGCCTCAAGTCGAAGATGCCCCTCACGTTCTGGACCATGCTGGCGGCCACCCTCGCCATCATCGGCTTCCCCGGCACCTCGGGCTTCGCCAGCAAGGACGAGATCCTCTACCTGGCCTACCTCAAGAGCCCGGCCCTCTGGGTGATCGGCGTCATCGCGGCCTGCTGCACGGCCTTCTACATGCTCCGCCTCTTCACCCTGGCCTTCCTGGGCGAGCCGCGGGACCACCACGCCTACGACCACGCCCACGAGAGCCCGGCCACCATGACCATGCCCCTGGTGGTGCTGGCCGTGGGGTCCCTCCTGGCGGTCTGGCTGGGCTGGCCCAAGGCCTTCGGCGGCGACTTCCGGATCGAGGAGTGGCTGGCCTCCGCCGTCACCTACGGCCAGCTGCACGGAGCCCACGGGGAGCACGGGAGCGCCCAGCTGGCCCTGGTCCTGGCCTCCGTGTCCACCGTGCTGGGCCTGGGCTTCGCCTGGTTCGGCTACGCCACCTACCGGAACGGCCTGGCCGTGGCCGAGGCGCGGGCGGCGAAGTTCCCGCTCATCCACAAGGTGCTGCTGAACAAGTACTACGTGGATGAGGGCGTGGAGCTGGTGCTTCTCGGGCCCATCCGCTGGTTCGGCAACCTGCTCTGGAAGCTCTTCGACGTGATCATCATCGACGGCGTGGGCGTGAACCTGCCGGGGGCCCTCGCCCGGGTCGCCGGGGACTTCACCGCCCTCTTCCAGACCGGCCGGGTGCGCAACTACGCGCTCAGCATGGCCCTGGGCGCCGCGGTCCTCCTGTATGTCTTCCTGAAGTAGGTGGGGCGATGACCTGGCTGAACTCCCATCCCCTCACCTTCCTGGTCTTCGCGCCGGCTCTGCTCGGCCTGCTGCTGATGGCCCTGCCGCAATCGGTGGGCAAGCTCACCCGCCTGCTGGGGTTCCTGGCGGCCCTGGCCGTCTTCGTCCTCAGCATCGCCTGGCTCCTCGGCCGGGCCCCGGGCTCCGCCCCCCTCGCCGAGCACGCCCCCTGGTTCACCATCGTGGGTCTGCCGGTGGACTACGCGCTTGCCGTGGACGGCCTCAATCTCTGGCTGGTCCTGCTGACGACCTTCCTGGTGCCGCTGACCATGCTGGGCACCTGGAACAGCCTGAAGGACCGCACGGGCACCTTCGCGGCCCTGTTCCTCCTGCTGGAGACGGGCATGCTGGGCGCCCTGGTGGCCCAGGATCTCCTCCTCTTCTACCTGTTCTGGGAGGCCATGCTCATCCCGATGTACTTCATGATCGGGGTCTGGGGCGGCGATGAACGCCGCTACGCCGCCAACAAGTTCTTCCTCTTCACCCTGAGCGGCTCGCTGCTCTGGCTGGTGGCCCTGCTCTTCCTGGCAGGCAAGGCCGGGAGCTTCGCGCCGGCGGTCATGGCCCAGGCGGCCTCGGCACTGCCCTTCGCCACCCAGTGCTGGCTGTTCATCGCCTTCGCCGTGGCCTTCGCCATCAAGGTGCCCCTCTTCCCGCTCCACACCTGGCTGCCGGACGCCCATGTCCAGGCGCCGACGGCCGGTTCCGTCATCCTGGCCGGCGTGCTGCTGAAGCTGGGCGGGTACGGCTTCATCCGCTTCGCCATTCCCATGTTCCCGCAGGCGGCCATCCACTACGCCAAGCCCCTCGCGCTTCTGAGCGTCATCGCCATCATCTACGGCGCCCTGGTGTCCATGGTGCAGCGGGACATCAAGAAGCTGGTGGCCTACTCCTCCGTCAGCCACATGGGCTTCGTGATGCTCGGGCTCGCCTCCATGACGGTGATCGGCACCCAGGGGGCCATGCTCCAGATGCTCAACCACGGCATCAGCACCGGCGCGCTCTTCCTCCTGGTGGGCATGGTCTACGACCGGGCCCACACCCGCATGATCGCCGACTTCGGCGGCGTGGCCACGAAGATGCCCATCTTCACGACCTTCTTCCTGATCGTGACCCTCAGCTCCATCGGCCTGCCCCTCACCAACGGGTTCGTGGGCGAGTTCTGGATCCTCAACGGCACCTTCCTCTCCGGCTTCGCCTGGGGCCGGGCCTATGCCATCGTCGCGACCCTGGGCGTGGTGCTGGGCGCCGTCTACATGTTGTGGATGGTGAAGCGGGTCTTCTGGGGCCCCGTGAATCCCGATGAGGACAGCGGCACCCAGCACCTGCACAGCGACCTGAATCCCCGCGAAATCGCCGTCATGCTGCCCCTCGTGGTACTCATCCTCTGGATGGGCATCCATCCCCGGACCTTCGTGGCCGCCAGCGAGGCTCCCGTGACGGCGCTGCTGAAGGATGCGAACGCCCCGGCCATCCGGCCCCTGATCCTGCCTGCCGCCCCGGCGCCCGGTGCCCTCGAGGCCACCGCCGAGGGCCACGTTCCCGCCTCCCACGAGGTGCATCCATGAGCATCACCCCGACCGAGTGGGCGGCCCTGCTGCCCCTGCTTTTCCCGGCGCTCGGCGCCTGCCTGATCCCCCTCATGGCCCTCGACCGGGACCAGGCCACGACCAAGTGGATCCGCGCCGCCATGTACCTGGTGGCCCTGGCGGCGGTGGCCGCGGGCTTCTGGTTCATCACCGACCTCTGGAAGGCGGGCGCCCAGCCCGGCTTCCACCAGCTGCACATGGACCGCCTGGCCCAGTTCTCCGGCATCTTCGTGCTCGTGGCCGCGGCCATGGCCATCCTCCAGTCCTGGGACCACTTCCACCAGGAGGGCTGGGTGAAGGGGGAGACGCTCTCCCTGCTGCTCTTCTCCGTGACGGGCATGATGCTCTTCACGGCCACCACGAATTTCCTGGTCCTGTTCCTGGGCCTCGAGCTGTTCAGCCTGCCTCTCTATTCCCTGGTGGCCACGGTCCGGCACCGGGCCGAGGGCGCCGAAGGCGGCATGAAGTACTTCCTCACCGGCGCGGTGGCGTCCAGCTGCTTCCTCATGGGCGGCGTGCTGCTCTACGGCATGAGCGGCAGCCTGGACCTCACCACCGCGGCACTGTCGATCCGGGCCCAGGGGCTGGCGGCCGATCCCATGGTCCTGGCCGGCGCGGCCCTCCTCCTGCTGGGCTTCCTCTTCAAGGTGTCCGCCGCGCCCTTCCACCAGTGGACGCCGGACGCCTACGAGGCCTCGCCCCACCCCATCGCCGGGTTCATGTCCGTGGCCACCAAGGGCGTGGCCTTCATCGCCCTCCTCCGCATCTTCCCCGTCAGCTTCGCGGGGATGGGGGCCGTGGGGGTCCGCATGCAGGCGGCCCTGGCCATCCTGGCGGTGCTCACCCTGGTGATCGGCAACCTCACGGCCCTGGTCCAGACCAACGTCAAGCGCATGCTCGCCTACTCCAGCATCAGCCACGCCGGCTACCTCATGCTGGGCTTCGTGGCGGGCACCCCGGCCGCCTACACCGGCGTGCTGTTCTACCTCGTCATCTACCTGGCCATGAACATGGGGGCCTTCGGCCTCCTGACGGTGTTCGGCCTGGTGGGCGAGAAGACCACCTTCGAGGACCTGCGGGGCCTGGGCTGGAAGCGGCCGGCCATGGGCTTCGCCGCCGCCGTGTTCATGCTGAGCCTGGCGGGCATCCCCCCGATGGGCGGCTTCTACGGGAAGTACATGATCTTCAAGGAGCTGGTGGGGACCGGGCATGTCGGCCTGGCCATCCTCGGCGTCCTGGCGAGCCTGGTGAGCGCCTACTACTACCTGCGCTTCCTGGTGGCCCTCTTCCTCCAGGCCCCCAGTGCCGAGGCCGAGCGCCTGGCCTCGGACCGGCCCGCGGTGCATGCCCCCCTGGCCGGCGCCACGGTGCTGGTGTCCGCCGCCATCGTGCTGGTCGGCGGGTTCGTGCAGGCCTTCCTGGCCGATGGGTTCGCCCATCGCGCCCTGTCGGAGGGTCTGGGGCTGCTCCGGTAGTTTTTTCGATCCAGCCTCAACCGGATCACGCCCCGGGCCATCCATACATCGTTATGCAATGGTGTAGGGTCGGGCCCCACCCGGCCCTTGAAATCGGGAGAGCGGCGCCATGAAGCGGAAGACGTGGATCGGATTCGGGGGCGGCCTCCTGGCGGTGGTCGGCGTGGCGACCTACTTCGCGGCCAAGCCCAAGGACGAGGTGCGGTGGCGCACGGTCAAGGTGGACAAGGGCAACGTCACCCAGCGCATCAGTGCCACGGGTACCGTCAACGCCATGGTGCAGGTGGCCGTGGGCACCCAGGTCTCCGGCGTGATCTCGGCCCTCTACGTGGACTACAACAGCCTGGTGAAGAAGGGCCAGCTTATCGCCCAGATCGATCCCACCATCTGGCAGATCCAGCTCCAGGACGCCCAGGCCAGCCTCCTCCGGGCCCAGGCGGCCTACGATTACGCCCAGGCGGACTATGACCGGAGCAAGCGCCTGGCTGCCGACAAGCTGCTGGCGGACCAGGATCTCGATACCAAGGAGACGGCCCTGAAGACGGCCAAGGGGAACCTCGTGTCCGCCAAGGCGACGGTGGATCGGGCCAAGGCGAACCTGGGGTACTGCAACATCACGGCCCCGGTGGATGGGGTGGTCATCTCCCGCCTGGCGGACGTGGGCCAGACCGTGGCCGCCAGCTTCAGCACGCCCAACCTGTTCCAGATCGCCCAGGATCTCTCGAAGATGAAGGTCCAGATCTCCGTGGACGAGTCGGACATCGACCAGGTGAAGGTGGGCCAGCGGGCCTTCTTCACGGTGGACAGCCTGCCGGAGAAGCAGTTCATGGCCATCGTGAGCCAGGTGCGCCTGGAGCCCATCACCAACTCGAACGTGGTGACCTACAACGTGGTGATGGAGGTCCCCAACGAACCCCTGCCGGGCTCGGAGCATCCCCAGGGCCCCGCTGAGACGGATCCCGAGAAGGCCTGGGAACGGGCCAAGGACCGGCTGCCCGAGGGCACCACCAAGGCGGAATTCCTGGCGCGGTTCAAGGCGCGCATGGCCGAGCGGGCCAAGGCGGCGGCCCCGGCCTCGCCGCGCAACGCCGCGGACCGCCTGGCCGCCGCCCGCACCCCGGGAGGCGCCGGCCTGGTGGGCGGTCCCACGTTCAGCGGCAACCTCGCCCTGCGGCCCGGCATGACGGCCAACGTGACGATCCTGACCCACCAGAGCAGGGATGTCCTCCGCGTGCCGAACGCCGCCCTGCGGTTCAACCCCGCGGCCTTCATGAAAGATGAGAAGAAGCCCGAGGCCTCGGGCCGTCCGGGCGGCGCCCAGGCCAGGCCCGTGCAGCGGTCCGGTGGATCGGCCAGCGGGATGGTGGCGCGGCGGGAGGATCACGTCTGGATCCTGGAGAACGGCAAGCCCAAGGCCATCCCCGTCAAGGCGGGCATCTCCGACGGCCAGTTCACGGAGGTGAGCGGCGAGGGCCTCCGGGAAGGCCAGGCCGTGCTCGTGGGCGTGGAGGAGGCCAAGGCCGCGTCCAATGGCGCGAGGCCGCTGGGCGGCCCCCGCGGCATGCACTAGGCCAGGGGAGGCGCCGTGGCCCTGCTCGAATTCCTGAAGCTTGCCCTCCTCTCGGTATCGCCTGGCGGCGATACGCGAGACGCCGTTGCAATGTCCTGGGCCCGGTAGGGGGTGGATCGTGGCTCTGCTTGAGTTCCTGAAGCTTGCCCTCTTCTCGGCATCGCCTGCGGCGATACGCGAGACGCCGTTGTCCTCTCTCGTGATCGGCTGAGGAGGCACCGTGGCGCTGCTCGAGTTCCTGAAGCTTGCCCTGTTCGCCATCACCCGGAACAAGATGCGGGCGTTCCTCACCATGCTCGGGATCATCGTGGGCGTGGGGGCGGTGATCGCCATGATCGGCATCGGGGAGGGCTCGAAGCAGGCCTCCATCGCCCTCATCCGGAACATGGGCTCCAACATGCTCTTCATCTTCCCGGGCCAGGGCACGGGGCGGTTCGGCCCCCAGGCCATGGGCAGTGCCGACATCCTGCTGGAATCGGACGCCCCCCTCATCGAGCAGGAGCTGTCGGATTCGAGCGTCGTGGCCGCCTCGCCCGTGGTGCAGACCAGCCGCCCCGTGATCTACCAGAACTACAACTACATGACCCAGATCCAGGGCACCAACACGGAGTTCCCGGAGATCCGGGGCTGGGAGATGGAGGAGGGCCGCTTCTTCACGGAGGGCGAGGTCCGCGGCCAGGCCAAGGTCTGCGTCATCGGCAAGACGGTGCAGGCCAACCTGTTCCCCAACGGGGAGGATCCCGTGGGCCAGACCATCCGCATCGGCAACCTCCCCTTCCAGGTGGTGGGCGTGCTGGAGAAGAAGGGCGCCGGGATGTTCGGCGACCAGGACGACCTCATCGTCGGACCCTACACCACCGTGATGCGGAAGATCATGGGCCGGGACAAGATCCAGCGGCTCATGGTGAGCGCCCAGGAGGGGCGGGCCGAACTGGCCCAGGCGGAGATCACGGCCCTCCTCCGCCAGCGCATGAAGCTCACGCCCAAGGACGAGAGTCCCTTCCAGATCCGGAAGCAGGACGACATCGTGCAGATGCAGACCCAGCAGGCGGGCATCCTCACGGCCCTCCTGGCGGTGGCCGCCAGCATCTCGCTGGTGGTGGGCGGCATCGGGATCTCCAACATCATGTTGGTGAGCGTCACGGAACGGACCCGGGAGATCGGCATCCGCCGCGCGCTGGGCGCCACCCAGCGGAGCATCCTCTGGCAGTTCCTCACCGAGGCGATGGTCCTGGCCATCCTGGGCGGGTTCATCGGGGTCGCCTTCGCCTTCACCACCATCCTCATCCTTCAGCGCTTCCAGGTTCCCGCGGTGGTCCAGAACTGGGCCGTGGTCCTGGGGCTGGGCTTCAGTGGCGTCGTGGGCGTGGTGGCGGGCTTCCTGCCGGCGGTGAAGGCCGCGCGCCTGGATGTGATCGACGCGCTCCGCTACGAGTGATTGCACGCTGGCCTGGCCTCCCCTGGGATCGATAATGGAGGGGACCACTCCTGGACGGGAGGCCGGCCATGGCCCTGTTCGAGTCCCTGAAGCCAGCCCTTTCTCCCGGTATCGCCGACGGCGATGCGCGAGGCCCCGTTGCAATCCCTCGGGTCCGGTAGGGGGTGAACCTTGGCTCTGCTGGAATTCCTCAAACTCGCCCTTTTTGCCATCACCCGGAACAAGACCCGGGCGTTCCTCACCATGCTCGGGATCATCGTGGGCGTGGGGGCGGTCATCGCCATGATCGGCATCGGGGAGGGCTCCAAGCGGGCCTCCATCGCCATCATCCGCAACATGGGCTCGAACATGCTGACCATCTTCCCCGGGGCGCCGGGGACGCACACCCACCACGGTCCCCAGGCCCTGGGCAGTGCCGCGATCCTGAAGGACGACGACCCCGGGCTGATCCAGCGGGAGCTCGCGGCCTCCAGCGTCCACGCGGCCACCCCCCAGGTCTCCACCACCCGGCCCGTGGTGTACCAGAACGCCAACTACCTGAGCCAGATCCAGGGCACGGGCCCGGAGTTCCTCCAGATCCGGGGCTGGGAGCTGGAGAAGGGGCGGTTCTTCACGGACGCCGAGGTGCGCGGCCAGGCCAAGGTCTGCGTCATCGGCAAGACGGTGCAGGCCAACCTCTTCCCCAACGGCGAGGAGCCCCTGGGCCAGACCCTCCGCATCGGCAACCTGCCCTTCCAGATCGTGGGGGTGCTGGAGAAGAAGGGTGCGGGCATGTTCGGGGACCAGGACGACCTCGTCGTGGGGCCCTACACCACGGTCATGCGGAAGGTCATGGGGCGGAACACCATCCAGCGGATCATGGTGAGCGCCCACGAGGGGGAATCCGAACTGGCCGAGGCCGAGATCACGGCCCTCCTCCGCCAGCACCTGAAGGTGCCGGCCCAGGAGGAGAACCCCTTCCACATCCGGAAGCAGGACGACATCGTGCAGATGCAGACGCAGCAGGCGGGCATCCTCACGACCCTGCTGGCCGTCGCGGCCAGCATCTCGCTGGTGGTGGGGGGCATCGGCATCTCGAACATCATGCTGGTGAGCGTCACGGAGCGGACCCAGGAGATCGGCCTGCGGCGGGCCGCGGGGGCCACCCAGCACAGCATCCTGTGGCAGTTCCTCACCGAGGCCGTCGTCCTCTCCATCCTGGGCGGAGCGCTGGGCGTCGGGGTCGCCGCGACGGCCGTGGCCATCCTCCAGCGCGCCGAGATCCCGGCGGTGGTGGAGACCTGGGCCGTGGCGCTGGGGCTGGGCTTCAGCGGCGCGGTCGGCGTGGTGGCGGGATTCCTGCCGGCCCTCAAGGCTGCGAGACTGAATGTCATCGACGCCTTGAGGTACGAGTGACGCCCGCCGATCCGATCTCCCCCGCCCAGCACCCGATTCCCGCGGGAGGCGGGCCGCGTGGCTGAGGGGGGCGAGGCCCCGCACGATCCCTACGCCGCCCTGCGGGATCCGGACTACCGGTGGTTCATCCATTCGCTGGGGCTGGTCACGCTGGGCCTCCAGATGCAGGGCGTGGTGGTGGGCTGGCAGGTCTACGCCCGCACGGGCGATGCGCTGGCCCTGGGCCTGGTGGGGCTCTCCGAGGCGCTGCCCTTCCTCGGCCTGGCCCTCTTCGGCGGCCATGCCGCCGACCGGGTGAGCCGCCGGGGCATCTGCCTGGCCTCGCTGCTGAGCCTCGCCCTCTGCTCGGCCCTGCTCTGGAGCTTCACCTGGCACTCCCGGTCGGGCCCGCTGGCCCGCGCCGTCTGGCCCATCTACGGCGTCATCTTCCTCACCGGCATCGTCCGGGCCTTCTACCGGCCGGCCAGCACGGCCCTCGGCACCCAGCTGCTGCCCCGGGACCTCTACGCCAACGGCGCCTCCTGGCGCTCCTCCGTCTTCCACACGGGCATGGTGGTGGGGCCGACCCTCGGCGGCCTGCTCTATGCCTGGAAGGGGCCGGTGATCGCCCACGGCACCGTGATGGTCCTCCTCGCCCTGGGCTTCCTGGCCCTGCTGCCCGTGCGGCGCGTACCGCGGCCTGCGGCGGCCCGGGGCGGGTCGGTGCTGGCGAGCCTGGCGGAGGGGATCCGCTTCGTCCGCTCCGAGAAGCTGCTGCTGGGGGCCATCAGCCTGGATCTCTTCGCCGTGCTCTTCGGCGGGGCCGTGGCGGTGCTGCCGATCTTCGCCAAGGATGTGCTGCGGACGGGGCCCCAGGGCCTGGGCGCCCTCCGGGCCGCGCCCGCGGTGGGCTCGGTGCTCATGGGCGTGGCGCTGGCCCACCTGGGGCCGATGCGACGGGCGGGACGGACGCTCCTCCTCTGCGTGGCCGGGTTCGGCGTCGCCATGATCGCCTTCGCCCTCAGCCGCAGCCTCGTCCTGAGCCTGCTGATCCTGGCCGCCGCCGGGGCCGTGGACAGCGTGAGCGTGGTGCTGCGGGCCACCCTGCTGCAGACCCTCACGCCGGACGCCATGCTGGGCCGCGTGTCGTCCGTGAACCAGATCTTCATCGGTTCCAGCAACGAGCTGGGCGCCTTCGAGAGCGGCGTCGCCGCGCGGCTCCTGGGGCTCATCCCCTCCGTGGTGTTCGGGGGGTGCATGACCCTCCTCGTGGTGGGGGTCACGGCCTGGCGGGTGCCCGGCCTGCGGCGGATGGACCGCATCCGGTGAAGGCGCATGGTAAAAAAGGCTCAATGGTGATCTGAGTCAAATCCAGTCCTGACAGGCATTGGCCGCGGCCCGCCACCCTGCACACTGGTGGGGGCTTTCGCCCCTCCCGGTGCCCCATGATCTTCGACCTCATCCACGTGCGGATCCGCATCAAGCTGCTGGGCCTGGTGCTCCTGCCCGTCGTCGGCGGAGGCCTGCTCTCGGGCCTCCAGGTGGCCCAGCAGACCCGGCTGCTGGACCGCCTGCAGCGGGTGCGGGCGGCTTCGGCCGTGTCGGGGGCCGTGGGGGATCTGGCGCAGGCCCTCCAGGCGGAATCCGATGCCACCGCCCTGTCCCGGGGCCCGAAGGGCGCCTCCCGCCAGGGGGATGTGGCCCAGGCCCGGGAGGAGACCGACCGCCAGGTGCGGACCCTGGAAGCCGCCCTGGCGGGGACGGATCCGGGCCTGAAGGCCATGCTGCCCCGGTCGGCCCTGGACCTGGGGGGGCTGGGCCAGCTCCGCCAGCGGGCGGACCGGCCCGGGAGCACCGGCGTCATCGACGGCTACCACCGCGAGGTGGAGGGCCTGCTGCAGCTGGAGGAGCGGCTGCTGCTCCCCGCCGCGGGCACGCCCCTGGAAGGGCAGCTCCGCGCCTTCGCGAACCTGCTGCAGGCCAAGGAATCCGCCGGGCTGGAGCAGGCCATCATCTCCCAGGCCTTCGCCCAGGGCGCCTTCGAGGTGGACCAGGTCGAACGCCTGGACGAGGCCGCGGCGGCCCGGAAGGCCCAGGAGTCGGCCTTCCTCGCGGCCGCCCCGGCGTCGACCCGGGCGGACTACCAGGCCGCCATGGCGGGGAGCTTCGCACCGGAGTTCGCCCATCTGGAGGAGGCCGCCCGCGCGGGCAGCCTGAATCAGGATCTCCCGGTCTGGTCGCGGGTGGCCGAGGCCCGCCTGGCCGCCCTGAAGGGCGTGCAGGACCGGTTCGGCAGGGATCTCCAGGCGGAGGCCCGCGGGTTCGAGGCCAGCGCCGGCGTGCGGCGCTGGCTGCTGGTGGGCGGCTTCGGGCTGTTTGGCCTCCTGGTGCTGGCCTGGACCTGGCGCGCCACGGTGCTCATCACCGAGCCCCTCCAGGAGCTGGCCGAGGGCATGGCCCGCATGGAGGGGGGCGACCTCCGCATCCAGCTGCCCGTGCACAGCTACGACGAGACGGGCCGCATGACCCGGGCCTTCAACGCCATGAGCGCCCGCCTGCGGGAGCTGGTGCGGGGTCTCCAGCACCACGCCGGGCGGCTGGGCGGCGGTGCCGAGGCCCTCTCCGCCCATGCCGGCCAGGTCTCCGCGGCCACGGGGCAGCTGGCCCAGAGCGCCCGGGTGCAGCGGGAGGCCTCTGAGGAGGTGGCCTCCGCCGTGACGCAGCTCCAGGCTTCCGTGCTGCAGGTGCAGGCCAGCCTCGAGGACATGCTGGCGGGGGGCCGCGATGCGGGCAGCCGCGTGCGCGAGACCGCGCGCCAGGCCCAGGCGGTGGTGGGCGCGCTCGAAGAGGTGGTCCAACGCACCGGCCAGGCCGTCCAGTCCATCCAGGCCATCCAGTCCCTCGCGCAGTCCGGTCGCCAGATCCTGGAGGGGCCCCGGGAGCCGGACACGGCCCTGAAGCTGCACCAGATCAGCCTCCAGAGCGAGAAGGCCGCCGCCCAGGTGTCCGGACTGGTCGAGGCCAGCCGGTCGGCGCTCCAGGCCGGAGCCGCCCGGGTGGAGGCGATGGTGGCCGCCATGGCCACGGTCGACGGGGCTCTGGGGGAGATCGAGCTCGCCGCCGGGGAGATCCACCAGGCCGCCGAGAACCAGGCCAAGGTGAGCACGGAGGTGAGCCGGCGCATGGAGGCCAGCCTGGCCGCGGCCCAGGCCGTGCAGCTGGCCGCCGCGCAGCTCGCCAACACGGCTCCGGAGCTGGTGCACACCTCCCGGGAGCTGGTGGGCGTGGCCGAGGGCCTCAAGGCCTCCGCCACGGCGTTCCAGGCGGAGTGAGCCCCTGAAACGGCGCGGCCTCCCGGGCGGGAGGCCGCACGCGGGGTGGGCTGCGGCTACAGGACGGCCAGGGCCGCCGCGTAGTCGGGCTCCTGGGCGATCTCGGGCACCAGCTGGGTGTGGATGACCTTGCCCTGCTCGTCCAGCACCACGACGGCGCGGGCGTGCAGGCCGGCCAGGGGGCCGTCCACCAGGGTGGTGCCGTAGGCCTTGCCGAAGTCGGCATTCCGGAAGGTGGAGGCCGGCACCACCTTGTCCAGGCCCTCGGCGGCGCAGAAGCGCTTCTGGGCGAAGGGCAGATCGGCGCTGATGCAGAGGATCGTGGTGTTGGGCTTCTCGTTGGCCCGCACGTTGAAGGCCCGGACGCTGGCGGCGCAGGTGGGCGTGTCCAGGCTGGGGAAGATGTTCAGCACCACCCGCTGGCCGGCCAGGTCCCTGGCGGACACTTCGGAGAGGTCGGTCTTCACCAGGGTGAAGGCGGGGGCGGCGGTGCCGGCCTTCGGCAACTCGCCGGAGGTGTGGAGGGGATTGCCTTTGAGGGTGACCTGGGCCATGGGGACGCTCCTGTGGAGAACCTCCAGATTACCGCCGGGACCCCAC